>JACAAW010000011.1 GCA_013377115.1 Bacteroidota bacterium | reverse complement strand
ACATTCTATTTTTTTACAAAACTTTTTTTGTATTCAGTTCAAATTTATTCTGTTAATATTTTTGTTAAATTCTTTCGACTAAAATCAAAACAAAGTTGTTTATTTTATCTAATTTTGTTTTATTATGGCAGGAAATAGCATTGGACAATTATTTAAACTAACAACTTTTGGCGAATCTCATGGTTCTGCTATCGGAGGAATTATTGATGGTTGTCCTGCCGGAATAGAAATAGATTATCAATTTATCAATAATAAAATTGCCAATCGCAAAGCAAATGATTCAGCAGCATCTACCAGTAGAAAAGAACCAGATGAAGTTGAGTTTCTTTCAGGAATTTTCGAAAACAAATCAACCGGAACTCCTATTGCTTTTTTAGTTAGAAACACCAATACAAAATCCGAAGATTACGAGCATTTGAAAGATGCCTTTCGTCCTTCACATGCCGATTACACCTATTCACAAAAATATGGAATTCGTGATTATCGCGGCGGCGGCAGAGCTTCGGCCAGAGAAACAATTGCAAGAGTTATTGCTGGTGCCTTGGCTGAATCAATTCTGAAAAAATTTGGAATTTCTATTTCAGCTTTTGTATCCTCAATTGGAAATATTAGCATTCCTGAAATAAATAAAAACTTTTCCCAGAACGAAATTGATTCCAGCGAAGTAAAATGCCCAGATTTGGAAACTTCAAAAAAAATGCTCGAACTTCTTACAAAAGTAAAAGCAGAAGGTGATACTTTGGGTGGTATTATTAGTTGTAGAATATTAAACTGTCCAATTGGCCTAGGCGAACCAGTTTTCGATAAATTGCATGCGGATTTAGCCAAAGCTATGATGAGCATTAATGCCGTTAAAGGTTTTGAATATGGCTCTGGCTTTATGTCCTCAAAAATGAAAGGTTCTGAAATGAATGATGAACTAATTATTGAAAACAATAAAATTGGATTTAACACAAATAATTCTGGCGGAATTCTTGGTGGCATAAGTAATGGAGAAGAAATTTTCTTCAATATTGCCTTCAAACCAATTTCAACCTTAATGAAACCACAAAAAAGCGTGAATTTGCAAAATGAAGAAATCTCGATTGAAGGAAAAGGTCGACATGATGTATGCGCAGTTCCACGTGCCATTCCAATTGTTGAAGCGATGGCTGCTCTTACCCTATTAGATCATTTTTTAAGAAATAAATCTGTAAAAATTTAAAAAAAATATCATGATAAAAAAAATTCTAAAAGTAACAGGAATCCTATTTTTGATTTTACTTATTGCCATTATCGTTCTTCCATTTATTTTCAAAGATAAAATTGTTCAAAAAGTAAAAGACGAAGTCAATAAACAACTGAATGCAAAAGTTGATTTTAAAGATTATGGACTTTCTCTTTTCAGGAGTTTTCCTGATTTCAGTTTGGAGCTAAACGATTTAACAGTAATTGGAATTGATGAATTCCAAAAAGACACTTTGGCAAATATTCCAACATTTTACGCATCCATTGATTTGATGAGTGTTATCAAAGGCGACAATTATAAAATAAAAAAGATTAAATTGGATCAACCAAAGCTTCATCTTAAAGTTTTAAAAGGTGGAAAAGCAAATTGGGACATCAGCAAACCATCAGCAGATACCACAACAAAAAAAGTTGAAGAACCTTCCACTTTTAAAATGACCCTTAAAAAATTCGAAATTGTTAAGGGAAATATTTGGTACGAAGATGATGATTCTAAAATGTATCTTAAAATAAAAGATATGAATCATACATTAAAAGGAGATTTCACTGCTGACAATACTTCTATTTCAACGGAAACAGAAATGGCAGAATTGAACTTTTCTTACGATGGCGTAAAATATTTCAATAAAGCGAAACTCAACGTTAGTGCAGATTTAGAAGCCGATTTAAAGAATTCCAAATACACTTTCAAGGAAAATGAAATTAAACTCAACGATTTGACTTTTGGATTTGATGGTTGGCTTGCTATGCCAAAAGATGACATTGACATGGATTTGAAATTCTCAGCAAAGAAAAGCGAATTTAAAAATTTCTTATCATTAATTCCTGGTGTTTATTCAAAGGATTTCGACAAAATAGAAACCAAAGGAACATTGGCTTTTGATGGTTCTGCAAAAGGAATCTATAACTCAAAATCATTACCAGCATTTGCTTTGAACATTCAAATTCAAAATGCGATGTTCAAATATCCTGATTTACCAAAAGCAGTAACCAATATTCAAGTTGATGCAAAAATTTCGAATAAAGGTGGTGGCGCAGACAATACGGTTATCAATATTCCAAAAATGCACTTCGAAATGGCCGGAAATCCAATGGATATTAAATTATTGGTCAGCACACCTGTTTCAGATGCATTAATTGATGCTGCAATTAAAGGAAAAATAAATTTAGCCGATGTAAAATTGGTTTATCCTTTGGAAAAAGACGAAGACCTGAATGGACAATTTACTGCTGATGTTAAGCTAAAAGGAAGCATGTCATCAGTGGATAAAGGAAAATATGATGAATTTAATGCCGCAGGAAATTTACTGATTCAAAATTTAAAATATAAAAGCAAAGATTTTCCAAATGGGGTAAATATTACCAACGCACAATTGGATTTCACTCCTCAATACCTTGATTTGGTTGCATTCAACGCAAAAATGGGGAAAAGCGATATTGCTGCAAAAGGAAAAATCAACAATTACATGGCGTATTTTTTCAAAAATGAATTGTTAAAAGGAACCTTTGCGGTTAATTCCAATTATTTTAACTGTAATGAATTTTTGACAACAGACGAAACTGCTCAAAAGCCGGCAACAGATACCACTTCAAATTTAACGGTCTTTAAAGTGCCAGCAAATTTGGATTTCACCTTAAATGCCAGTTTCAATAAATTACTTTACGACAATTACGATATGTCAGACGTTAATGGCGCAATCTTAATTCGCAACGAGCAAATTGACTTAAACAATTTAAACATCAATATGCTTGGTGGAAAAATGGCAGTAAGCGGAAGCTATAACACAAAAAATCCAAGAAAACCTGCAGTAGATTTCAATTTGAATATCAATCAATTTGACATTCAACAATCTTATAAAACCTTTGTAACCATAAAGAAATTTGCTCCAATTGCAGAAAAAACTTTTGGAAACTTCTCTGCAAAATTCAACATTAAAACATCTCTTGATGAAGGTATGATGCCAATTTTGAAATCAATTGTTAGCGATGGAGGTTTGAACACATCAAAAATAACAGTAACCAAATTTGAACCATTAAATAAAATTGCTCAGGAATTAAAAATAGACAAGCTAAGCAAAATGGTTATCGAGAAAATTGATTTAATTTTCAGCATTCTTGATGGAAAAATTCATGTAAAACCTTTTGATATTAAATATGAAAAAATCAAAGGAACTGTTTCTGGTTATAGCGCTTTAGACGAATCCATTAATTATGTGATTAACATGGAAATTCCCAGAAGTGAATTTGGATCACAAGCAAACAGCGTTTTAAACAATTTAGTTTCTCAAGCGAATTCAAAAGGAGCCAATGCAAAATTGGGCGATATGGTTAAAGTTGATATTCTATTAGGCGGAACCATTAAAAAACCTACTGTAAAAATTGGTTTAAAAGGGTCAATGAATGAAGCAATCGACGATTTGAAAAACAAAGCAAAAGAAGAAATCGACAAGAAAAAAGAAGAAATAAAAACAGAAATTAAAGAACAGGTGCAGAATGTAAAAGAAGATCTTAGCGCAAAAGCTAAGAAAATTCTTGACGATGCTCAATTAAAAGCAAATCAAATTCGTGAAGAAGCCAAAAAAGCTGGAGATAAATTAATTGCTGAGGCTGATGCTCAGGGGAAAAAATTGGTTAAAGATGCTAGTAATCCAATTGCTAAAATTGCTGCTCAAAAAGCCGCAGACAAATTGGTAAAGGAAGCAAAAACCAAAGCTGCAAAATTGAATCAGGAAGCAGATACAAAATCAAATAAAATTCTTGATGACGCAAAAAAAGAAGCTGACAAAATAAAATAACATTTGCTTTTGGGGATACAAAAAAGTGTCAAATCAACAAATAAATATTTAGCCACGACCTTCAGGTCGTGGTTTATTTAGAAAAATGGAAATCGGGCTTTAGCCCAAAAACATTGAAATAATTTACGCTTTTTGTAACTACAATAAAAAATATTATTTTGCGTAACATATTTAACATAAAATCAATATCGTGAGAAAATACTTGAATACTCAAAAGGGTCTCTTTATTTTAGTATTAATTGCAAATTTCCTTTTTGCCATAAATACTAATGCGCAAGAAAAATGTGAAGAAATCAGCAATAAAAAAGCCAAGAAACTTTACCAGGAAGCCGTTGATGCTTTCAAAACAAAACAGTATCCTGTTTCCAACAAACTTCTAAAAGATGCAATAGAGATTGAGCCTGAATACGCTGATGCCTATTTTCTTTTAGGATTAAATTGCATTAAAAGAAAAGATCCAAATTTTACCGCTGCAGAAAAACATTTTTTAAAAGTTGTGGAAATTTGCCCTGAATACGACCCTTACGTTTATTATTATTTAGGTGATATTTATTTCAATGCTGAGAAATATGATTTGGCTGCAGAAAATTTGGCAAAATTTATAAAAGATCCAGACAAAGTAAAATCGGATATGGAATATAGTAGGGCCGAAAAAATGCAATCCTATGCCAAATTTTATGATGGAATAACCAAAGCAAAAGTCCCGTTTGAGCCTAAAGTTGTAAAAGGTATTTCTTCTTTAGAAGATGAATATCTAGCAATTATATCTCCCGATAACGAAGTTGCTTTTTTCACAAGAAAAATGAAAATTCCTGTTTCCAAAAATAGTCGACCAGGTGAAGATGAGAAGTTTAAAGAAAAATTCATGTTCAGCATCCGAGGGAAAAATGGCGAATTTGATAAAGGAAGCGCTCTTAGTGTTCCATTTAATGAAGGCGATAACGAAGGAGGTCCAACACTTACCATTGACAATAAATATCTTTATTTCACCGCAAACCGGTGGGAAGATGTAATGGTGGGAAAAAAGAAATCATCTTATTATAATGGAGATATTTGGTATTCAGTTTTTGAAAACGACTCATGGAGTCCTCTTTTAAATATGGGTCCAAAAGTCAATAATCCAAATACATGGGAATCTCAGCCAACAATTTCCTCTGATGGAAAAACCTTGTATTTCGTCAGCGACCGACCTGGTGGTTATGGCGGTTATGACATTTACAAAACAACAAAAGATGCGAATGGCGAATGGGGTATGGCCAAGAATTTAGGACCAGAAATAAATACCCCAGGAAATGAGAAATCTCCATTTATTCATACGGATAGCCAAACCTTATATTTTTGCTCCGCAGATTATCGAGATGAAGAAAAAGACACCACCTATTTAGGACATATGGGATTGGGTGGCTACGATATTTTCTTCTCGAAAATGCAAACCAATGGCAAATGGTCGAAACCAAAAAACCTTGGTTATCCTATCAATACCCAAGCTGATGAATTAAGTTTTTTCGTGAGCACAGATGGAAAACTTGGTTACTTTTCATCCAACAAACTAAATGATGTTGGTGTTGGTGGCTGGGATTTATTTTCATTCGAATTATATCCTGATGCTCGACCAGAAAGAGTTTTGCTGTTAACCGGTGAAATCAAGGATCAAAAAACCAATGAGCCTGTCAGAGCAAAAGTTGAACTAAAGAATGCCCTAACCAAACAAATTACTGAAATTCCGATTGATTCAGTTACAGGAAAATATGCCATAGCTGTCCTTTTCAAAAATGATTATATCATGACGGTTCAAAAAGATGGTTATGCTTATGATTCGAAATATTTTGCAAAAAATGATACTGCAGTTGAGAAACCCGCTAAAGTGAATTTTGAAGTTAAACCAATCGAAATTGGTGCAGCATATAAACTCAACGACATTAAGTTTGCCACAAATTCAGCTGAATTAAACGATGATTCAAAAACTGTAATTAAAGAATTCATGAAATTTTTGACAGAAAACCCTAAAATTTCTGTTTCAATTAATGGTCATACTGATGATGTTGGTAACGACGAATCAAATATGAAGCTATCTGATGATCGTGCAAAATCTGTTTATGACTTTTTAATTGCAAGTGGAATTAAAGCTCCCAGACTTAAATATCACGGTTATGGAGAAACCCAGCCCATAGAAACAAATAAAACTGAAGCCGGCAGAGCCATGAACAGAAGAACAGAATTTGTGATTACTGGTAAATAAGCTATCAATGAATTTAAAGGACAAAAAGAATACGAAAAAAGCTGAATTTGTTCCTTCAGTAAATGATAAAAAAACCAAAAACATCGAAGTCTTTTTATTGTTTGGCATTCTTCTAATTACAGTAATTTCTTTTTTCAATTTAAAAAACTTCGGATTCACCAATTATGATGATGACGTTTTAATTTATAAGAATCTGTTTGTTTCAAATTTCAGTGAAGTTGGTTTCTTCAAACTTTTTACAAATTCTCAAAACGGACTCTACCATCCATTAACAACTTTATCGTGGATTTTCGACCGTTTTATTTGGGGAATGAACCCAAAAGCATTTCATTTGATGAATTTAGTTTATCATTTAATAAATATTATTCTAGTCTATTTTTTCACAAAATTACTTTTCAAAAATTCAACAATAACAATTGTTTCAGTGGCTCTATTTGCAATTCACCCGATGCATGTAGAAAGTGTTGCATGGTTAGCTGAAAGAAAAGACGTTTTATTTTCAATGTTCTACCTTCTTGGACTGATTTCATACCTTTTATTCAGAAAGGATAAAAAAAACAAGAAATTCTTCCTTTTAACAATTCTCTTTGCTACACTATCATTATTTTCAAAACCGGCAGCAATCAGTTTTCCGCTGACATTATTCGCAATTGATTATTTCATTGATGGTAAAATTACCAAACAAAATTTAATCAATAAAATCCCTTTTATTTTGCTTTCCACCATTTTTGGAATTATCAGTCTCAACGCTGCGAGTTTAATGAATGATGTAATTGAAATGTCGAAATATCATTTCTTTGACAGAATAATATTAGGCCTTTTTGCAATTCTCTTTTACATTTTCAAATTTGTTTTTCCAATTAACTTAAGCGCAAAATATAGCTATCCAGAAAAGGTGGATGGTTTTCTACCAATTGAATATTATCTGGCAGCGGTTTTCGTAATCCTCATTTTCATTATTATTTTCAGGTATAGAAAACAATTGAAAATGGTTGTTTTTGGAATACTTTTTTTTCTATCACTGATATTACCAGTCCTTCCAATTTTAGCAGTTGGAGATTCAATTGCAGGTGATCGATATTCTTATCTTTCATTTATTGGATATGGGTTTATTGTCGGTTATTATTTTGAAAATATTCTTAACAAAAAGAACTATTTAAAATTTTCGCCATTTTTCAAAATCATTTTTATTGGAACTATTTCAATTTTCGCATTTTCTAGTTTTCAGAGAGTGGAAGTATGGAAAAATAGTATAACACTATGGCAAGATGTTATTGAGAAAAATCCCAAAAATTATCTTGCGTATGTAAATAAAGGTGATGCAGAAATGGATTTAGGCAAAATCGAAGCTGCCGTTGAAGATTATTCAACTTCAATTAATGTTAATCCAAATTATGCTGGATCATTTAATAACAGAGGATTGGCATATTTTAATCAGAATAATTTTTCTGAATCTTTGAAAGACTTTAATTCGGCAATAAAAATTAAAAATGATTTCATCAAAGCCTATTATAATAGAAGCTGCGTTTATGTAGAAACAAATGAGAATCAAAAAGCAATTGACGATTGTAATAGAGTAATTGCAAAAATGCCCGATTTCGAATTGGCTTACTTTAACAGAGGAAATGCATTTTTAAATGTTGGAAATTTGGATTTCGCAATAAGAGATTTTGATAAAGCCATTTCGTTGAATGATCAACTCGACAAATTTTATATTTCAAAAGCAAAAGCATTCTTTTTAAAAAATGATTCTAACAAAACTTTCTGTAATTTAGCTATTGCAGAGAAATTGAATCCCAATAATTATGAAATCTATTTTCAAAAAGGGAAATATTATAAGCTTTTCAAAAACTTGAAAGAAGCTATTATTCAATTCACAAAAGCTATTGAATTAAATTCGAACAATGCAGAATTCTACTTTTCGAGAGCCAATTGTAAAGCTCAAATAAATGATTTAGATGGTGCCATTCAGGATTTCACAAAGACAATTGAGATTAATCAAGGATTTGCACCGGCATATTACGGTCGAGCTTTCATTAATCAACAAAAAGGAAATTTAAATTCGGCTTGTGAAGACTGGAAAAATGCCGAAAAATTCGGTTTAAAAGAAGCAAGGCAGGCAATCGAAAGCTATTGCAAATAAAAAAAGCCCTGCAAAACAGAGCTTTTAAAATATCTTCAAAGTTATTATCTAACTCGTTTTTCTTTAATACGGGCTTTTTTACCTCTTAAACCTCTGATGTAATAAATACGAGCTCTTCTAACAACACCTCTTTTATTAACATCAATTTTATCAATAAATGGAGAACCTATTGGGAAAATTCTTTCTACACCAATATTTCCAGAAATTTTTCTAACTGTAAAAGTTTCAGTAGCACCTTCGCTGTTTCTTTGGATAACAACACCTTGATATTGCTGAATACGTTCTTTTGTACCTTCGATAATTTTATAATGAACTGTAATAGTATCACCAGCTTTGAATGTTGGAAGTTCTTTAGCAACAGATGCTTCCTTTTCAACAAATTTTATCAATTCCGCTTTGCCCATTTTATTGTATTATTATAGATTATTCACTTTTTTTAAACAGGGTGCAAATATACGTGTTTATTTTTATTATTTGCAAATTTGTGATAAATATTTTTTATTAACAATTTTATTTTACAAATAATCAAATATTATTTTCTTTCAAACTCCACAAAACCAATTATCTGCAAATGTAAAAATAGGTTAAAACAATTAATAAATAAATGAAATACGCAACTATATCGATTTTTATTGATAAATAATTATTTATTTAAAAAAAAGTTTAATACCTTCGATGTGAATTTTGTCTAACTAAAAATTTTAACTATGAAAAAAATGTTTGCATTTCTTGCTATGCTACTGATTATTAGCATTCAAGTTGCCAATGCACAAAAACGTACAATTTCTGGAAGGGTTACAGCCAAAGATGATGGCAAATCCATACCAGGAGTAAACGTTAGTGTTGTAGGCACAACTGTTGGTACAGTTACTGATATCGACGGAAAATATCAAATTTCAGTTCCTGAAGGAAAGAAAAAATTAATGTTTTCTTTTATTGGAATGAAAAAACAAGAAGTTATTCTAACTGAATCGAATTCTTTTGATGTTGTTCTAGAAAGCGACATTATGAGAATGGACGAAGTTGTTGTAACTGCATTGGGTATCACCCGTGAAAAAAAATCTCTGGGTTATTCGACTCAAGAAATTAAAGGTGATAATGTTTCGACAGTAAAATCAGATAACTTTATGAATTCTCTATCAGGTAAAGTTTCTGGAGTTCAAATTAAGAAAACAACCAATATGGGTGGTTCCACAAATGTAATTTTACGTGGAAGCAAATCTCTAACTGGTGACAACCAAGTTTTATACGTTATTGATGGAGTTCCTGTTAGTAATGACATTACAAATACTACTTCACAAAAACAAGCTGGTATAGGTTACGATTATGGAAATGCTGCATCAGATATTAATCCTGATGACATTGAATCAGTAAACGTACTTAAAGGTTCTGCTGCAACTGCACTTTATGGATCTAGAGCCGCAGGTGGAGTTGTTATGATTACAACCAAAAAAGGTAACTCTTCTAAACTTGGAACAACAAAAAAAGGTATTGGAGTTACATTTAATTCAGGTATCACCATGGGATTCCTTGATAAAAGCACCATGCCAACATATCAGAATCAATATGGAGCAGGTTATGGAGACTATTGGACTTACTCTGACATTAATGGCGATGGAGTAGATGAACAATGTTCAAATATGATTGATGATGCTTCTTATGGTCCAAAATTTGATCCTACCTTATTGGTTTATCAATGGGATGCAGTAGATCCAAAATCTCCAAATTACATGAAAGCAACCCCTTGGGTGGCTGCAAAAAATGGTCCTAATACTTTTTTCGAAAAACCTCTTACTTTAAACAATAGTATCTCTATTGACAATTCGTTCGATTTAGGTTCTTATAGATTATCTTATACCAATTATAAACAAAATGGTTTAATGCCAAATAGTGAATTGAAAAAAGATAATGTTTTATTAAACGGAAGTTGGAAAGTTACTGATAAATTGGTAGCAACTGGTTCTGCAAACTACTCCAAACAAAAAGGTAAAGGAAGAAACTCAACAGGTTATAGTGATAATATCATGGGCTCCTTCCGTCAATGGATGGAAACTAATGTTGATATTCAAGACCAAAAAGACATGTATGATAATAATTTAAGAAATGTGACTTGGAATTATGCTGATCCTACTGATCCGCAACCAATTTATTGGGACAATTATTATTGGACTCGTTACGAAAACTATGAAACTGATAGTAGAAATCGTTTTATTGGTAATATCGCATTAAATTATCAAGTTAATGATTGGTTCGATGTTTATGGAAGAGCATCAACTGATACATACAGTCAATTAGAGGAGGAAAGAAGAGCAGTTGGAAGTATTCCTACTCCTTTTGGAATAGGTACTTCTGGAGCTGACGGTAGTGGTACTAGAAGTGATCAAGGTTCTGGCTACTTAAGAAGAGACATTAGTTTTAGTGAAACAAACTATGATTTGATGTTAAATTTCCACAAAGATTTATCTAAAGCCTTAAATTTAAAGGGAGTTATTGGTTCAAATACTAGAAGAACAAATTACGATAGACTTATTTCATCTACAAGTGGTGGCTTAGTAATCCCTGGTTTATATTCTCTTCAAAATAGTGCCGACCCACTTCCCTATTCTAAGGAATTATCATCAAAAATTGGGGTAAATGGACTTTATGCAAGTGCAGATTTGGGCTATAAAAATCTTGCTTATTTATCAGGAACTATTAGACGCGACCATTCTTCAACTCTTCCTGTAGATAACGCAGTTTATTACTATCCTTCAATTGCTGGTAGTTTGATTTTTTCAAATTTATTAACTAAATATGAATGGTTATCATTTGGTAAAGTTCGATTAAATTATGCAATGGTAGGAAATAGCCCTGGTTTTGATCAATTAACTGATAATTATACTTTCTTAACAGCTTACAATTCTACCATAACAGCTGCAAATTCAACTAAGAAAAATCCAGAACTAAAACCAGAAAAAACAAATAGTTTAGAAGGTGGTTTGGAAATGTTCTTCTTTGGCAGAAGAGTTGGTTTTGATTTAGCTTTATACAAAACTAATTCAACTGATCAAATTATGCCATTAGCTATTTCCTCTTCAACTGGATATGCATATAAAATGATTAATGCAGGTGAAATTCAAAATAGTGGAGTTGAATTAGCTTTAATGCTTACACCAGTTAAAAAAGGTAAATTCAAATGGGATGTAAACATTATGTGGGCAAAAAACACCAACAAGGTTTTATCTTTGATAGAAGGTGTTGACAATTTGCAATTAGGTACTTTCCAAGGAGGTGTTACTATTAATGCTAGAGTTGGTGAAGCTTATGGAGTTATTTGTGGAACTGACTATGTTTATCTTCACCCAGACAATCCAATAGCTTCAGAAAGAATAATTGATGAAACTACTGGAGCTTATTTACAAACTTCAACTTCCGATAATGTAATTGGAAATGTTAATCCTGATTGGAATGGTGGTATCACCAATACTCTAACCTACAAAAATTGGGCATTTAGTTTCTTAATTGACATGCAAAAAGGTGGCGACATTTTCTCATTAGATATGTATTATGGTATGTCAACTGGATTGTATGACGAAACTGCTTATATTAATGATTTAGGTAATCCTGTGAGAAATCCTGTTTATAATACTACAAGTGATCCTTCAAGCGGTTTAATTCCTGGTAATGCTACTGGTGGTTATATTAATGAAGGAGTTTATGCAGACGGAACAGTAAACACAACTCGCTACGAAGCTTATGATTATACTGGATTCGGATATGCTGCAAACTTACCTAATGCTGCCTTTGTGTATGATGCAACTTACGTTAAATTAAGAGAAATTTCCTTATCTTATACTTTACCTTCAACAATGTTCACCAAATGTTTTTTTACTGGTGCAACTTTAAGTGTTGTTGGCTCAAACGTATGGACCATATTCAAAAACATCCCTTATGTTGATCCTGAATCTGGCCTAGGTGCTGGAAATCTACAAGGATATACAACCGGTTCACTTCCTTCAACTCGTGATTTTGGATTTAATCTTAAACTTAATTTTTAAAAAAAAGTATTATGAAAAAAATATTAATGATTATTTCAGTCTTCATGGTTTTTGCTTCATGTTCGAAGTTAGAGGATCTGAATCAAAACACCAAAGACCCTTCTGTAGTAACAGGAGAAACACTGTTTACAGGTGCTCAAAAAAACCTATTTGACCAAATGGTAAGTACCAACGTTAATAATAACGTTTTTAGACTTTTTGCTCAATATTGGACAGAAACCACTTATTATGATGAAGCTAAATACAATTTAACAAATAGATCTATTCCTGACAATCATTGGGATAGACTTTATTTAAAAGTATTGAAAAATTTAGATCAAGCTTCAAAATTTTTAAAAGAGAACGTCAATCCATTAGAAGATCCAGCGATTCTTAAAAACAAACTCGCTATTATTGAAGCACTTAATGTTTATACATATAGCGTTTTAGTTGAATCTTTTGGTGATGTTCCTTATTCTGGTGCGATAAATACTTCATTAAATTCTCAAGCATTAAACATTGACATTCCTTTGCCAAAATATGATAAGGGATTGGATATTTATGTAGATTTAATCACTAGAATTAATTTATCTATTTCAAATATGGATGCCGCTGCTGAAAGTTTTGGTACAGCTGACAATATGTATGGAGGTGATGTTGCAAGTTGGATAAAATTTGCAAATTCTCTTAAATTGAGAATGGGAATGTTATTATCTGATGTTAACCCTACTTTAGCAAAAACTACTGTTGAAGCTGCAGCACCAAATGTATTTTCCTCTAATGCTGATAATGCTAGAATCGTTTATCTTAGCAGTTCACCCAATGCTAATCCAATTTATGTGGATTTAGTTTCTAGTGGTAGACATGACTTTGTTCCAGCAAACACTATAGTTGATGCTATGAACGGTTTGAATGACCCTCGTCGTCCATTCTTTTTCACTTTAAAAGACACTTCAACTGTCCCAGGTACTTATCCAGCGGTATATATTGGAGGTACTTACGGTATCTACAATAGATATTCGAAATTTTCTCATGTTGCTGGAGCTATACAAGATCCTACTTTTGAAGGTACTATTTTAGATTATGCTGAAGTAGAATTCCTTTTAGCGGAAGCAGCCGAAAATTCTTTTGCTGTTGGTGGAACAGCTGAATCTCATTATAACGCAGGAATTACTGCTTCTATCACCTATTGGGGAGGAACCGTAACTGATGCTAACACTTATCTTGCTCAAGCATCAGTTGCTTATACTACTGCAACAGGTACTTTTAAGCAAAAAATTGGTACTCAAAAATGGATTGCAATGTATAATCGTGGATTTGAAGGATGGCAATCATGGAGAAAATTTGATTTTCCAGTATTGGTTGCTCCTCCAGGTGCTTTTTCTGATGTACCTGTACGTTATACTTTCCCAATTGCTGAACAAACTTTAAATGGAGTTAATTTTACAGCTGCTGCAGCTTCAATAAATTTACAATCTATTACTCCAAACGGAGATGCTGTTTCAACAAAATTATTCTGGGATAAATACTAAAAGATCCTTATTCTTTCAAAAAGCCCCTTTCTGGGGCTTTTTGTTTTTATACCTTTACAAAATGAGAATATGGTCGTTACATCCCAGTTTATTGGACTCTAAAGGCTTGGTTGCCCTCTGGAGAGAAACACTTTTGGCAAAAAATGTTTTAGAAAATAAAACCAGAGGTTATAAATTCCATCCACAGTTATCGAGATTCAAGAAAAATGCAAACCCTTTAAATGCAATCAATTTTTATCTTCAGGAAGTTTATTTCGAATCTCAAAAAAGAGGTTTTAATTTCAATATAAATAAAATAAATCAACCAATTTTTCAAGATAAAATATCCTTAAATTCTGAACAATTGAATTATGAATTCACCCATCTTCAAAATAAATTAAAAACCAGAGATCCCCGAAAATTCAAAGAAAACAATCAGAATAATTCAATACCACCTCACCCACTATTTACTATTATCAATGGAGAAATAGAAGACTGGGAAATTTTAACTAATTTTTAACTTTGGTAAATTTCAGAATAATCGTTAGGTTTGCATAAAATAATTGCCAATATGGAATACGGAATTTGTTTACTAAGTATGATTCCTGTCAGGAAAGAACCATCCGACCTCAGCGAAATGACCAACCAAATATTATTTGGAGAAACATTTCAAATAATTGAAAGCTTTGAAAAATGGGCAAAAATCATCACAACAATTGATGATTACGAAGGATGGATTGATATTAAACAATTTTCAAAAACACTTTCAATTGAAAATTCAGGCAAAAATATTTTTAATGAAATTTCTGGATCACTGGAATCAAAGGATGCAAGAATAAATATTGTCCTTGGTAGCTCTCTTTCCGATATAAAAGACAATACAGTGAATTTCCAAAACCTGAATTATCATATTAATGGAGAAATAAGGAAAAGTAATCAGCCATTTCAAAAAAATGATTTGATTGATACCGCCATAAAATATTTGGGAAGTCCTTATTTATGGGGTGGGCGCTCCCCTTTTGGAATTGATTGCTCGGGATTATCACAAATGGTATACAAAATTAATGGTATTCAAATTCCTCGTGACGCAAACAAGCAAGCAGAAATTGGAGAAACAATTGATTTTATTAACGAAGCTATTGAAGGTGACCTTGTCTTTTTTGATAATGAAGAAGGAAATATCATACATGTCGGAATTTATTTAGGAAAGTCAAAAATAATTCATGCTTCTGGAAAAGTTAGAATTGATACCCTTGATCATCAAGGCATTTTCAATACAGAAACACAAAAATACTCTCATAAATTAAGAATTATCAAACGAATAAATAACTAAAGAAATAGATTGCTTTGGTCGTTCCTCCCTCGCAATGACGTCATTGCGAATCGGCCAATAGGCAGATGAAGCAATCTCAATTAAAAACTAAAAAAATCATATAAATGGACATCACTGGAAAAGTAATTGTTGTAAATCCACTTGTTACTGGAGAAGGAAAAAACGGAACATGGAGAAAAAAAGAATTTGTAATAGAAACCGCTTCTGATTATCCAAAAAAAGTTTGTTTCAGTCTTTGGGGTGATAAAATTGACAAATTTTCATTCAATGTAGGTGATGAAGTAAATGTCTCTTTCGAATTGGAAAGTAGAGAAGGAAATGGTCGTTGGTTCACTGAAGCAAGAGCTTGGATGATAAAAACTACAAGTCAATCATCAAATCAAGGGCCAATTGCAGATAGTTCCGATCCTGGTGCTTTTGAACCAGAAGAAACTGATTCTTTACCGTTTTAGGAAAAGAATATACTACAAAAGTTTTGAAAACTTTTGTAGTATATTCTTTTAGTACTTTCTCCACCACTGGCATTTTTGTGCAAACTGGTTTTGGTAATTATTATCTTCAATTACTGAACCACTTCCAGAGCTATAATAAATACCTATACTTCCATTAATAATATTATTGTTTTTAATAATGTTATTGGTATTTTTTCCCGGGCCTTCAGATAGCACACTTGATTCAATAGAATTTGTTGTACACTGCATTCCTTCAAGAATACAATTAGTAATTCCATTATTTGTGGAACCATTTTCAACTCTTATAGCGGTTGAATATATTGTTCCTATAGATTTTATTTTCATATGCGAAAATGTAACAAAGTCGCATCCATTAAATCTTAAAGTATAGTTATTTTTGACAGAAGTTGGACTAAAAACGATAATTAACTTTGTACTATCTTTTGTTTCAGAAACAAATTTTACAGTATTTTGAGCATTGGTTCCCGAAATTTCATTAATAGTAATTTGCTCATTATAAGTTCCATTTTTAACTGTAAAAACCACATTTCCGCAAACTCCACCTCGTTCTAAATCAGAAATTGCATCTTTGAAATTTTTATAATTTCCGTTTGCACCAATCGTATAATTTCCAGTCATTGCAATATATGAATTCAATACTTTTGCGGTATCATTAAAAGAAAAAGCATCATTCGAATTATTTGGATTACTCGTCCATGCAATTACAGTGTATTGTTTCCCTAATGAAAAGTTTTGCTCCCCAATCTTAATTGATTCGAGTGTTTTCGACTGTCCTAAGTCACCTTCCCACACAAATGGTTTTTGTATTACTCCATTAACTGACCAGTTAATTTTCACATTCTTTAAAGCTTCTAATCCAAAATTCTTCAGATTTACAAAAACAGAATTTTTAGAGACACAAAAGGTCTGGTATTTATCAATTGAAACAATTCCTGCATCATTTGATGGAGCGGCCCATTCAACAGCACCAATATCAGGAGTTGATTTATCACGCTTTTCACCATTAATGTCTATTATTACTTCTGGTATCCCAATCCCCTTATTGTCAAGCATAAAGGATTGTGCATAACAATCAAATACGGTCCTAAATTCAGGATTTATCGAAATAGAGTTGGCATCTTTTCCACTTGCGGTTTTCCATTCCGAAAAGTCTTTTCTAGCACTTCCCCAGTAGCCAAAAATACTGCCGGTAGTAAAAAGGTTATTATAATTAGATCCGGTAATAGAAGCAGGTTGCTCAACATACATTGCAAAACCACCACCCAAATTCGCAAAAATATTATTCGCCAATTTCAAATTTCCACTGCTGTTTGAACCAGATTGGCTAAATGCTCTGGATGAATACACAGGTCGAATAATATCAATTGTATTATGATAAAAAGCTAAGAAATTGGAATAACCTACATAAATCCCATAGGCAGTTCCAGTTTTCCCAGAAATACCAATACAATTGTTCATTATTATCCCTTGCTTATCAGCAGTTCCATTGCAGAAATATAAATAAATACCATAATAGCCACTTTCGAAATTGATCCGATTATTTGAAATGACAATATTTCGTTCGCTATACTGAACATCAATTGCAATATATTCATTATTTCCTGTACTAGTAGTTATTGCGTTCTCATTAACGATAACACTCGGAGTATAGGACAATTCTATACCTTTATAGTATTGATTAATAAATTTATTATGATAAACAACCAAAGCTTCTCCAGTATTAAAAAACAATCCAATACTACCATTTTTAAATACTGAATTCTGGAATTTATTTCCATTGTTTTTTCCATCACCTTCAAAAACCAAACTAAGGTCGGTTGTTATATTATTGGTAAACACTCCTTCAAAAACGCAACCATTGAATGAATTAAAAGTAGCTCCATTCTCAATTTTTACAACTGATGCAAAATCAGTACCTTTTGATTGAAAACTTATTTTACTGAAATTAATATAATCACAACCAAAAAGTTTTAGAACGTAATTTTCACTTTGAGTTGGCGAAAAAACATAAGTAACTTTTGTACTATCATTACTTTCTGAGACTATTGTAATATTATTCTTTTCAGTTGTTCCAGGAATTGGTTGAAAATTTATTTGCTCTGTGTAAATTCCATCGCGAATTTTCAATACGACAGGTCCATAAATACCATTTAAAACCAATCCATTGATAGCATCTTTTAGAGTTTTGTAAGTAGGATTTTCACCTCCCACAGTATAAGTTCCATTTAGGGGTTGCGCATTTGTAGAAATAGAAAACAGAACAAATATCATTACAAGAAATGTAAAAATTCTTTTCATCTGTTAGTTATTTTTAAGTTTAAATTGTCACTAATAAACTATGTTATTCGTCGGATAAAAAATCCAAAACTTAATAATAACGATAGTTTTACAAGTCAAAACAATTATATTTTTTTAATAAATGTTTTGTTTTAACGATTTAGAAAAGAAAAGGTTGTGTTTTTGAAAAAAAAATTCAATCAACTTATTAAAGTTGATTCCGATTTGGGCAGTTTCAAAATTTTAATTAACAGAAAAACCAGGATAATTAATAAAATCGAAAGGCTTTACTTTTTGTATTTAGGTGAATAATTCTTAGGGTTTACAGCACTAAAAGTCCACTGCTTTAAAAATGTGAGCACCTTATCCTTATCATAACCTTCACCAGATTCGAGGAAACCTGAATCCTGTGTGTGCAATCTATTACCTTTCGAATCCAAAATTAATAGAACAGGAAATCCAAACCTCTGAGGATTGTCAAATTTCTGCAATAATTCAAAATTCTCATTTTCCTTGCTATAATTGACATGCAAAACAACGTAATTTGCTTTTATTGCTGAATCAATCGCCAAAGTATCATGACAAAACTTATTAAAGCGCAAACACCATTTGCACCAATTGCCACCAACTTGAACGAGAATATTTTTATTCTCAGCTTTGGCTTTTGAAATGGCATTTGATAATTCGGTTTCTGCATTTGATTCAGGATGATAAATAACTTCCTTAACTTGACCAAAGACCGAAAACGAAACAAAAATAATAACAGCAACAAAAAACGATTTTTTCATAAAAAAAATTTAAAAATGCATTTTATCAATTAGAAATTTATTATCAACTGTAAACTTAAATAAAGCATTGCTTCCAGTGAGTTCGAGTTTTTTACAAATATTACTACGGTGGTTTTCAACCGTTTTACCACTGATAAATAGCAATTCAGAAATCTCTTTTGAAGATTTGTTCTCAGAAATCAATTTCAATATTTTCTTTTCTGAATTTGTAAGACTTTCAAAACTCTCTTTATAATTATATTCGGCTTTTGTATTCCTAGCTTCCAAATAATGTTCAATTATGGGACTAATATATAATTTATTTCCCGTGCTCACAATTTTTATTGCATTCAAAATATCAATAACGGCATTTTCCTTCAAAACATAACCTTTTACTCCAAGATCTAACACTTTATTCACAAATCGTTCTTCCTTGAACATTGTAAGAAAAATTATCTTTAAAGACTTTTTTTCAACATGTAATTGCTTCGCAACTTCAAAGCCATCCATAATAGGCATTTCAACATCCAAAATAGCAAGATCAATTTCATTTTCACAAATGTACTTAAAAGCATCTTCCCCATTATCAGATTCATGAACCACTGAATAATTAGCTACAGATTCAATCACCGATTTTAGACCATTTCTAAAAATAGGATGGTCGTCGGCAATAAGTATTTTGATTATTTTTCCTTCAGGCTCTAACATATTCTAATTTTTTTGCTTAAAAGGAATCAGAACATTAACTGTTGTTCCTCTTCCAATGACTGAATTAATTTCTAAAATCCCATCTAATATCTCCACTCGCTCACTAATACCAGACAATCCAAAACCAAATTGAGAATTTCTATTACTTTTTTCAAGAATAAAACCTTCTCCATTATCATTAATGGTTATCCGAATTTTATTCTTTAATTTTTTTATTAAAATTTCAACTTTTTTAGAATTTGAATGCTTAATAATATTACTAATTCCTTCCTGAATAATTCGATAAATATTAATCTCCATTTGTTTTGGAACCAAACCATCAATATTTTCGATAGCTTTTATAAAATCAATATTCGATGATTTTGCAACATTTTCAATAATTGTAAAAATAGCTTCGGTAAGACCCAACCTTTCCAAATGAATAGGACGAAGGTTGTGAGAAATGGTTCTAATTTCGGTTATCGTATTTGAAGCTGTTTCGGAAATAAGGTTCAATTGTTTAATTAATTTTTCTTTTTCCATATTTTCATGCAATCCAAGTAAGGCATGGTTTTTAATCACCAATACATCTTGGCCAATTCCATCATGCAATTCAGCAGAAATCCTTTTTCTTTCAGCTTCTTGATAATCAATTAACTGTTTTGAAAATTTTTGACGGAAAATTTTCTCTCTTACTAAATTTTCATTTTGCTTTTTTTCAGTTATATCAATTAATACAACGAGAATAGCATCCTGATTTTCAAAATTGATCCTTCGGCCAGATACAGAAACTATTTTTAAACCTTTTTTCGTTTTTAATCCTAATTCGAAATCAGGAATATCAATTCCCAAAGCTCTTTGCTTTAATTTTTCTTTAATTCCTTCAATATTTTTGTCATCCAGCAAATCCAAAATTCGCTTATTTATAAGTTCTTTATTTGTAAGCCCGGTCAATAATGAAAATGCTTTACTAGCAAAAACAATAACACCATTAATGTGAATAAACAAAGAATAGGGTAGCTCTGAAATAATATATTTATTTAATTCCTCACTTTTGCGTAAAGCATCTTCGGCTTCCTTTCTTTGAGTGATATCTTCTTTTACAGCAAGGTAATTATATATTTCTCCATCTTTATTTCTAATTGCAGAAATCCATGCCATTTCCCAATATAATTCGCCATTCTTCCTTTTATTTTGAAACTCACCTGACCAATCGATTCCTTTACTAATCGATTCCCACATTTCTTTATAAACCTCATCAGATTGTTTACCAGACTTCAAAATGCTAGGGTTTTTTCCAATAACTTCATCAAATGAATATCCTGAAACTTTAGTAAATTTCGGATTGGCGTATTGAATATTTCCTTTTGTATCCGTGATAAGAACCGTAACAGGACTTTGTTCAATTGCATAAAGAAATTTATATACCTCTTCCTCAGCCTGCTTTTTTATACTAATTTCAAAATTGAAATTACGCTTGAGTTTAAATAATTCAGATTTTTGCGCTAAACAGTTTTGATCTCTTTTAGCCAAATCATAGCATACTTCGATGGCTTGTTTAAATTTATTATAATCAATTGGTAATAAAACAAACAATATCTTGCCAAGACCAATTATCTCCGAGAATGAATTCAAATCATTATTTTCAGAAATAATAATAATATTTAAACTCGGAATTTCATGCCTGATTTCTTGGATGATTCCATTGTTTTCATTTAAAACACGGTAATCCAAGATTAAAACATCAGAACATTTTAAATTCTCATCCAATCTATAACTAAAATTAACAATTTCTTGAATTTTGACATTGAAATTATGATTCAAAAATTGAGACATTAATTCAATATCGTCTTTTTGTTGACTTGCTATAGAAATATTTAAATATTTTTTTTGCATTCGTTTTTAATTTCAAAGATAAAATTAAACAAATATTCCTTTATTAACAATGCTAAAAACACCTATTTTCTAAAAATGAGGGTTAGCCCCTATGGTTTCGTTTACCAATTTGGGGGATATTTGTATCATAGAAAAAAGCAAAACAAAATATTTAGTAATAATAATTTTAAAACTTACAACCATGAAATCAAATATATTATACACCGCAATATTTGCAGCATTTATTTTCTCTGGAAATTTATTTGCTCAAAAAGACAATCTTTATGCAAGTAATAATATTACTGGTTTTGGAGTTGGTGAACCAAAAGGCATAGTTGTTAAAGACGACAACAGCTATGAAACAACTACCCCTATTACCATTAGTAATTTTATTATAACTGATTTAGAAACAAAAATTGTTTCAACCAATTCTACTTTGGAAGTTATTCCAATAGCCTCTAGTAACAATATTTTAGTAAACATAAAAAATGATTCAGAACAATATTACATAATTGAGTTGTTTAACACATCCGGAGCAACTATATATCATAAAACAATTAAATCAAATTCAATTCAAAAGAAAATTGATTTAAGCGCATTTCCAAAAGGTGATTTCACTCTAAAAGTATCATCTCAATTTGGAAACGTTGTAAAATATTACAATATCGAGCAACTTTAGTTTTTTACCTGGTTTATTTATTTATCTTTCTTTTAATAAGTAGTTTTTTATTTTCGTGTAAGTTTTAGTCCCTTCAGTGGTTTGAGGGGACTTTTTTTATTTAAGAAAAATGAGGGTTGGCACCTATTGTCTGATTTCTGAATTTAATAGAAATTTGCTTCATTAGATTTTTCTAAGAATAACACAAAACCCACACAATGAAAAACAAGAAAATATTTTTTTTCCTAGCAACAGCATTTTTTATTACAGTAAATTTATTTGGTCAAAAAGGTGATAATGCCAATGAATTATTTTGTACAAATTCAAGTATTGAAATGCAAGATCCAGGTAATATTGTTGTAAGAGATGATTTTAACTACGAAACAACCACGCCGGTTAGAATAAGCAAATTTATTTTAAAAGAAAGTGATATGCTTTCCACTTTAACAAATTCAACTTTAGAAGTTATTCCGGTTTTATCCACAAATAACATTCAAATAAATATTAAAAATGAAATTGAAGAATATTATATTATTGAATTCTTTAACAAAACTGGATCTTCATTTTACCATAAAACCATAAAATCAAATTCTTTTCAAAAGAAGGTTGATTTAAGTTCATTTCCAAAGGGGATTTATACTTTAAAGATTTCTTCTCAATTTGGAAATTTAATAAAATATTATAGCATTGAACAATTATAGGTTCAGTTAATTTTGGTTTTGATTTATTTTAATTAGTTTTTATTTTCATGTTTGATAGCCCCCTTAGTGGTTTGAGGGGGCTTTTTTTTTAAGGGTTTACCACAAATAAAAATGAGTGTAGATACCTATTCCAATCAAATCTGCTTATTTGTAAATTTGAATATCAAATCAGAAAAATAAAAAATATGAAATCAAGAATAATTATTCAAATAATAATAGCAATAAGTCTTATTGGAAATCTTTCAGCAAAAAATTTAAATTCATTTAAACAAGATTTAAGTTTTAAGCCAATAGTAACAAATGATGAAGAAGAATATAACAATGCTGTTTCCGTTAATATTAGTCAATTTTTAATAAAAGAATTGAATGAGGTTTCTGATACAAATATGATTTCTTTGAATGTATCAGATGCAGGACTAAGAGGAGAATACGTTACAAAAAATGACTTGTCAATTAATCTAAATTACAAAATAGAAGATTATTTTATAATTCAACTTTTTGATAGTAATGGCAGTCTTAAATATATTCTAGCAACCACTAGTAGCAAAATTGATAAATTAATTGACTTTAGTTATTATGATAAAGGCATTTATCAATTAAAAATATCATCTATGAGTGGGAAGATGTCGAAAAGTTATGGTATAGAAAAATTATAACTGTTTTTATTTTTAATAGCATCCTTTTTTCATGTTTAAAAGCTCCTTCCAATTTGAGGGAGCTTTTTTCAAGACTATTTAAAAATTTGATTTTCCTTTATTTCAATTATTTTACCAAACTTTTTTAGCAATTCAAGATCTATCCTTTTCTTATCTCCAACAATAGCGATTGCAATAGGCTTATTCTGAATATTTGTTTTATAAAAATTCAACAAATCTTGAAAAGTAATTTTTTGGTAAGCTTCAATTTTTGATTTTGCAGGATCATCAATAAATCCGCGAAGTTTCCATGCTTCAACAGTTTCTGTTAAATCTCTGAAACCAGGTTTGTTTGTTAATGCAGATTGTATTAGATATGATTTAATATTTTCAATACGTTCAGGTTTCTCAGGCATCTTTGAAATCAAATCAGTAAAAACCTGAATTGCTTCTAATGTTTTATCAGCTTGAGTCCCAACAAAACCAGTAAGACTTGATTTTTTCTCAATTAATTTGGGAATTGAATATTTTGCTCCAGCACCATAAGCCAAAGACCGAAACTCTCTAATTTCTTGCAAAACCAACCCCGAAAAATCTCCACTAAAATACTGATTGAATGCCTCAATCGATGGCTCTAATTCTGTTTTATAAACTCCTCCGTTAACAAATAAATAAATCTTACTTTGTAAAGCATTCTTATTATTGACCAAATAAACAGTATTTTCAGTAATAATCTGCTCATTTCTAACAACAGGAGATTCACTTTGCATAAAATCTGGTGGGTTATTCAGTTTCTCTTTCATTATTGGAAGTACTTTTTCAAAATCATATTGACCACAATAATGAACTTCATATTCGTATTTAATCGCTGACTTAAAAATATCAACGAGTGAATCAGCATCAAGCTTTTCCATTTCCTTTATTGATAACCTTCTCAAAAAGGAAGATTCTTCTTTATACTTTACAAATTCAATAAGAGCTTTTGCAATATTTTCCGGCTCTGTATTTTCCATTTTTCGGTTTGTTTTCTCCCCTTCTAAAATTACTTTTAACTTTTCCTTATCAATAACAGGTTCAGAAATTAATTCCTTTATTAAACTAATTGCAATGCTCATGTTGCTTTCAATACCTTCAAGCTCAATTATGATATAGCTTTCGTCGCTTGAAACGCTATAACTGCATCCAATCTTACTAAATTCCGATTTTAAATCGACTAGTTTTAAACGTTTTGTTCCACATAAATTCATCAATTCAGCCGCTTGTTTAAGCTTTGGATTTTTATGTTCCCCAATTCCATATTTTATTTTCAAGGAAAACACATCATTTTTAGGATTTACCGCATAATATAGAACCGCTTTTTCAAATATCTGGCCTACTTTGACATCCTGACTAAAATTGATAAACTTTGGTTCTGGAGCTTTTGTATTGATATTTTTAAAAACAGTTGCATAAGGAGATTCCTGATTCATTTTTGGTTGTAGTGGTTTGTAATTTGGTTTTTCCAATTTTTCCTTTTTAGGAAATCCCATTTTTGAATAAAAAGCTAAATAATTATCACCATAATACTTTTTAGCTACATTCATAACATCCGCTTTAGTAATTGATTTTATTTGCTTTAAATAGAGATTTAAATAATCGTTGATGTTTTTATTTTGAGCAAATGATTCTGAAATTAACAAGGCTTTATCCTGACTATTTTCTAAATCCAATTGAAATTCTTTATACAATTGATTCTTCACTGCATCAACCATCCAATCATCAAATTCACCATTACGAAGCTTTGCAAATTCACCCATTACCAATTTCTCGGCATCATCAAGCGACTGACCAAGAATTTTTGGTACAGCTAGAACAAATGTTTCGCCGTAGTCATTATAAGGCATCGTTAAAACAACACCAGCCATTAATTTGCTATCAAGGGTTAATTTATCAAGCAATCCTGTTTGATTATCGTTGGATAAAATTGAATTGCAAACCTTTAATGCAACTTCATCTGCATCACCATTTGCAGGTGTCCTGAAGCCGAATAAACCAATTTTTATTGGTGATAATTTTGCCGAAACAAATTCTCTACCTTTAAAAGGTTCTTCAACATATGTAGGAAATTTTGGAAGATCACCTCTTCGCCAAACACCAAATTTTTTTTCAATAATTGGTTTTATTTCTTCAATATTAAAATCCCCAGTTATGACCAAAGCCATATTATTGGCAACATAATACGTTTTGAAAAAATTATACATTTTCGTTAAGGAAGGATTTTTCAGATTCTCAACCGTTCCAATTGTTGATTGTTGTCCATATGGGTGTTTCTTAAAGAAATTCTTATTGAATGTTTCAATTAAACCTGTTGAAAAATTATCATTATAGAGATTTTTCTCCTCGTAAACAACTTCTAATTCAGACTGGAAAGAACGAAAAACAGGATTTTGGAAACGATGAGCATATAAATCCAACCATTTTTCTATTTGGTTTGGAGGAAAAGCATTAAAGAAAATTGTGCGATCGGCAGAAGTATTGGCATTTACTTTTGTACCTCCAATGCTTTTTATTATTTTATCCAATTCATTAGGGATAGCATATCCTCCAGCTTTCATTGAGTACTCGTTGATTTGTGTCTGAATTGCTTCGCGGGCTTTTGCATCTTTAGTTTTCCCTAATGAATCATAAAGTTCAAAAATTTTATCAATCAGTGGTTTTTCTAGTTGCCAATTAATTGTTCCAAGTTCTTCAGTACCTTTAAAAAGCATGTGTTCCTGATAATGAGCCATTCCAGTAGCATCTGCTGGATCGTTTTTACTTCCAGCTTTCGTAACAACTACTCCAAATACCTCAGGCTTAGCATGATCCTCAGATAAAATTACGGTAAGTCCATTGGCTAATGTATATTGTTCAATTATTGGTAATGGAACATTTTGTGCTTGGTTTGATAAAACAAATGCATAAAATCCAATGAATGCTAAAGCTATTTTCCGAAAATTTCTCATTTTATATGGGTTCTTTAGATTTAAATTTAATGAGTAAAAATAATTTATATTTCGGAAATCTAAAGTATTAAATCCAAAAATCTTTGCACAAAAAAAGCATCGGTTTGCACTTTACAAACCGACGCTGAATTGTCTAACTAAATATCACCAATTATTTAACCAAAGTAAATTCGATAGGTAAATTCATTTGTACTGGGACTCCCACTCCACCTTGAGTTCCACATTTCCACATCTTGGACATCATTTTTACAACACGTTTTGCTTCAGCATCGCAGCCATGACCAATTCCCTTCAAAATTTTCACATCAGTTATTTCTCCATTTATTCCAACAACAAAACTCACGAATACTTTTCCCGAAATTCCTGATTTTTTAGCTTCAGCAGGATATTTAAGGTTCGATTGCAAAAATTTAATCATTGCTGCTTCTCCACCTATAAATTCAGGCATAACTTCCACAACCGTGTATGGTCCATTAACTTTTTCGTCCCCAATTTCAACTTCTTCTAAATCTTTAACCGATTGGTTGGTTGCTGGAGTATAATTGTAACTTCCACTTTTTGCAGATGTTTTTTTGTATCCAACTGAACCACCAACTGAACTATAATTTCCAATTGCATTATCAGTAACTTTATCAGGTAATGGTAAAGGCTGTTTCACTGTAGTTGATTTTCCAGTTTTATTACGAACCAATGAATCAATGGCAATGAATGAAGTGTAATTGGTCAATAAATTATACTTTAAACCAAGTCCTGTTATTTCTTCTTTCAATTTTGGATCATCACCAAAAGAAGTGAAATCATCAAGCATTCTAATTTTTTGTCTGGCCCATAAATATTTTAATGCTACATTATTTTTGATTGGAGCAGTTTGAGCTACATTAATATCTAATTTATAATCTTTGGTTCCAGTATTTCCAGATAAAGTAATGGTACCTTTGGGTTCGCCTTTATACTTTCCGTAAATAATTATTGGTCTTTCGGCTAAAACATCAGGAATATTCGAAGGCTCAACATCATAAGCATCAAATCCATTGTATTTAATTTTGATATTGGTTAAAACTGGAGTTTGAATGTATTTTCTGAATTTTTCTGCTTGTGCTGATGCATCAGCTTCGTTTACGATAACAAATGGTTCTCCCATTCCAACATGAGCCATTCCTTCGATGATAAATCTGTTTACTGAGGATCCGATTCCAAAAGCAAAGAAATTAGCTTTATTTAAATTGTCTTTTATTAATTTAAAAGATTCCTTTTCAACATCAACGTAGCCATCAGTTGCAATAACAAATGAACGAGAGAAGCCTTCAGATTTTTCGATAGATAAAGCTTTCTTCAATGCTGGCAATAATTCAGTACCGCCACCACCTTGTTGTTTGTCAATCATATCAAGAGCTTTTGTTAAATTTGCTTGTGTTGCATCAATTGATTTTTCGGCCAAAACATTTGAACCTCCAGCAAACATCATCACATTAAATTTATCGGTTGAACGCAAATTTCCAATTAAATTCTTCAATAACTTTTTAGAAGTTTCGATTGGATAGCCTGACATTGAGCCAGATACATCCATGATAAAAATATATTCTCTTGGTGGAATTTGATCAACAGTTGGACGAGTTGGAGGTTGAATCATCGTTAAGAAAAAGTTTTCATTTTCGCCTTTATACAAAAGAGTTCCGGTTTGAATTGAATTGCCTGACAAACGATATTGAACAATATAATCTTTGTTGCCACTGAATTTCTCTGCATCCTTGAGTTTTATTTCAGCATCATTTTTTGTAATATAATTGATATTAACTTCGTGTGTAGGACATTTCACATCACTGATTGGCATACCAGCAGCCAAATGCAAATTAATATTGAATGAATAAGTTGGTAAAACACCTTCGTGAGTGTAAGGATTAGAAACCCATTTATCGTCTAGTGCTGCTGTAGCTTCTGATTTATTTGAATAACGAGGGCCAACAACTGTTGGATAAACAAATTCGTAAACTCCATCTTCAGGAATTAATAACTCGGTATAACTCATTTCTACTCTGATGGTATCACCAGGCATAATATTGGCAACATTCATTTGAAAAACATTTGGACGTTGTTGTTCCAATAATGAAGCACTTTTTCCTTCACTTTTTGCAGCTTCGTAATCTTTACGGGCTTTTTCTTTTTCTTGAATTTTCGCAACCAATAATCTGTCACCAATAGTCATACGCATATCATAAACAGCGGCTCTGGTTGAAGCGGGAAAAATATAAATTGCTTCAATTGGTTTTTTTCCACTATTGGTATAAACTTGGGTGATTTTAACATCGGCAATAACGCCAGCAATATTAACATCAGCTTTTGTTTCTTTTAAAGGAAGCTGATCAAGTTCTGGATTATCACTATTGATAAAAAAGTAAGGTGATAAAGTTTTATCATCATCTTTTTCTTTATCGTGTTGTCTTAACCAACCGG
Organism: Bacteroidota bacterium; assembly: GCA_013377115.1. GTDB lineage: Bacteria > Bacteroidota > Bacteroidia > Bacteroidales > CG2-30-32-10 > Cfx2-01. Next base: position 13,652 of record JACAAW010000011.1, on the reverse strand, counting down.
AATAAGATTTGGTATTCATTAATGTTGGAACTGCACCTGCCAAGGCAATAACGAGCACCAGGCTGATTAACAAACTTGTTTCTGTAATAAATTTTAATGTTTTCATAACTTATGGTTTTAGATTAATAATTTTAAATTTTCGAGTGTTTGGAATCAAGATTCATTTTTCATAAAGATTCCATAAACAAAATTTATTTTTATTAAAGATAATTTTGAAAAGCCATGATGTAAAGGCAATAAAAGTTATGGGACAGAATTAAACTGCCATCGGTGGGATAAAATCAGAAAACGGTAAAAAAATGACAAAAAAAAAGCGTAACAATTGCTACGCTTTAATAAATTGAAAAAAGTTTCTATTTTGAAACAATAATCTTTTTTGAAATTAAAAAATCATCTCCCTGGAATGAACAATAATAGACTCCGTTTGAAAAACCCTCAAGAGATAATTCAAGGTCATGATTTCCAGAATTTAATTTTCCAAAAGAAATATGTTTCACTTCTTTTCCTAAAACATCGTAAATAATTAAATTCACATTTGAGCTTTTATTCAGCATTAAAGGAAATACCGTAGAATTAACGGCAGGATTTGGAATATTTTGTTCAAGGCTAGCAGAAAAAGAATCATGTATTTCGTTGATTCCTGTGCCAAAACCAAATGTTAATTCATCAACAATAATTTGGGTTCCAAGTTGAACGCTTCCAAACTTCCCAGCTGTAATCATAATATAAGCAGAATCGGGAATTAAAGCTGATTGGTAGGTAATCGGAAATGACAAACAGGTAAATTGGTTAATGGTTGAATCAATTACAAATGTGCAATTAGTTGGAGAAGCAACAAGTGAATCTCCATTCCACAAGGAAACAAGAATCGAAACATTATCACCTGGCATAATATTGGTTTTTATACAAGCATTAATCTTTGTTGGTTTTAAATTATATGGAAAACCAAAAGAAGCAAAACCTGGAAGCGTCATAAATCCAGGATCAAAAGTTTTAATCAACATTGAAAAACTGCCAGCATATGCTGGAGTATATTGACTTACGCTAATATCAGGAAAGCTATTTGTAGTTTCCCACCCTGCAGGATTTACATTTCCATCAACATCGGTTACCCAAGTTTCGAATCCTTGATTTGGAATTTGAGCATTTAGACTCAATGAAACAATAAAAAAGGCTGCTAAAATAAAGAGTTTAGTTAATTTCATAAAATTCATTTTTATTAATAATATTTTTGTTGCATCAGCAACATTTCCTTATACAAAATTAATATAAATAATTTATTTTGAAAATATTTTATTTATATTAATTATAAATTATTTTACAACAACCTAACAAAACACAATATTATCAACACTTAAGGGAAATATCGACTTTTAGATTTTGCAAAATAAAAACCGTTTATCCTATTATTTTATAGGATAAACGGTTTTTTATATCAATTTAAAAAGGCAATTTATTTCTATTCCGTCACCACCAATTTTTTGGTTAAAATTTGTTTGTCCGTTTTTACTTGGATAAAATAAATTCCAGCGGTTTGTAATTCAAAATTTGCTGATGTTTCGTTATCAACAATTTTGTTTTGAACCGATTGTCCTAATGAATTTAGAATTTGGATTTGAAGCGTATTTGAAGGAAAACTAACACTGAAATTATTTGTAGTTGGGTTTGGGAATACTGAAACCAAGCCTTCTGCAGCAGCAAGATCATCAATTCCACTCAAATTTGAAAGTGTATTAATAGCAGTATTGGTTACAATTGCTGGATTTGAATCAAAATAAATACTTGCTTTATTCTGAATTACAGTTCCAACAGGCAATGCTGCATTTAAATTAACGCTAAATCTCACAAAACCATGACTTGCTGGTTCATTGGTGGTACTATCTGGTAAATTAATATTGTAAAAGCTGAACTTAACTACACCTGGTGCTATCCATTCTGGATATAATAAATGATTGGTTCCCAATATTCTTAAGCTACTTAGAAGAATATCTGAATCCAAAGTATCAATAACTGAAACATTTATTGCTGGCGCATTACCAGTATTTTGAAAATGGATAGTATATGTCAATTCATTCGTAGCAACTGGGATATTTCCTGCAGCACCAATTCCTTTTGGACTTACTTCTTTAATATTTGGGTCGAAAGAATTCACGACAGGCAAACAAATAGTGTAATCATTGTTTGTGACATCTACATCGCTAACTGGGGCAGCAGTGAAAATTCGAAAACACAAAGTATCTCCAATATTTACTGAAGCATTTGGTGTTAAATGAATGCTGGACATCATGCTATGCCAATACCCTCCATTACTAATACTAGTTAAATCTGTATAATTCCATATTAAAGTATCACCACTCACCGAATTTGGAGTATTGTAACTTAAACCAGCACTATAAACAACATTGGGATCCAAAACCAGTTTCAATGTTCCGGAGGCTAAATTGCAACCGGTATTATTTACATAAGGAAATAACATAAATGGAATATTTGGACGAACAACTCCTTGCGAACCTGCATAACATTGAACATCCATTAAACTAGTACATTGTAAAGAAAAATCTTTACCAGTTTGTGGCAATGTATTAAAGTTATAGGTTACTGGAGAGCAAGAGGTCGCTGGGAAAATAAATTGATAATTGGAAGGGATTCCAACCGAAGTTCCTGTCATCCAACTTTCCAATGCTTTAATAGAATAATCACCTGTTGCATTACTTGTACCATTATAGTTTGCAGAAGTCATTGAAGGACTGTTAAGAGTTTGGCTTGCAGAAACTGGAATAGAAATTAACGCTTCATCGATTCCATTAAAAATACAGTCGTTGTTATAATCAACGTATACTTTTCCCGAAATCATGCCATATTGACAAGGATTTGGGACTGGGATTTGGTAAAAATTATTGATATTAAGAACGGTATCAGGACCAGAAATTACTTTATTTACGGTCCCTCCAAAAAACGCAAAACCGCTTGTTACCTGATCATCATTCATGAATCCAAAAGCATTAAAAACAGGAATCATTAAATTCCAAGGATTTTGGCCGGTATTATTCCCCTCCTCGTAAATCACATAACCCCCAAACATATCTTTAACTTTTACCGAGTCGCCCAAAAATGAATTGTTTATGGTAATTGAATACAACATTTGACCTTGACTGGAACATGTCAATGAATCATGATAACCACTTGGCGATAGAGAAACAGTAACATCCCCTTGAGTGTATACTTGGGCATTAGTTTTAATAAAAGTTAATGAGAGTAAAATTGATAGCGCAATGTAGATTTTTTTCATACGTTTTTTAATTTATTTTAGTTTTTATTTTTAGTATTCTTCAGCTATTTTCTTGCTACAAGTATCGCCTCCATCATAATAATATTTTGAATCTTTAGCATACCTGAATATAGTGTCAAATCCATTTTTTGTTTCTATAATTTTAAAAACTCCTTCGAAAGAAGCTGGGTCGGCAATTTTTATTTCGTGACCTTGATAGTAAACATTAGCATTATCCTTCCCATAAAATGAATGTGGAATGACAGTATAAGTTTTTGCATCTGCTCCAGAGATTATTATATTGCCACCATCTAACATTTCTTGATAAAAGAAAACATTTTTTTTATCTTTATACTGATTATAACCAAGATTTCGAAAAGTTTTAGAATCAATGTTTCGTGACAAATCGTAAGTACTATCGCCTTCACAAGAATTATACAATCTTGAGATAAGCAATGGCATTGGTTTTCCTTCCTGAGAATTGTCAACAGTTTTGAAATAGAGATTTCCAGATTTGTCTTTAAATAAATTATTTCCTACGCTCTCAATTTGAATCGTATCTTTATAAACGCAACCTCCATTATTGACTAAAAAAATATCATTTTTAAACGAATTCTCCTTTGTTTTCAAATTACACGAACAAATAAAAAGCGATGTTATAAAGGTAATTACAAAATATTTCATTTAAGAATTTAGGTTTTAAAATAGCTTAAAGAGAAATAAAAAAGAAGGCTTTACGCCTTCTTTTTTATTATTTAACTATTACCAGTTTTTTATGCATCATCATTTTTTCGTTGAAAATTTCAACATTATAAACGCCTGGTGCTAAATTGAGGCTATTAATAGATTGCTTGTTTCTGCCTGCAACACTTTGCTTATAAACTTCTTTACGATTCATGTCAATAATCAATAAAGTGGCTTCTTTGCCATCCGGAATATTGAATAGAACCGTAAAATTATCATTTGCAGGATTTGGTGCAATTTCCATATTCATCAAATTGGCTGTTTGAACAGCAAGTGCTGTTGGGAAACTAATAGTGAAATATATAGTTGTATCACAACCAATATTTGAGGAAACATAAACACTATAATTCCCAGGTAATGCATTTGTTAAATTTTGCGTTGTCGCACCATTACTCCATAAATAGCTGAAAGTATTTGTAAAACCAGAGTTATTTATTGGTGTAAGCAACATTGTCCCATTATTACATGAACCACATGTTGCATCTGTATATGAAGATGTAACATGGAATGATTTTACGTTTGGAATGGTATAATACATTACTAAATGGCAATTATCAGAATTGTCAGTAACTGTCAATACATAATTTCCTGCTGTGATATTGGTTAAACTCAAGGTATTTTGACCGCTATCCCAGGCATAAGAATAATTCCCAGATCCACCAAAAGCAGTATTGGTAATTGAGCCTTTATCAGCATTACAAGTATCAGGTAAAATAACCGTATTCAAATTTACTCCTGAAGAGGAAGATGGAACAAAAACATTTACAATATTTTCGCAACCAGTATTTGAATTGGTAACTGTGCATAAATAATTGCCGCTTGTAATTCCATTTAAATCCTGTGTAATCGCTCCAGTATTCCAATGATATTGATATACGTCGGGGCCTACAACAGTTAAGTCTATTGCACCAACATTACCGCCACAATAATCACTAGTTACTGCTGTAGAAGTTGTAAAATCAAATTCATTGATAATAGTAAGCGTGTCGATAACTGAACAAGAACCATCAGAAACGGTGCAGTAATATGTTCCTGCACTTAAATTTGCGAGGAACGAACCTGATGCTCCATTACTCCATGAATAAGTTACTCCAGGTGTACTTGAAGAAACACTCAATGATCCATTGCCTTGACTACAAGTTTCATTTTCAAAATTTGAATTAAGCAAAATATAAGTGTCATTTCCAACAAATATTGAGGAATCGAGTCTGCAACCGTTTTCATCAATAATCGAAATAACATAAGTTCCGCTTGATAAATTTGTTGCCCAGCCCCAGCCAATATTTACATTGTCTAAATAATAACCAATCATTGCACTTCCAACGCCATCAAAACTAATGCTTCCGCTTGAACCACCACAATAATCATTATTTGAAAACACATTAATAAATGCAAGATTTGGATTATTTTGTTGATATACCGAAAAAGTTTGATGGTTTGTACAACCAGCTCCATCAGTAATGGTTAAAGAATAAGTTCCTGAACCAATATTATTTAAATCCTGATTTGTTGACCCATTTGACCACAGATAAGAAATTGGGGTAATTCCACCAACCAAGGAAATATTTATTGAACCTGTATTTCCAGCACATAAAGAATTGGTTACAACTCCACTTGCATTAATATCAGACGTATTGTTAATTTGATAATTTGAAATCAAATGACAATTTGCACCATCAGTAACGGTTACCGAATAAGCTCCCGAAGCAAGACCAGTTAAATCCTGTGTGGTTGAACCATTATTCCATAAATAGGTATAAGGATTTACGCCTCCACTAATTTGAATATCAATAAATCCTTGAGAATTACTGCATTCTTCGTCATGAGTATTGGTAAAAGAAAAAGCTAAAGTTCCGGAAACATTAATAACCGTAGCTGGAAGAACCACAGAACAGCCATTAACATCATTTACTGTTACTGAATAATTTCCACTATGAACATTGGTAATATCTTCAGTTGTAGCTCCATTGCTCCATAAATAACTAATTGGTGCAATTCCACCACTTACAGTAATGTTCACTCCTCCGTTTTGATTACCACAATTTTCATCAGTAATTGCTGAAACATTAGCCGCAAAACCGTTTGTTGTATTTGAAACTACTCCAGAATAAGTACCTGTACAACCTAAATTATCTGTAATTGTAACACTATAGTTTCCTGCGTGAAGATTTGTGATGTTTTGAGATGTTGCTAAATTATTCCAATTATAAGAATATGGATTATCGCCACCTGATAAACTTAAAATTACACTACCTTGACCATTTCCACAATATTCGTTTGAAGTAGTTCCAGCAATAACCATTGTTCCAGGTAAATTATTTACTTGATAAGTGCCAGTGGTATTACATCCATTTGCATCAACAATGTTTACAGTGTAGGATCCTGAACTCAAATTACTGATATCCTCGGTATGCGCTCCATTACTCCATGTAAATTGATATGGAGCTGTTCCGCCAGTAGCAGTAATATTTATAGAACCATTTGAATTTCCACAAACACCATGAGTAATAGCTGCATTGGTTATCTGGAAATTAGATCCCTGATTTATCACCGTATATGCACCATTAGTAAAACATCCCAATGCATCGTGAACATATACAGAATAGCCACCAGCTGCCAAATTGCTAATATCCTGAGTTGTTAAAGAATTACTCCATAAATATGTATAAGGAGTTGTCCCTCCCTGAACACTGATATCAATGGCTCCTAAATGATTGGTGCAATGTTCATTTGTTATTACATAATTATTAATATTAAATGCACCATTGTCATTTAAAACAGTAGCTTGACCAACAACAGTGCAACCTCCAACTCCAGTAACTGTTACAATATAATTTCCAGCAGCTAATCCCGTAATATTTTGCGTTGTTGCGCCGTTGCTCCACAAATAAGTATATGGTGTTGTGCCACCACTTACTGTGATATTAACTTTTCCTAAACTATTTCCACAAATTGCATCAACCGTAGTAATCGTATTAATAACAAGTGTTCCAGGAATATCGTCAACAGAAATAATTCCAGTATTTAAAACACATCCGTTTGAACTGGTAATTGTACAGGAATAGTTGCCATTATTTAATGCCGTTAAATCTTCTGTTGTTGCGCCATTACTCCATAAGAATGTATATGGTGTTGCACCACCAGAGATGGTATTATTGATGGCTCCTAAATTACTATTACATTGTTCGTTAGTTACATTTGTTGTAAAACTCATATTGCCAGATGGATTATTGGTAACAATTGCAGAACCAAAATCTTTACAATTATTGACATCCGTTACCGTATAAGAATAAGTACCCGCTGCAAGTGAAGTTAAATCTTCTGTTGTTGCGCCATTCGACCAAAGATAAGTTAGTGGAGCAATACCACCAGTTACCGTCAAATTAATTGCACCAAGACCACTGCCACAAATAATGTTTGTTGCAATGGTAGAAGTTGACATACTTGCAGAAGTATTGTTAATTGTGATAGGCCCAATATGAGATTTACATAAAGTATTGTCTGTTATGGTACATGAATAGTTTCCAGCAGCAATATTTGACAAATCTTGTGTTGTTGCACCATTCGACCAAAGATAAACAATCGGTGCATTTCCGCCAGTTACAGTTAAATCAATAGCACCTTGTGAATTACTACAAAGTTCATTGGTTATCTGCCAAGTTGGAGTCATGCCGTTGGCGTTATTTACAACCACAGCACTTCTATTCTGAACACATCCATTAGCCGAAGTAACAGTAACATTATAATTACCAGCTGGAATTCCAGTAATATTTTGTGTTGTAGCTCCAGTACTCCACAAATAAGTATAAGGTGTTGTTCCGCCATTTATTGTTAGATTGATTGCTCCATTTGAGTTACCGCAGTTTTCGTTAGTTACTGCAGCATTTTGAATTACCAAAGTTCCTGGTGAATTATCCACAACACAACTGTAATTTGCCTGACAACCATTGGCATCAGTCACTGTTAATGAATAATTTCCAGCATGAATGGTATAAATATTTTGAGAATTTGAACCATTAGACCAATGGAAAGTATATGGACTAACTCCTCCCGTAATATTAACCGTAACCGAAGCATTATTATTTCCACATAATTCATCAATGATTTGATTGGTTGAAACCACCATATTACTTGGAGCATCAAAAACATTTAAAGGTCCTGTTAAAACAGTACATCCTTGATTATTTGTGATTGTACATGAATAAATACCAGCATTTAGCGAAGAAATATCTTCAGTGGTTGCTCCATTACTCCATATATACAAAGGACTTGTTCCGCTGACAGTTAAATTAATACTTCCCAAATTATTATTACAGCTTTCGTTGGTGATAACTGTATTTGAGATTGCAAGATTACCAGGAAGACTTTGAACTACATAATTTTTAACTAAAGAACAACCGCCAGCATCAGTAATGGTACAGGAATAATTTCCAGCAGGGATATTATTTAATGTTTGAACAGTAGCTGCATTTGACCAATGATAAGTAATCAATCCAAAACCACCACTAACAGTTTGAATAATTCTACCATTATCTGCACCGCAAACTTCATTCACAATAGTACCAGAAACTGTTAAATTTCCTGCATTATTAAGAACTGAATAAGAATTGGTATAAGTACAATTATTGGCATCCTTTAATTGAATAGTATAATTTCCGGCGGCAACATTCGATAAATCTTGGGTAGTTGCACCATTACTCCATAAATATTGGTAAGGTAATGCACCGCCAGTTGGAGTAATATCAATAGATCCGTTAACACTTCCACAAGTTTCATTGGTAACTAAATAATTTGAAATCGATAATGTTCCTGTATTATTTCCAACACTAATTGTTTTAACTTTTATACATTGATTGGCATCAGTAACGGTTACAGTGTAATTACCTTGTAATAATCCTGAAATATCTTCAGTAGTAGCGCCATTCGACCACGAAACTGCATAAGGTAATGTTGCATTTGTAATTGTTATGTTTATTGCACCTATTGCATTTCCGCACATATCATCAGTTACCGAATTTTGGACAACATCAAGATAGCAATAAGTAACACAGTTTGAAACATCATTTATAATCGTATAAGTATGACTTGCAGTACAATTGTAGGCATCAGTAACTGTTACAGTGTAATTTCCAGCAGTTAAACCAGTAATCGAAGAAGTTGTTGCACCATTACTCCAATGATAACCAAAAGAGCCAGATCCACCTGCTGCAGAAACTGAAATCGCTCCGTTTTGTGTACCACAATTTTCATTTTGTAAACTAATTTGATTTATTTGAATTGGTGTATTTGCTGTAACAACAAACTGTCTAACCAAAACACAAGAATTCTGATCTGTAACACTTACAGTATAGGTCCCAGCTGCCAAAGCAGTGAGGTCTTGTGTTGTAGCAGCATTATTCCATAAATAAGTATATGGTGTTGCACCACCAGTTGGCGTAATATCAATTGCCCCAACATTAGCTCCAGCGCAAGTTATAGGAGTAACATTGGAAGTTAAATCCAATGTACCATTATTGCTAACATTATAAGTAACGACCTTGGTACAAGCATGATTGTCAGTAACTGTAACGGTATAAGAACCTGCAATTAAATTAGAAATATCTTCGGTAGTTGCACCGTTGCTCCATAAATAAGTAAAGGCAGGATAGGATCCACTTACAGAAATGTTAATGGCACCATTGCTACTTCCACAGGTAGCATTGGTAACAAAATTATTGACTACGATTGGAGCTGGTTCATTAATAATTCCAATTGAATCGGGTAAATCTCCAATAAAACTGATGGTCCAATTAAATAAATAGCCATTATCAAGATACATATTGTCAATTACCTGGATAGTCCAGTTTCCATTAAGTGGCGTTCCAATAAGGCCAGCCAATGATTGTTCGGAAGTATAACTTCCAGCAGGAAGATAATTATCACTATAATTGTGACCTTGTGAATCGGTATAATTTCTATAATGCAAATTTGATTCAGCTCCCATTGTGCCATACATTGGAGATGCATTAAAACAATAATCATATCCAACTCCTGGATCAGTAAGTAAAGAACCTGCGGAACCATCAACAGGGCCAGTAGCAATTGGTTCACCTAAATCACAACTTCCTCCATTATATCCACTTTTTAAAATCACGGTCTGACCACCAGGAGCAATAATAGAAATACCCAAATCGCCCAAATAAGAATGTTCCAAACTCAAGCATAGGTTTTGAAGCATTGACAAGGAGGTTAAAGTTTGTCCCGAACTAAAACCAGAAATTGGAATGGTTGAAGTATAGGTTACACCACTACCATCCGGCAGAAAAGTTGTTCCTGCATTAAATAAACCACCAACAACTTGCGCTTCGGCTTTGCAACCATATATATCATAAACGTAAACGACATAAGTTCCAGCATCAAGTCCTGTTATTGGATTATTCGTATATTGAGTGATGACACCCATATCATCTTTCACTTCATAAGTGTAAGGCGGAAAACCTCCACTTGCATTAACAAGAATCTGCCCCGTTTGGTTTCCGTTGCATGCCAGATCTGTTGGATCGATGGTATAAATTATCGAGACATTATCTCGTATATACAGCTTGGCCGTATCATATGGCGCGCAGACTTCAGGTTTATAAATGATATAAACAGTTTCAATTCCTTCAGGAATACCATCAGAATAAGCATCGATAAAAACTTGTGCAGAAGTTTGACCAGCAGGAATGGTAAGTGAATTTGCAATTGGAGCATAATCAATTCCGTTGGTAGCAGTTCCTGCAATTTGGAAATTAATAATTTTATCAATCACAGCAGGTTGATCCAATGAGAAGGTAAAACTTGCTTTTACACAACCTTCAGAAGCAGTATCATTGGCACTAATTGTATTGGTATTAACATCAACAATCCCTTGAACCAAACTGTTTTCTTGTAAAAATACAGCAGAATTATAAGCCGCATCACCAGCGTCTGCAATCACCAATTTTAAATGATAAGTACTGCATGGAATCAAACCAGTTTTTTGTGCTGTCAACAATGTTGTAAATGCATCAAAGGAAATATCTTGTCCCCCAGTATTATTAACATAAAACTGAGAATTAGTAATCGCGTTAAGATTATTAATAGTAACTGGCAAAGTTGTACTTGGAATCAAAGCAATATTTTCTGAACCAGTAATCCCTGGACCAGAAATAAAAAATGCAAAAACATCATTATAGGAAGAATTGTTAGGTGGCGCATATTCAGGATATTCTTCAGATGCAAAAACATAATTAAACTGAATCATATCAGACTGCACCGTAAAATCAAATTCCAAAGTCATTGCATCATAAGTAGTAACTCCAGCAAGAGTGGTCATTTGCGCAGTACCAGCAGTTCCTAAATTATTTGAGGTATTTCCAGCTCCATTTGGACCAGGAGCAGTGCTAACCAATCCTGTCGACAAAATAACTCCGGAAGTCATTCCCAGATTATTATTTGTTGCTAAAAAGGAACCTTTCGCAGTAGTGGCTCCGGTTAATACTGCATTAGACACCACAAGGTTTGAGCCCGCCAAAATATTTGCAAGCTGCGTTGCTGTAGGTGTATTATTAACAGTTATCTGTGCATTGGTTATTAAAGAAAGAAACAAAAAACCAATAATGAATGGGAGTAATTTTTTTTTCATATAGTTTTGATTTTGAATACGTAAATATAGACATAAAAATGAAAAAAGGTTGTCTAATAATGAATTATTTTCAAAAAAAAATAATTTGATGAAATTTTGCACACAAAAAAACAAAATAAAATACAAGGAAAATTTGAATTTTTATTAAATCTTATCTGCAATTTCACCCAAATTATAGTCATTTTTACCGAAAACATTCTGCTTTTAATTAAATTTCAAGAATTTACAAAACACAAATACACCTAAAACAAAGAGATTCAAGCAAAACAGAAAAGAAATATGCAGAAATATTGATAAATATTGAGATTATCAATTTATTTAAACTACATTTGCAAAAATTATTTTATTTATTATATTATTATGAAAGAAGGAAAAGTTAAATTTTTCAATGAATCTAAAGGTTTTGGATTCATTAAAGACAATGATTCAGATAAAGAATATTTCGTTCACGTATCTGACTTAATTGATGAGATCAGAGAAAACGACGAAGTAAGTTTTGATCTTCAAGAAGGTAAAAAAGGACTTAATGCTGTAAAAGTAAAACTTATCTAATATTTATCAGATAGATTTTGTTCTAAAGCCTCAATTTTTTGAGGCTTTTTTTTGTGCCCGTTTTTCGAGCTTAAAATTGAGCGGGTTGCTGAGCCTGTCGAAGCACCAGCGAAATACGTAGAATAATCTACCACTGGCACTTCGACAAGCTCAGTGACCAGAGTTATTGCCGTCATTGCGAACGAAGTGAAGCAATCTTATAAGCGAATATTTTCCATGATGAGATTGCTTCTCAGCCTTTGGCTGATGGCAATGACGAATAACTATATTTCTTCGTGCAATTTTTCGCACCAATCATAAGCGGGCCACTGAGCGGGTTGCTGAGCCTGTCGAAGCACCAGCGATATGCGAAGAACATTCTTCTACTGGCGCTTCGACAGGCTCAGCAACCAGAGATATTTTTAGTTTTTATTCTAGTACAATAATACCCACCACTTTTGTAAAATTCATATTTTTAAATTAGGTTTGCATTAAATTATTCCAAAATGCAAAAAATTGTTTCGTCGGGCTATTCCATTTTTTACGGAAATGAATCTTTGAATTCTTTGCACCAATGCCAATGACAAAAGCAACAAAATAAAACAAAAAGCCAATCTGCAATAGGGCTGGCAAATTACAGTGTGAAGTTGGCACTCGTTAAAAACGAGCACCAACGGTGGGGAGACAAAACCTCTTTTTAAATAAAATTAAATTGTTTTTCAATGCAAAAAAATAGAAAAAAAACATTAAGAACTATCTTGATTTCGACTTTCTTTATCATGATTGGAGTTAGTATTATCTACTTTTTATTAGGTATTAGACCAGTTAGTTCTGAATATTTAAAACGAAAATATCATGGTGTAGTTACTGAAATAAAAGAAGGCAGTAAAGGGTGCGATTGGGTAAGATTCAAGGACACACTTTTTCAATTAGATGAACCTGACGTAATAATTAAAGACTATTATAAAGTCGGAGATTCCATTTCAAAAGATTCAGGATCAAGAACAATAAAAGTTTTTCGCAAATACGCCTATGGAGTTTGGCAAGTAAAGGTTTTTGAATAATAATATAAGAATTAAAAATCAAAAATAAGTGAAAATGGCACTCGTTACAAACGAGCGCCGCCAACTCGGTCATTCTTCCCTCGCAATAACGATTTACAAGGAATTTTTCTATAAATTGATGGAGCTTAAAATTGAGCGGGTTGCTGAGCCTGTCGAAGTGCAAGCGACCACTGCAAACATACTTTCTACTGGCGCTTCGACAGGCTCAGCAACCAGAGATATTTTTAGTTTTTATTCTAGTACAATAATACCCACCACTTTTGCGAAATTCATATTTTTAAATTAGGTTTGAATTAAATTATTCCAAATGCAAAAAATTGTTTCGTCTGGTTATTCCAATTAATGCGGAAATGAATGTTTCTTCAGAAATCAAAAATCGTTAATCCTTGTTCATTATTTT
>JACAAW010000109.1 GCA_013377115.1 Bacteroidota bacterium | reverse complement strand
GTATTGTTCGACCTGAAAATTTTTGAAGTAATATTAAATGAATTGCCACCAGAAAGACGAATAATTGCTATTGCGCTCATTCCAGCAGGAGTTGCAAGTGCGCAAATAGTATCTGAATGGTCTATATTATTAATTGAGAAATTCATAAAAATAAAGCGATTAAAAATTTCTGACAAAATTATATAAAATCTTTGTGCGGTTTCGTTAAAAAAGTTATTTTTGTGAACCAAAAAAAGAAAAGACAATATGAGCGTATTAGTTGACAAAAATTCAAAAGTGGTTGTTCAAGGGTTCACAGGAACCGAAGGAACTTTTCACGCTACTCAAATGATTGAGTATGGTACAAATGTGGTTGGTGGAGTTACTCCAGGAAAAGGTGGACAAACTCACCTTGGAAAACCAGTTTTTAATACAGTAGCTGATGCTGTAAAAATAGCAGGAGCTAATGTTTCTCTTATTTTCGTGCCACCTCCATTTGCAGCCGATGCAATCATGGAAGCTGCTGAAGCTGGAATTAAAGTTATCGTTTGTATTACAGAAGGTATTCCAGTGAAAGACATGGTAAACGTAAAAGAATATTTGAAATCGAAAGATTGCAGATTAATTGGACCTAACTGTCCTGGTATCATAACTCCTGGTGAAGCAAAAGTCGGTATTATGCCTGGCTTTATTCATCAACCTGGCTGTATAGGAATTGTTTCCCGTTCAGGAACTTTGGCTTATGAAGCTGTTGATCAAATTACCAAAGTTGGTTTAGGTCAAACCACAGGTATCGGTATTGGTGGAGATCCAATTATTGGAACTTCTGTTAAAGAAGCTATCGAACTTTTTAATAACGATCCTGAAACAAAAGGAATTGTTATGATTGGTGAAATTGGTGGCGGACAAGAAGCCGAAGCTGCATATTGGATTAAAGAAAATTGCAAAAAACCAGTTGTTTGTTTTATTGCTGGAGCAACTGCACCAAAAGGTAGAACAATGGGACATGCTGGCGCAATTATCGGTGGAGCAGAAGATACTGCTGAAGCTAAGAAAACAATCTTAAGAGCATGCGGAATTCACGTTGTTGATTCTCCTGCTGATTTAGGAACTAAAATGTTAGAAGTAATAAATTTATAATATTTCTTTCTCATAAAAAAAAAGTGCGGAGTTTAAGCTTCGCACTTTTTTTTTGAATGTTTTTTAATAATTCTCACAGAGGAATAATTATTGCATCTCGTAAGCTCCAATATCTGCATTTCCAACTGTTCGGGGATTATTATTTAAATCCATGAGGATTGGTGTCCACATATTAGAAATGGCCGAGTTTCCAGTATTAATTCCTGGTGAATTGCTAGATAATTGGTAGTCGTTGTTACTATAATCAGTAAAAGAAGGATCCTGGTTTATGATACAATTTAAAAAATAATTTACATTCGAAGTATTTACAGTCGTTTTTATTAAACAATTTTGAAATTTATAGCTGAAAGCTCCTGCTACTGGAAAACTATCTCTTCCTAGTTCTTCGTTTTCGGAATTGGTGCCATAAATAATGCAATTGCCGAAATATGCATTTGTTAAAGGACGAACATGGTAATTCTCATAAATATCTTTGTAGTAATTGTTAAGTAGCAATGAAGGCGTTTTACGGGTAGTGTAAGACCAATAATTGCCAATGGTGCAATGCCTAAAATTATAATTTCCACCAATTGTTAATGCCACTGCATACTGACTGCAATTTGTAATCAAACAATTAGTCGCATCAATTTTTGAACCTTGAGCAAGAATTCCTGCACCGCTCATATTTTTTATTATGGTATTGCTAATTGTAAGTGTAGAACTTGAAGAATTCCCTAGAGTGTCAACTTGCAAACCAATAAATGCATTTTTTATAATGGCCCAATCGATGACATTATTCTTACTTCCAGCAGAAAGCCAAATTTTTCCCCATTGGCCAGGAATGTCTTTATAACTTTGTTCTAAACGATCACCCTGAAAAGTAACTGGATCAGCATGCGTTCCATTAACATTTAAAGTTCCATCTTTATAAATCCACAAAACTCCATTATTATGAAAATGAACCCTTGTTCCTTCTAAAATTGTTAATGTGCACTCCGAATCAACGACTGCATAACCATAAATTACATGGGGTTTATCATTAACCCAAGTGCTATTGCAAGCAATTATTGAGTATGCAGGAAAATTAGCAGAGAAATGGTCGGGAACATGGTAATAAGCATTTTGTCCCCAGGCAATCAGCTGCACTTTTTGAATTCCTTTATCTGTTTCAAAAATAATTGAGTCAGAAACCACAAATGGAGAATTTACGCTGGTAGGATCAATAGTTACTTTCACAAAAACAAATAAACTATCGTTTGCTGGGATTTCAATATTGTTTTGAGAAAGGGAAGGAATACCATCAATATTCATTCTGAAGAATGATGCATTTCCGCCAGCAAGACTAATATTATTGATTCTTACAGTTTTGTCGTATGTATTGTAAATTTTAAAAATCCTTGTTGTTGAACCCACAGAAGTAAAAACTGTATCAAACATTAAGGTGTCGGAAGAAAATTTTAAATCAGCATCGCTAAACAAGGAGTCGTCCTTTTTGCAGGAGGTTTGTGATAAAATAGCACTTAATAGGACAATTCCGATTAAAGTGGTTGTAATTTGCAGAAATATTTTTTTCATTAAACTTTATTAAGCGTCAAAATTAATAAATTTATCTTGATACGTTTTTTTTTGCAAAAAATTGTGTGTATGAAATATTTTTTCAAAAAGAATCAAACATATCTATATATTTTGTAAATTGCTCAAATCTTCAATGATTAAACATAAAATTAACAATAAATTAAAATAAGTTATTATTATAATATTTGTAATTTTGTAGACGAAATAAAACAGATAATTGTTAAAAGTATTTTATAACAAGCTAATTTAAGATGAGTTATATCGAATTTGATAAGTTACAACTGATAAACCTTGAATATTCTCTAAACAAAGAATTAATAAGAGCGAATAGATCAGGATCCTATGCAAGTACCACAATAATTGGCTGTAATACCAGAAAGTATCACGGTTTATTGGTTTGTCCGCAGCCAGCAATTGATGATGAAAACCACGTTTTACTTTCAAATATTCATGAAACAATTATTCAGAGAGATGCTGAATTTAATGTAGGCATTCAAAAATATCCCAACACCTATAATCCAAAAGGGCATAAATATATTAGAGATTTTGTTACAGAACCAATTCCGAAACTTACTATTAGAGTTGGTGGAGTTGTTTTAAACAAGGAGACCTTACTTTGTGAAGACCACAGAACTTTGATTCGTTATACTTTGGTTGAAGCGAATTCTCCAACAAAAATGAAATTAAGACCATTCCTTGCTTACAGAAATTATCATAAATTAAGCAAAGCAAACGTTTTTGTTGAAAAAAGATACGAGCCCATCGAAAATGGAGCAAAAATGAGAATGTACCAAGGATATTCTTATTTGCATATGCAGTTTTCGAAAAATGTTGAATATGTTCACGTTCCAGATTGGTATAATAATATTGAATATATTGAAGAAAAGGAGCGAGGATACGATTATCTTGAAGATTTATACACTCCAGGTTTTTTTGAAGTTGAATTAGAAAAGGGCAAAAGTATCATATTCTCAGCTGGAATAGAAGAAATTGATCCTTCAGAATTAATTGAATTATTTGAAAAAGAACTTTTACATAGAACACCAAGAAATAGTTTTGAGAATTGTTTGAAAAATTCGGCAGAACAATTCATTGTTAAAAAGGGAAAGAAAGTTGAAATTATTGCAGGCTTTCCTTGGTTTGGCAGATGGGGAAGAGATACTTTCATTTCCCTACCTGGATTAAGTTTGAGTATTGGAAATCCCCAATTGTGCAAGGAAGTGATTGATACCATGGTAAAGGAACTTAAAGGTCCTTTATTTCCAAATGTAGGAAGTGGTGGAAATGCCAATATGCATTCTGTTGATGCGCCACTTTGGTTTTTCTGGGCATTACAAGAATATGCAGATTATACCAAAACTCAGGATAAAATTTGGGAAGAATATGGCCCAAAGATGCAGCTAATTCTTGATGGCTATAAAAACGGAACGTCTTATAATATTAAAATGCAGGAAAACGGCCTTATTTGGGCTGGAGAAACTGGAAAAGCTTTAACCTGGATGGATGCAGTTGTTTCTGGGAAACCTGTTACCCCACGAATTGGAATGCCTGTTGAAATAAATGCTTTATGGTATAATGCAATTATGTTCAGCATTGAATCAGCTGTTTTGGCTGAGGATATGGAATTTGTTTCAAAATGGCATGAAATTGCTGATTTAATTCCGCATTCATTCAAAGAAACCTTCTGGGACAAAGAAAAAGGCTATCTTGCCGATGTTGTAAATGGTGATTATAAAGATTGGTCTGTTCGTCCGAATCAAGTAATTGCGACTTCATTGCCCTATTCACCAATTTCGGAGCAAATTAGAAATTTGATTTTAGAAATTTCTGCAAAAGAATTATTAACACCACGTGGCTTAAGAACTTTATCACCAAAAGACCCAAATTATAAAGGTCAATATTATGGTGATCAGGCAACTCGAGACGCAGCTTATCATCAAGGAACAGTTTGGCCATGGCTGCTTGGACATTATGCTGAAGGATATTTGAAAATTCATTCAAAAAGTGGTTTATCAAATATCAAATCTTTGTACAAAGGATTCGAGGAAGTAATGAGAGAGCATGGAATTGGCTCCATTTCTGAAGTTTATGATGGCGATCCTCCACATCATTTTGGTGGTGCACCTTCGCAAGCATGGAGCGTTTCAGAATTGTTGAGAATACAAAAATTGATTGAAAAATATAGTAACGAATAAATAGAACTATAAACTTTAAAATATGAAAGTACTTATGTTTGGGTGGGAATTTCCACCTCATATTACAGGAGGTTTAGGTACTGCTTGTTTTGGTTTAACAAAAGCCTTATTAAAACAAGAAGTGGAAGTTCTATTTGTTGTGCCTAAAGCTTATGGTGATGAAAGTCAGGAAGCAGTAAGATTAATTAATGCAAGCGACGTTTCCATAAATATTTATGACCACGAAACTGAAGAATATTGGAAACAAATTACCTATATGGAAATTGGTTCTAATCTAATTCCTTATGTTTCACCAGAAGAATTTACTCGAATTGTTCAACAAGCAGCCTTAGAAACTGTAAGTATTAAAGAGTCTGTTTTTTCTCAAACATTTGAATTTACTGGAAAATATGGGCAGGATTTGATGCAGGAAGTTACCAGATATGCTTTGGTTGCTTCTCATATTGCATCAATAAATGAATTCGATGTAATTCATGCTCACGATTGGCTTACTTATCCGGCTGGAATTGCTGCAAAGAATATTTCAGGGAAACCACTTGTTGTTCATGTTCATGCAACTGAGTACGACCGTTCTGGTGAGAACGTGAACCAAAATGTTTATGACATTGAGAAAAAAGGAATGGAAGCTGCTGACCGAGTTATTACAGTGAGCAATTTAACCCGTCAAATTGTAATTGATAGATATCATATCAATCCAGATAAAGTTTTTACGGTTCACAATGGTGTAGAGCCAATGCAAAATGAAAAGGAAAAAGTTTATCAAAAAAATGTAAAAGAAAAAGTAGTGACTTTTCTTGGTAGAGTTACGTTTCAGAAAGGGCCAGATTATTTTGTTGAAGTTGCTAAACGTGTTTTGGAAAAAGACAGCAATGTTCGTTTTGTAATGGCCGGTCATGGCGACATGTTAAACCGCATGATTAAACGCGTCGCACAATTAAAAATAGCAACAAAATTCCATTTTACAGGATTTCTTCAAGGTGAAGATGTTGACAGAATGTTTGGAGTGAGCGATGTTTATGTGATGCCATCCGTTTCGGAACCATTTGGAATTTCGCCTTTAGAAGCGATGCGTTCGAATGTTCCGGTAATTATTTCAAAACAATCTGGAGTTGCCGAAGTATTGCATCATGCAATAAAAGTTGATTTTTGGGATATTGAAGCAACCGCAGATGCAATTTATGGTTTGCTGCATTATGACGGATTATCAAAAATGTTTATTAAATACGGAAAAGTTGAAGTTGATAATATGAAATGGGACAATGCCGCATTTAAAGTGAAAGAAGTATATCAAAGTGTACTTTAATTTAAAAATTACTATTAAAAATATAAGATGAGATCAATTTGTTTTTATTTTCAGGTTCACCAACCATTCAGACTTAGAACTTACAGGTTTTTTGATATTGGTGAAGATCATCATTATTTTGATGACTATTCAAATCGATATATTTTGAGAAAAGTAGCTCAAAAATGCTATTTGCCTACAAATCAGGTAATGCTCGACCTTATTAAAGAATATGGTAGCCAATTTAAAATTAGCTATTCTTTATCAGGAACCGTAATTGATCAATTTGAAATGTACGCACCTGAAGTTATTGAAAGCTTCCAAAGATTAGCCGAAACAGGTTGTGTGGAATTTTTAGCAGAAACTTATTCTCACTCTTTATCAGCATTGAAAAGCAAAGAAGAGTTTTTTAGTCAGGTAAATCAGCAATCGAAAAAGATAGAACAACTTTTTGGACAGAAACCAAAAACATTCAGAAATACTGAGTTAATTTATTCTGACCAAATAGGAGAGATGGTTGCCGAAATGGGTTTCAAAACGATGCTCACTGAAGGCGCAAAACATGTTTTGGGATGGAAAAGTCCAAATTACATGTATTGTAATGCTATCAATCCAAAATTAAAATTATTATTAAAGAATTTCCAGTTAAGTGATGATATTGCTTTCCGTTTTTCTCAAAGCAGCTGGTCTGATTGGCCATTAACTACCGAGAAATTTGTTGGCTGGTTAAATGAAATTGATCCAAACCAAGAAGTAGTAAATCTTTTCATGGATTACGAAACTTTTGGTGAACACCAATGGGAAGAAACTGGAATTTTCAACTTCCTCAGAGCATTGCCAAATCAAGTTTTAACGCATTCAAATTTCAAATTTCATACTCCAGGCGAATTAAGCGAATTGATGCAACCAGTTTCACCGATTTACGTGCCTTATCCAATGTCGTGGGCTGATGAAGAGCGCGATTTAACTGCATGGCTGGGAAATGAACTTCAAGACGAAGCTTTTGATAATTTATATGCTTTGGAAGAACAAATTAAAAATTGCACCAATGAAGCCATTTTGAAAGATTGGAAATACCTTCAAACTAGTGACCATTTTTATTATATGTGCACCAAATGGTTCTCCGATGGTGACGTTCATAAATATTTTAATCCTTATAATACGCCATACGAAGCTTTTATTAATTTCATGAATATTCTTTCGGATTTTAAAATTCGTTTGAATGAGTCAAATCCTCAAATGCCAAAAGCAATTGAGAAAGAAGTGGAAATAATTCACGAAATTGCTGATGTTGTCGAACCAATCATTGTTGAGAAAGAAATTCCAAAGAAAAAGCCTAGAAAAACCTATTCTTTTTCGGATATAGCAACAATAAGTAATGCGGATTTACGGAAAATATTAAAATCACTTACTGCTAATCAGGTTTCATTGGCATTGCGCGAAGCAAATCCAAAAGTTCATGAGAAAATGTTGAAGAATATCAGCAAAACCCTCTTGAAAGACCTTAGTATAAACCCAAATGAATTTGTGAAAAAATCAGATATTGATAAAAGTCGCAAATTTATTGAGAATTTGATAAAAGAGTATTTCAAATAAATGAAATAATCTTAATTGAATTCACCTTTAAAATCATTATTTTACAAAATTAATAGCATTTAATATGTCAGAAAATACTTTGATAAAGCCCGATTATGTTTTTGAAATTAGCTGGGAAGTTTGCAATAAAGTCGGTGGAATTTATACCGTAATTTCAACAAAAGCGCTCACTTTAGTTGATGAGCTTCACGATAATTTTATTTTTATAGGACCAGATATCTCCAAAGAAACTTATGGAAATCCAGAGTTTATTGAGGACCGTTATTTATTTCGTTCCTGGAGAGAAAATGCTGAATCGGAAGGTTTGAGATTTAAAATTGGAAGATGGAATATTGCCGGAAACCCAATTGCAATTCTCGTTGAATTTACTCCTTACTTTGCGATAAAAGATAAAATTTTTGCTGATTTCTGGACAAAATACCAACTTGATTCATTGCAAGGTCATTGGGATTATGTTGAACCAGTGATGTTTGGTTATGCTGCAGCAAAAATTATTGAAAGTTTTTATAATTATAACTGCACTTCTTTTGATAAGATTATTGGACATTTTCATGAATGGATGACCGGTTCCGGAATTTTATATTTAAAAGATGCCGTTCCTCAAATTGGAACTTTGTTTACAACTCATGCCACTGCTGTTGCACGTTCAATTGCAGGAAATGGTTTGCATCTTTATAAAGATTTGGAGCATTTTAATGGTGATACCATGGCCAAAGAATTTGGAATGGTTTCTAAGCAATCCATTGAGAAAATTTCTGCACACCAAGCCGATTGTTTTACAACTGTAAGCGAAATTACTGCAAAAGAATGTACTCAACTTCTTGAAAAAGATGTTGATTTTGTCACACCAAATGGTTTCGAAGATTCTTTTGTTCCAAATAGTGCAAACTTTGAAGAAAAAAGAGACGTTGCCAGAAAAAAACTGATTGAAGTTGCAGAGGCAATATTGAACCAAAAAATTTCTGACGATGCGTTATTGATTGCAAATAGTGGTCGGTACGAATTTAAAAACAAAGGAATAGATTTATTTATTGATTCTTTAGGTGTTTTAAATAACAATGCCGAAATTAAAAAAGAGATCATTGCATTCATATTGGTACCAGCAAACCATGCCGGTCCGAGAAAAGAAGTTGCGGCAAGATTAGGAAATACTGATTTTAATGCTCCGATTTCGGAAGAATATCTCTCACACGCCTTGCATGATGCAGAATACGATCCTTCATTAAACAGAATCAGAGTTAATAATCTAAGAAATAATGAAGGTAGTAAGGTGAAAGTTATCATGGTTCCAGTTTATTTAAATGGTTCCGATGGAATTTTTAATATCGAATATTACGATTTATTAATAGGGTTTGATTTAACTGTTTTCCCTTCTTATTACGAACCTTGGGGTTATACTCCATTAGAAAGTATCGCTTTCCATATTCCAACCGTTACAACAACGCTGGCAGGATTTGGAATGTGGGTGAAATCAATAAGTGAATCTATTTTATTCGGCGCGGAAGTAATTGTAAGAACAGATGAAAATGACCAATTTGTTATTGAAGAAATTGCCAAATCGGTTGTTCGGTTCCAAGAGCTGACAAATGAAGAAGTGTTGGCAGTAAGACAAAAATCATTTGATTTATCCAGAACCGCTTTGTGGAAGAATTTAATTAGCAATTATCAGAGTGCCTATTCATTGGCTTTAGAAAAAGTTGCTGATAGAGCAGATCTATTCATTTCCAAGCAATTGCCAGAAGCTCATGCTACTGTTTCGAATTTTCAAATTCAAAAGCCAACCTGGAAAAAGGTTTTTATTAAATCTGAAATTCCTGCCAAGATTGCCAACCTGCAAAAACTTTCAAGAAACCTTTGGTGGTCATGGGATTTTGATGCCAAAGAATTGTTTGAAATGGTGAATAAAAAACTTTGGGAAAAAGTAAATTACAACCCTGTTTTTTTACTGGAATCATTGTCGTACGATCAATTGCTAAAACTTGAAAAGAATAAAGAATTTATCAATAAATTAAATTTTGTTGTTGATAAATTTAATAATTATATTCTTAGAGCCGTAGCTAAACCAAAAGAACAAATTGCCTATTTTAGTATGGAGTTTGGTTTGCACGATTCAGTGAAAATTTTCTCGGGTGGATTGGGAATCCTTGCAGGCGATTATCTGAAAGAAGCCAGTGATTCAAACAAAAATATTGTTGGAGTTGGTTTGCTTTACAGATATGGCTATTTTACTCAAAATCTATCTTTGAATGGAGAGCAAATGGCTTTTTATTCTCCACAAAAATTTACCAATATTGCTGTAAATCCAGTTCGTGATGATGAAGGAAATTGGATGATTATTTCATTGGCTTTACCCGGAAGAACTTTGTTTGCAAAGGTTTGGAGCGTTGAAGTTGGCAGAATTACACTCTATTTAATGGATACCGACATCGAAGAAAATGCTGAAGGTGATAGAAGTATTACACATCAGCTTTATGGCGGTGATTGGGAAAATAGATTTAAACAAGAATTGTTATTAGGTGTTGGCGGCATTAGATTGCTTGATAGATTGGGATTAAATCCAGATTTATATCATTGCAATGAAGGCCATGCTGCATTTATTGGTTTGGAAAGATTGCGGAAGTTGGTTCAAGATCATAAGTTTAACTTCTACGAAGCAGTTGAAATTGTTCGTGCATCGTCGCTTTTTACAACGCATACTCCTGTTCCTGCTGGTCATGATGCATTTACAGAAGATATTTTAAGAGCTTATATTTCGCATTATCCTGATCGTTTAAATATCAGTTGGGAAACGTTTATTGGTTTGGGAAGGATCAATCCTGAGAATGGGGCAGAGAAATTCTCGATGAGTGTGCTTGCTACGAAGTTATCGCAAGAGATGAATGGAGTTAGTCGGATTCATGGAAGAGTTTCCAGAGAAATGTTTAATAAACTTTGGGATGGTTTTTTTCCAGATGAGCTTTATATTGATTACGTAACAAATGGAGTTCATTTTCCAACTTGGACAGCAAAGAGATGGCAAGATTTATATTATGCCACTTTTGGTGAGGAATTTTTAACTTGCCAGTCGGATTCTAGTTGTTGGAAGAAAATTCATGAAGTTCCAGACGCTAAAATTTGGGAAATCCGCCAAGCTCAACGAACAGAATTGATTGATTTTATGAAAGTTAGATTGATGGATAATTTGACAAAACGTCAGGAAAATCCAAAAATGATTTTCGAAACCATAAATTCTTTTAATGATAAAGCTTTAACCATTGGTTTTGCAAGAAGATTCGCAACTTACAAAAGAGCGTATTTGCTTTTTACCAATATAGAAAGGTTGGCGAAAATTGTAAACAATCCAAATCATCCGGTTCAATTTGTTTTTGCAGGAAAAGCGCATCCACAAGACAAAGCAGGACAAGATTTAATCAAACATATTGTTGAAATTTCGAAAATGCCTGAATTTATTGGCAAAATTACTTTCCTCGAAAATTATGATATGGAATTGGCGAAAAAACTGGTTCAAGGCGTTGATGTTTGGTTAAATACTCCAACCAGACCGCTAGAAGCATCGGGAACCAGCGGCGAAAAAGCAGTAATGAATGGCGTAATTAATTTAAGTGTTTTAGACGGTTGGTGGGCAGAAGGCTATAAACCAGGAGCAGGCTGGGCTTTGAAAGAAGAAAATACTTATGAAAACGATGACATTCAGAATGAACTGGATGCTGAAACAATTTATAATTTATTTGAGAATGAAATTTCTCCGATGTTCTATAATCGGAATAGTGAAGGAATTCCTGTTGAATGGGTTTCCTATGTAAAAAATACCATTTCGGAAATTGCACCACATTTCACAATGAAAAGAATGGTAGACGATTATCACAATAAGTATTACCACAAAATGATTGAAAGATCTAAAAAACTTATTGAAAATGATTATTATTTGGTGAGACATATTTCGCAATGGAAAAAGCGAATTTCGAGAAGCTGGGAGAGTATTGAAATTTTGAGTTTTGATGTTCCAAATTCCACTTTGAAGCCGATGTTATTGGGCGAAAAATTTAAAGCAGAAATTGTAATTGATTTGAATGAAATAGCTGCCTGCGACATTGGGGTTGAAATTTTATTTGGTCAGAAGGTGATGGATGAAGTTAAATCAATAGTTCATGTTGAAGAACTTAAAATTACTAACACTCAGAATCATATCGTAACTTACAGCTGTGAATTTCCAACAACAAGAACAGGAGTTTATGATTTTGCATTCAGGATATTTCCAAAAAGTAAATTGCTCCCACACAAACAAGATTTCCCTTTAATTAAATGGGTTTAACCAATTTAGAAACCATTTTTTTGAGACAGAAAAATATTTGAAAAAAAATTGTAGATTTGCACTTTAAAACTAAAAAAGATAAATATGAAACTTCTAGACGGGAAAACAGCTATTATTACTGGTGCTTCCAGAGGAATTGGTAGGAAAATCGCCTTGAAATTTGCTGAGCATGGTGCCAATGTTATTTTTACTGACATTGCTTATGATGAAAATGCTCAATCATTAGAAAAAGAGCTTCAAGCTTATGGCGTAAAAGCAAAAGGTTATGCATCAAATGCAAGTTCGTTTGCTGATTCAGAAAAATTAATCAACGATGTAGTTGCTGAATTTCCAGTAATCGATGTATTGATTAATAATGCTGGTATTACGCGCGATAATCTATTATTAAGAATGACCGAAGCCGATTGGGATTTGGTAATTGGAGTAAATTTAAAATCCGTTTTCAATCTTACAAAAGCAATTCAAAAAGTGATGTTGAAACAAAGATTTGGTTCCATCATCAATATGAGTTCTGTTGTTGGTGTTGAAGGAAACTTCGGACAATCAAATTATTCTGCATCAAAAGCTGGTATTAATGGTTTCACAAAATCTGTTGCACAGGAATTGGGTTCCAGAAACATTCGTTGCAATGCAATAGCTCCTGGATTTATTGAAACTGAAATGACTGCAAAATTACCAATAGATATCAAAAACAAATGGATTAATGATATTCCGATGAAAAGAGTTGGTCAGCCAGAAGATGTTGCTAATGTAGCAGTATTTTTAGCTTCAGATTTATCAAGTTATGTAAACGGACAGGTTATCAATGTTTGCGGAGGAATGCAAACCTAGAAAATATAGATATCACAATCAGGCCCCGTAGTTCAGCTGAATAGAACGTCAGATTCCGGTTCTGAAGATCGGGGGTTTGAATCCCTCCGGGGTCACTTATAAAACAAAAACCACTGAAAATATGTATGTTTCAGTGGTTTTTTATTTGTGTTCAATACTGCTTGATATTTCGAAAGGCCAGCACACGTTTTTGCTACTCAAAAAAGAAGAGGTTTTTTGCGGATATTATGTACCTGCGGCACTTATTTGGGTTTTGTCTTTTTTGTTACCGACATTTCATGCCTAACGGCATTTATTTGAGGTTTAAATCTTTTTAACATTAGGCTCGCAATTTATTCGCGCAGATTATTTGTTAATTATTTGAGTTCATGAATGCTTGATATTTTGAAAGGCCAGCACACGTTTTTGCTACTCAAAAAAGAAGAGGTTTTGTGCGGATATTACGTACCTACGGCACTTATTTGGGTTTTGTCTTTTTTGTTACCGACATTTCATGCCTAACGGCA
>JACAAW010000108.1 GCA_013377115.1 Bacteroidota bacterium | reverse complement strand
TCTAAATCTGATGGAGTCACTTTTGTTGCAGTTGATGTCAAATACTTTTTAAAATAATCGTTGAAAAAGGTCATGTATTCGACATTATCAAATAGTACTGGCTTGTTGGCAAAATATTTTAGGCCAATTTTGAATTTCGTATCCAAGATGGCAATATCTTCAATGCTTCCGCATTTGTATTTGACGTAATTTGTAAAAAAAACGTCCTTAATATTCGCAAATTTTTCACCTACTTCTAGTTTAAAGGTATCAAGTCTGGTTTTGTTTTTATGTCGTTGAATATATCCTATGTTTTTAATGAAAAAATCATAAAACATTGCATCAAAATCACGAATGGCAAGGTTTAATTCTTCTTTTGAATTTGTAATAGTATAGGATAATTCGGGAGGATCAATAAATGAATTGTTTTTTTCATCTGGGTTATTATAATCGAATGGATCTAATTTTAAATCGTAATTTGTTTTTGGTTGTAAAAAAATTCTCGAACGGCATAAATCAATTTTTAAAAATGCCATGGTGGTTTTTTCAATTGTCGCAGAAATATTAAAACTTCCTCCAGTGTCAATAGGCGCCGAGGCAATTGTTTTTTCAATATAATTTATTTGGTCTGAGAAAACGACTAATTTTATTGTTTTTCCTGAGGCTCCAGGAGCAATCCCTTTAATAGTAATAGAGTTGGAAACAATTGGTGTTTTATTTTCTACCTTATTTTTATTGGTTTTATTTGATGTTTGCGAAACAACAGCAGAAAATGAAAAAATGGAAATGAAAATAAATGAAAGGATAGATTTTTGAAAAAGCGTGACCTTTTTGAGTCGATTCATTTTTTGATGTTTATATGCTAACGACAAAACTCCTGATTTATTATAAATCTACTTCGCTTGGAATAAACTGTTTTACATCCCCACCATGTCTTAAAATGTCTCTAACAATTGATGAATTTAAAGCTGTATACTCTGGTGTGGTTAAGAAAAACACTGTTTCAATTGCAGGATAGATTTTTTTATTCATCTGCCCTATACTTCTTTCAAATTCAAAATCAGCTGAAGTTCTGAGACCTCTGAGGATATACCCAATTTTATTTTCTCGGCAATATTCAACAGTTAGACCAGAATATTTTTCAACCTCAATATTTGGACAATCGGCAAAAACCTTTTTTATCCAATTCATTCTTTGTTCAATAGAAAAGTAGCATTTTTTTTCCGAATTTTCGCCAATTGCAATGATGATTTTATCGAAAAGAGGAATGGCTCTTTTTATGATTGATTCATGGCCTTTTGTAATTGGGTCAAAAGAACCTGGGAATAGTGCAATTTTTTCCATTTCTAAATTTTAAAGAAAATTATGGTTTCATCCATTCATAAAGTTTGTAATGCTCGTCAGTCATGCCGAGAACAGAATAAACGCCTTGAGCATTTAAATTGGTTTTGTCAACAAAAAGACGAATACCTTTAAATTCATCACTATTTTCAACAATGGATTTCAAATGTGCATACATTTTACTGAAAACGCCTTTTTTCCTGAATTCGGGAATAATAAATACAGAGTGAACCCAGATAATATTTCCATTTCTCCAATCGCTCCATTCAAAAAGGTTGAGCATTGAGCCAAGGATTTTCCCTTCGAATTCTGCAATCCAATAGTTTCCAATATTTTGATTTTCAAAAACTTTTTCAACGCCTTTATATACAGTGGAGAGGTCTAATTTGAGATTCTCTGTTTCATCAGCCATTT
This sequence comes from Bacteroidota bacterium, assembly GCA_013377115.1. GTDB lineage: Bacteria > Bacteroidota > Bacteroidia > Bacteroidales > CG2-30-32-10 > Cfx2-01. The sequence goes on along the minus strand of JACAAW010000108.1, from coordinate 11,719 downwards.
TTAATTGGAATCCAACAATGGCTGAAATATCGGAAGTTGTTGCTTTTCTAATTACAATCATTTTCTTAAATTAAATTGCAAAGATACTGAAATTAACTTTTCCATATTTTCGATGTTCTTTGAAATTAGGATGTTTAATGAATTTAATTTTTTCTGAATGTTCGAGAATCAACCAGCCATTTGCTTTTAATAGATTTTTTTCGAAAACCAAATCCGGTATTTTTTCAATTCCCTCCGAATCATAAGGTGGATCCGCAAAAATAATATCGAATTGTTTTGTGCAAAATCCTAAAAAAGAAAAAGCATTGTTTTTAATTACCTTCAAATTTTCAATACCAAATTCGCCTGCAGTTTTTTTAATGAACTCGGCACATCTTGGGTTATTATCAATAGAAATTATTTCTTTTACACCTCGTGACGCAAATTCAAAAGTTATTCCTCCAATACCACAGAATAAATCAAGTACGTCTAAGTCTCCAAAATCGAAATGGTTATTTAAAATATTAAAAATGCTTTCCTTTGCAAAATCTGTTGTTGGCCTGACAGGAATGTTTCCTGGAGCATTAATTCTTCTGGATTTAAATTTTCCGCTTACTATACGCACGTTGCTGAGTTTAAAAGTAAATAAAAATAGTGTGATGGTAAACTTTGGATTTTTTCGCTATAATTGAATTTCTCGTTTCGTGAAATAAATTCAATATTCATGATATATTTAAAAAGGTATTCGTAAATGGCAGAATCTTTTTCGATTTCACCTAAAAGAGTAACTTTTATTTCATCCGGTTTTATCTGCAATTGTTCAAAAGCAAATAAAAGATAATAGGCAAAATCTTCTGCAGTTTTATAATTGAAATTGTTATTTAATTGAAGTTTCGAATCTTTGAAATAAATAATTTCGAAATAATTGGATTGGATGTTCAAATAAACTTCTTCAATTGCTGATTTGGTTTTATTTATAATAAAAAGGCTTTCTATTAAAGCAGTTGATGAATGAATTATTTTTGCTTTAGGAAAGTTGTTCTTTAGGTTTTGTAAAAGAGATTGGTTTATTGCAAAAAGATTTACTGCTTTAATATTCGCAAGTTGATCAACTAAAATATCTTCGGCGTTTTCAATGATTTGATTGAATTCGAAATATTGTTTTTTGTTGGATTCATCAAAAAGAGAATTTGGAATCAATGTTGATTTGTGATTTTGAATAAGAATGGTTACATCATTAAATCCCTGTTTTAATATTGGATTCTCTTTTGAAATTTGAGAAATATTTTCACAAAGTTGAAATAAAGTTTCTTGTTTTTGAAAAGAGTATGATTCCAAAACAAAAAATTGATTGTTTGCATTATTTATAATGCTGTATGAGATTCCGTTAAATGAAATTGAAATAAATAATCTATTGTTTTCTACTTCATTTACTTTAAATGCATCATCAATCAAGCTAATATTTGGTTTTAATACCTGCATTTTTTGGATTTTAATCGTTAAAAACTAAAAATTGCTCCAAGGTTAATTCTAGTGTTTCCAATTTCTTTTGAGTTAGAAACTTCTCCAAGCGAATTTTTGTCGCCATAAGCAGCAACGGTATATTCAAATTCTGAGGCAATACAAATTTTCCCGGAAAACCACATCAATCTTGGTGCGATTCTATAAGCGTATTCAATGTCTTTGCCTCTAGAATAATATGCTCCGCGAATATTTTTAAGCGAACCTAAATTTTTTGCATATCCTAAAAATAAACCTGCCTTAAAAGTAGCTCCTTTCGTTTGCATATCTATGAAAGCTGTAAGTTGGTTTAAGGTTGTATAAGTTCTTTTTCCAGTTAATGTGTCAATTTTTTCAACTGCATAACCTCCCATCATTGTGTGATCATAAAGATTTTGACCAAGAATACTTTGTGCTTTTATGGTTAAAAATGGTAAAGTAAATTTTGCAAATGCTATTGCACTATAAGAATCAATAGTTTCATTCGCTTTTATCAGACTATCAGTTATTAATCGTGGTGTTAATTGTTTGTAATCGGCACCTAATCCAAAAATATTTTCGTTTGATTTAAATTGGAATTGAAGGTTGAAATTTGGAATTGATGAATTTCTAATATAATCAGAACTTGCTCCAATTGGGCCATCATTAGTGTAATCTCGTTGAGAAACTGCTGCTGCAATAATTGAAAGTTTTCCAAAATATTTTTCAAAACGAATTTGTGGACTACGGTTAAATGAACGGAAAGGAGCTCCCGTGTTAAGTGCGAGAACATTTGGTGCGGTTTCAATTACATCCAAGGGATGCCAATACTGGCCAATTAAAAGAAGTGATTTTTTCCAATTTAACTTTAAATAAGCATGTCTAAGTCGAAATCCATTGTTATTGCTATTGGATTGACCAGTAAAATCTGCCTCAATTAATGCTGAGGTTTTCGCTTTGAATGCATCTGGACCAGTTATTACACCTATTAATCGCGATGTAATTGCACTTTGATTAAAAGACGATTTCGCATTGATATCGTTTCCATTTTTATCGTAAAGAGAATTTAAAGGATAGAGCAAAACCATGGCTTCACGAAGGTTCTCCGTTTGTCGCGAGTCATATAGTAGATCAGCTTTCACAAATCCACTTAAACTTATTCCGAATTTTGGTTCGTTTTTAATTTCTTGAGAACTTACCGATTTTATTAAAAAAAGAAAAGGTAAAAGGAGGTAGAATTTTGTATTCATAATTTCTTAAAATAAACAGCAAACCTACAAGAATTTTATGAGTTAAGCAATACAAATTAGATAACCTTTTGAGCAATTATCCTAAAAGATACAATATTAATATTAAGACTAAATTGGATGCAATTATAATTCCAAATCCTGTTAGGACATATTTCCTTACAGCTTTATTTGATAATATTGTTGCGTAAATTGCCTTCAAAATGTTGTTGCTGATAATTGCTTGAAATGTTGCTATGGCAATAAAAACATTGGCAATTTGATACTTTCCTTGGAATAAATTTAATAAAAAAGGATCGATATCTGTAACCCCAACAATTAATGAAAGAACATTTAAACCATTGGAACCAAAGTTTACAATTGTGTAATAAGTTGCAAAAGTAAAAGCAACGTATAAAACAGTAAAAATAATAGCCACCTTAAATTCTAACGGATTTTTATCAATTTCAATTTCAGTGTTTTCTGTTTCCGGAATGCTTTTTTTCTTAAAATACAATATTCCACTGGCAGTTCCAATTGATACAATAATCATTATTGCAAAATAAGGAAACGCAATAATTGACAAATCCTTATTGAAAATTAGCATCAAAATGAGGATTCTAATGTACATCATGGAAGTTGCAAAAATGATAGCAGAAGCATAATCTACAGCATTATTTGTTGATGACTTGCTTTTCTTGGCAAGAATAAACGTGGAAGCAGTGCTGCTATACAATCCACCTAAAATACCGGAAACAAGGATTCCAGATTTTTTAAAAACAAATTTCTTAAGCAAATAACTAAAATAAGAAATGGTTGAAATAGCAACAACAGCCAACCAAATTTTATAGGGAGTTAAACTTAAATATGATACAAATTGTGTGTCAGGAACAATCGGAAGCACAACTCCTGCAATTGCCAGAAAGATTCCTAAAGTAATAAATTCATGTCGGTCAAATTTTTGAGAAATTTGAATAAATGAATCCTTCAATTCTGTGAAAATAAGAACTGTTACCACAATTAAAATGGATAACCACTTTGGCTGAGTAATAATTAAGGGCGCTAAACAATATGTGATAAGAGCGATTATTATTGTTGTAATACCGTATTTATTGACGGATTCTAATTTTCGATGATAAAAAAGTCCAAATAATAATCCTAAAATAGCACCTCCACCCATATAAAGAACTAAACTTTCAGGTCTGATAATATATAGGATATAGCCTAGAATTCCAATAAAAGTAAAGGTTCTATCTGTTCCAAAAAGAATTATTTCGTCGTTTGAAGGGTGTAGCCTGCGTTGGGCAAGACCAATGATTAATGAAAATAATGTAACTAATACGAAGTTAAATAAATTTTCTGGTACTATTGAAAAGAGATTATTCAAATTTGTTTTATTTTAATTATTGAAGTGTTTTACGATGGTTTGATAATTTTGTTATCTCTGAATGATAAGTTTCAGGGTTTTATTTATTTCACTAGATTTTAAATTACAAAAATAGATACCTTCTGGTAGTTTTTGCAAGTCAATTTTAAAATCATGTATTCCAGAATTTAATTTCTCTTGGCATACTTTCATTACAATTTGCCCTAGAGAATTGAAAATATTCAAATCAATATTTCTGTTTTCAGAAAGATTTAATTGAAGGGTTGTGAAATTGCTGCTTGGATTTGGATTGCAATAGAACTGAACGTTGTTAGAATTCGCAAAAACTTCAATTCCAGAAGTATGATTATACATTTCATCAGCAGCAATTGCACTTGATTGTATATCGGCTAAATGATCGCCAAGAATAATTGCATAAGCAACTTTTATGGTATCCAGAGGTGCTAAAATAAAAGGGCCAGTACTAACCATATCTGAAACATCATTTGTATCGGGCTGATTGATTCCAGCATCACTTCTAATACCTTTTAATGCGGACCATTTCTCATAGGAAGTAAAACCATCATTTATTCGAATGCTATTTGTTATTTCGTTACTGGCGCCATTGTTATCAAAGGCGTAGTGTTTAATTGGTCCATTTGTTAAAAGTTTAATTCCAGCATAAACACTGCCTCCGGTTGAATAGGTGTAGCCCATCCTGTTTAATGAGTCGTATTTAATGCGGTTTTTCAAATTATAATTGATATCCCAATCTGCAAATAAACCAGCATATAATGAATTTAAAGAAGAAGTTCCCACATTCTTAATTGTAAATTCTAAAATAATAAATTTTTCATTTCCTAGTGTATTCCATGCTAGAGCTTTTTGAGATACTTCAATTGATAATTTTGAACTGCCAGCATTATCATCGTTAAAAATTCCTTTTATATCAACATCAGATTCAACTGCTGGGATAACTTTTTTTACAGAAACGAGAGACTTAAAATCATTATCAAAATAGCCGGAAACAGCTCCATAAGTGTTGTCAGAAACTCTGCTAGAGGAATTTCCAACAATTAAACCACCACAACCAAGCAATGAAACGCCCCCATTATAAGTAATTCCAAGACCATCTTGCATGTAAATTCCTTTATAACCTAGTCTGCCAATACTTGTAATAGTAGTCGCAACTTTATTAGTATCTAAATTCACGAAGTCAGCATTAAAAGTCACAGAAAAAAGTTGGTAACCGGAATAACTGCCATCAGTAAAATGAAGTTTAAATTCAATTTTTTGACCAGGTTGTAAAGATGGTGACAATGCAATTTTAAATGGGTCGTAATTTGAGTTTTTTACTCCCATCGTTAAAATGGCACCTAAATTTAGAGTTGAATCAATAATTGAAACGTAGGATGAAGTTGAACTTAAAACAACATTTGCATTGATGGAAGGTTGTAAATAGTTTGTGAAATCACCAAAAAAATCAAGAGTATCACCACCAGCAAAGTTTGCAAATTCAAGTGCTGTGTAGTTTTGTGAAGTCATTTTAATAGAAGGCTTGTCCATGGATGTAAGCGCATTTAAAAGGTTTACCCTTCCGGTTCCGAGTTTCGTGGCAAAAGGAATATTTGCTGGAATTGTATCAATGTAGTCAGCAGTAACTTTAAGTTGTTCAACAATTTGCATTGCAGAATATTGGGGGAAATGAAAGCGAGTTATTGCAGCACAAGCGGAAACTATTGGAGCAGCAAAAGAGGTTCCTGCCTGGGAGCCTAAATATGTTCCTGGATACCAAGTTGAATAAATGCCAGCCCCAGGAGCAGAAATTCCAACATAAATTCCATAACTTGATCCGTATGGAGGTTGTGCATCAGTCCATTTTACATCATTGATGTCTGTTGCGGCAACACTTAATACTCCATTATATGATGCAGGGAAATATGACCATTGACTATTTGCATTTCCGCATGCAGCCACCACAATAGCGTCTTTATTTATGATGGCATAATCAATAATATCTTGTCCGAATTGACCCGAACTTGAGCCACCCCATGAACAATTAATAACCTGACATCCATGATCGGCGGCATAAATAATACTTTCATAAGCTTTGGTGAGCACTCCGTTATTATCATCAATCTTTATGGGTAAAAATTTTGTATTAAATCCAACTCCAGAAATTCCTGTTCCATTATTTGAGGTCGCCGATGAAACGCCACTGACAAATACTCCATGCTTAATAACATTTACCTGAGGTTTGTTATTGTTTTCTCCTAAATTCCAGCCTTGGAAATTATCAATATAACCATCATTATCGTTGTCAATTCCATCAATTGGATCCTCCCAATTGTATTTTACACTGTTAATTAAATCAGGATGTAACGTATCTGTTCCGGTATCGGAAATGCCAATAACAATACTTGAGTCCCCCTTAGAAATATCCCAAGCTTGAATTGCTTTTATTTTTGTTAAATAGTATTGTGAAGAAATAAAAGGATCATTAGGAGTGTACAAAGAATTATGTGTCTCTAATAATTGGGGTAAATAATGAGGTTCAACGTATTCAAAGATGCCAATTGATTTTATTTGATTTATTGCTTCTTCAATTCCAATGTTTTTGGTATAATTCAATTCGTAAATAAGAGATAAATCAATCAGTTTCTGTCCGTATTTATTTTTCTTTTCAGTTGGAACTTTTTGTAATGGGAATTTCTTTTCAAAATTTTGAACACCAATATTGGAAAAAATATTTTTCAGGTCTTTATTTTCGATGGATTTATCTGAGCATAGTGTTCTAAACTCTGGCTTTATTTTAAAAATAATTGTTTTGGCAATGTAATTATCTGGATTTGTATTTTCGGGAAGTTTAAAGAAATTTTGAGAAAATAGTGCCTCATTATTTAATAAGGCAAGTGAAATAATGAAAATTGAAATGATGATTTTTCTATTCATATTACAATATTAGTGAATTTATAATATTTCTCAAAATGGTTTGCAATATTTAATAAATATTTCGCAAAAAACAAGCGTAAATTTACTTATTTATTCTATCAAATCTTGATAATTTGGCACTTCTGTTAAAAATGAATAATTATTATTTTCAAAATCAATTTTACAGCAAAAATGGTCAATGCCATTTGTTACAATTAGAAAATTTACTTTTAGTGTAAAATTGTATCTGGCAATTTGATCAAAAACATTTTGAGTAACCGCAATATTTGGGGATTTACATTCAACTATTAGCAATGGTTTTCCTAAATTATTGAAAATAACAATATCGCTCCGCTTTTTCAGGGTATTGTATTTTAGCGACATTTCAATATGGATTAACGAGGAAGGAACATTTTTCTCATGAATTAAAAATTGAACCATGTTTTGTCTAACCCATTCTTCCGGAGTGAGAACAACATGTTTTTTTCTTATTGAATCGAAAATCAATAAGTTTTCGCCCTCTTTTTTATAGCGAAATTGATATTCTGGAAAGTTTAAATCTTGCATAAACCAACAAAATACAAAGTTAATAATTCATGATTCAATTAAAACAATTAAATTTGCATTAATTTGATGATTAACATTAATGGTAAGCGTCTGCAATTTAATTTAATAGGCTTATGGGAAACATGAAAACAAAAATGGATATCGTTGAAAATTGGTTGCCTCGATACACAGGAACTCCATTAGAAGATTTTGGCCAATATATTTTGCTTACAAATTTTAGCCAATATGTAAATATGTTTGCTGAAATGTATGGTGTTCCAGTTAATGGAATTGGCAAACCCATGATAAATGCAACTCATGACGGAATTACAATAATCAATTTTGGAATGGGAAGTGCCAATGCTGCAACAATAATGGATTTGTTAAGTGCTATCCGACCAAAAGCGGCTCTTTTCCTTGGAAAATGTGGCGGTTTAAAAAAGAAAAATAAATTAGGCGATTTAATTTTGCCAATTGCAGCAATTAGGGGAGAAGGTACGTCAAACGATTATTATCCACCAGAAGTTCCCGCACTACCTGCGTTTGCGCTTCAAAAAGCTGTTTCCACAACAATCCGAAATCATAACCGAGATTATTGGACCGGAACTGTTTATACCACGAACAGAAGAGTTTGGGAACATTATGAAGAATTTAAAGATTATTTAAGGAAAATTAGGGCAATGGGAATTGATATGGAAACTGCTACCATTTTTATGGTTGGTTTTGCAAATGAAATCCCAACTGGCGCTTTATTGCTTGTTTCAGATCAGCCAATGATTTCTACTGGTATTAAAACTGAAGAAAGTGATAAAAAAGTTTCCGAAACTTTTGTTGAAAGTCATCTCAAAATTGGAATCGATTCTTTAAATGAACTTAAAAATAATGGACTTACTGTAAAACATTTGATTTTTGATTTTGTTGAAGACGATCCAAAACACTAAGCTTTTTTATGAAGTTCGAACAAATTATTTCTGATTTAAAAAATAAAATTTATCATCCAGTGTATTTTCTCTCTGGAGAAGAACCCTATTATATTGATGTAATTTCTGATTTTATTTCAGCAAATGTATTGGATGATTCCGAAAAGGAATTTAATCAATCTGTTGTTTACGGTAAAGAGATGGATGTTTCTGCAATTGTTGGAATGGCAAAACGTTACCCGATGATGTCTGACTACCAAGTTGTGATTGTAAAAGAAGCCCAAACCATTTCAAAAATTGAAGAATTCGAGCCTTATTTCGAAAAGCCTCTAAAATCAACAATTCTTGTTTTGTGCTATAAATATAAAACGCTTGATAAACGAAAAAAAATAGCAAAAACAATAGAGAAAAATGCCGTTCTTTTTGAATCTTCAAAACTATACGAAGATAAAATTCCGGATTGGATTTCTACTTATTTAAGAAATCTGAATTATAAAATTAATCCTGTTGCAACTCAATTACTTGCTGAGTTTTTAGGAAATGATTTAACCAAAATAGTTAATGAAATTTCGAAATTGGTAATAAATTTACCTGAGCATACAGAAATTACTGTTGATCACATCGAGCAGAATATAGGAATAAGTAAAGATTTTAATGTTTTTGAATTGCAAAATGCATTAGGAAAAAAAGATGTTCTGAAAGCGAATCAAATTGTCAATTATTTTGCATCCAATTCGAAAGACAATCCAATTGTGATGGTTATTTCGTTATTGTATTCTTATTTTTCGAAATTGTTAATTTATCAATCAATCCCTGATAAATCTCAAAATAATGTAGCATCTATCCTAGGAATTAAGCCTTTTTTTGTTTCAAACTATGCAAACACTGCAAGGAATTATCCAATTTCAAAATTGAGAAGCATTATTTCTCTGCTACGCGAATATGACGCCAAAGCAAAAGGGATCGATTCTAGTGATATTCCTGATGGGGAATTGTTAAAGGAATTAATCTATAAAATATTGCATTAAGAATTTTTGAGAAATTGAATTAGCTTTTGCATGGCTTTTCCTCTGTGGCTAATTTTGTTTTTTTCTTCCGAATTCATTTCTGCAAAAGTAAAATCAGAATTCTCTGGTTTAAAAATAGGATCGTATCCAAAACCGCTATTTCCTTTTTTATCGTGAATTATTTCTCCATTAATAATTCCTTCAAACAAATATTCTTTATTGTCAATAATTAATGCAACAACTGTGAGAAATCTTGCTTTTCGGTTCGATTTATCTTTAAGCTCGAATAGAAGTTTTTGAATATTATCTTCAAAGCTTCTTCCTGGTCCAGCATATCGGGCAGAATAAACACCTGGCTCGCCATTTAGCGCTTCAACTTCCAACCCGGTGTCATCAGCAAAACAGTTTATTTGATATTTATCGTAAATAAACCTAGCTTTTTGAAGGGCGTTTCCAGCAATTGTGTTTTGAGTTTCTGGAATTTCTTCTTTGCAACCTATTTCTTCAAGTCCGATTATTTCAAATTCAGTTCCAATTATCTGTTGAATTTCTTCAATTTTATGAAGATTGTTGGTCGCAAAAACAAATTTGTCCATTTATTCTCAATTATTTAATGTCGTTTGAGTCAATTTGGAATTTAAATCCAAGTCTTTTTCCTGTTTTCAAACTTAAATTTGCGGAATTATCGTTCATTTCCATTACACTAATTTCTTGAACGGTTTCGTATGGCGGTGTGAGCAAATCAAATTCAATACAATAAAGAATTGCAGAAATTAAAATATTTTTTAGAGCATCTCTATTGATGGTTTCTTTTATGAAATTATTGTAAAGCAATCCCATTTGGCGTTTGCCTTCTACCATATAATGATAATCCTTATTAATGAAAGTTCGTCCGATTAAATAACCAACATCGTTAACTCGGTTATATTTGAACGAATCTGCAAGGAAATTATACATGTTGATGATACCACAATAAGATCGAGTTTTGTCTTCCTTGATATATGATGTTTTCATCAATTCATGGTCTTTCGGGAATTCGAAAACATTGGTGTGCATTGTTAGGAAAAGCATATCTCCAGCAAATTTCAATTGTGCTTCAAATTCACCAGTGTCATTGTATTCTACGACTATTTTGCTATTTATTTTTGAAATTTTCTTTTTGGTATCTTCAGCAATTTCTTTTGCAATACTCTTTAATTCTTGGAAAGTTTCGTATGTTTTATCATAAACGTCAAGTTTCATTACTGACTTTTCCGAAATTTTTTGTACAATTAAACTTTGAGGAATTTTATTCATTGTTTTTGTTTTAAGTTGTAAGCAAACATACATAAAATTATTTTATTCTCAAAAGTGGAATCTTTTTTTGTAGTCAATAATTTAAAAATTATTTGAGGATTTTATTTGAAAGTGCTTTTGCAGTGTTTACGCCATCAATTGCTGAGGAAATGATTCCACCAGCGTATCCAGCACCTTCACCACAAGGGTAAAGTCCTTTTACCTGAATATGCTCATATGTTTCAGGATTTCGCACTATTTTTATGGGTGAAGAAGTTCGGCTTTCGAAACCAATCACATTTGCTTGTTCAGTGTAAAAACCTTTCATTTTTTTATCGAATTCCAGAAATCCTTTTCGTAAACATTCATTGATTTCTTTTGGCAGGATTTTATCCATTGAAAACGATTTCAGTCCTGGCAAATAGGAACTTGAATTTAATGAATTCGAAAACTTTCCATTTACAAAATCAGTTAGCTTTTGGGCTGGAGCCAATAATGCATTTTCGCTCATATCAAAAGCGGCATGTTCAATTTCGGATTGAAGCATTAATCCAGAAAGAGGCCCTTTTGAATAATATTTTTTATAATCTTCAACGTTTAAAGTAACTACGATTCCAGCATTTGCAAAAGGTGAATTTCTGTTAGAATTCGACATTCCGTTAACAACAATTTCATTTGACTGGCTTCCTGCAGGCACAATTACTCCACCAGGGCACATACAAAAAGAAAAAACTCCTCTGCCATTAATTTGACTTACCAAACTATAGGTTGCCGCTGGAAGAAATGGATTTTTTTTATTGGAATGATATTGAATTGAGTCGATTAATGATTGTGGATGCTCAACTCTAATCCCCAGAGCAAAAGGTTTTGGTTCAATGAGGACTTTCTTTTTTTCTAATAATTCGTAAATGTCTCTAGCAGAATGGCCTGTTGCCAAAATAAGGTTTGAAATATTGAACTTTTCATTTCTTTGATTTACAAAACCTTTTA
>JACAAW010000107.1 GCA_013377115.1 Bacteroidota bacterium | reverse complement strand
TTCCTATTTTTCCAATTATCCAAAAAATATCAATCTAAATTTTCCATTTATCCAATAATAACTAATAGAAAATACCCCAACATGAAGGATTTATCATATATTACTGAAACATTCACAGAGTCAGTCATTAGAGAAATGACAAGAGTTAGCGATCTAATGAATGGTTTGAATTTATCTCAAGGCTTTCCAGATTTTGAAAGTCCGATGGAAATTAAGCAAGCTGCGATAAAAGCTATTAATGAAAACTGGAATCAATACCCAGTTACTTTTGGTGAGCCTGAATTACGTGAAGCCATCAGCAAAAAAGCATTGTTATACAATCATATTAAATCAAATCCTGATACTGATATCACCGTTACTTGTGGTGCTACAGAAGCAATGATTGCCACGCTGAAAGCGATTATAAATCCTGGTGATGAAATCATTATTTTTGAGCCATTTTATGAGAATTATGGCCCTGATGGAATTCTTTCTGGAGCAAAACCTAAATATGTAAGACTATATACACCTGACTGGCATTTTGATTTTGATGAATTGGCTGCAGCTTTCAACGAAAAAACGAAAGCAATAATTATCAATACTCCGAATAATCCAACAGGAAAAGTTTTTACAAAAGCTGAGTTTGAATTTATTGCAAGTCTTTGCCAAAAATGGGATTCTTACGCAATTACTGACGAGATTTACGAGCATATTATTTATGATGGTGAAGAGCACATTTCCTTGGGTTCATTGCCAGGAATGGAGGAAAGAACCATTACCATTAATTCAGTTTCTAAAACGTATTCAGTTACTGGTTGGCGTGTTGGTTGGGCAATAGCATCTCCAAAAATTACTGCAAGAATTAGAAAAGTGCACGATTTTCTGACTGTTGGAGCTCCAACACCATTACAACATGCAGCTGCTGAAGCCTTGGCATTTAATGATGTTTATTACAATCAATTACAAGATAAATACAAAAAATCCAGAGATCATTTAACTGAAACGCTTGTAAAATCTGGATTCAAACCATTTATTCCAAAAGGAGCTTATTATATTATTACTGATGTAAGTGAACTTTTCCCTGTGTTAAAGGCAGAAAATGATATGGATTTCAGTAAAAAATTGATTGAAAAAACTAGAGTTGCAACTGTTCCTGGTTCTTCATTTTATTCAGGAGATAATGTAATAACGAAACAAGTGCGCTTTGCTTTTTGTAAAAGGCAAGAAACCTTGGATACTGTGAGAGAATTATTTGCAAAATATCTCTAGGGTTTTCCTCAAGAAGCTCTCATTAAGAAATTCAAATAAAGAAAATGGATTCCTCACTTCGTTCGGAATGACATTGTCTTTGTATGGATATGGTAGTTCCTACCTTAAAACACTATTCCATTGTCATTCCGAACGAAGTGAGGAATCTATAAAAACAATTTCTTGAAGGTTCATATTACATGCAGAAAAATGCTATTTTCGGCTTTTCTCTAATTTTCTGACTTTACCTAAAAGTTCAATTAGAAAACCAATTACTAATGATACCACAAAAAATATCATGCCGTAAATAATACAGCTGGCCATTCTGCCAAATCTTGGGCCTTCAACGGAATTGGTTTCGCGGACAATGTCAATTTCACTTTTGTTTTTTAATTTGTCCTCACAATCAACTTTCTTTGAATATAGTTCAATGTATTCGCTATTTGAATTGCCATTTAACTTGCCATTGGTAGCATCTAATTCTGAGATTTTTTGATTGATTTTTTCCAGAATCTTTGTAAATTTTTCTCTATTACTTTCCAGGATTTTATGAATATATCCTGAAGAGGTTAAATACTTTTTATAGTTTTCAGCAAAATTTGAAGTTCCAATGGTATCGCTGAATGTGAATGTCGTTAATGCATAAACCTTTCCTCTTTGTGAGATTGAATCTGTTTTTGTTCCAATAATTTTTTTACAAATAGCTTCGTCAAGGAACATTTTTTTTGAAATTTCTTTTGAATTTCTTTCATCAATATCTTTTGCTAAAACAATAGAAAATTGTTTAATTAGGATATAGGAAATGTCTTCAGAATAAACTAAGATTTCTTTATTAAAGCTGTTTTTGGCTGTTTTGTTTTTGTAAAACCCATAGGCAATTCCAAGAATAATAAAAATGAGAAAAAGGATGAAAAACTTTTTAATAAATAAGTAAATACTTAGAAAAAGTTCTAAACTTTCTGATTCGTTGTTTGTTTTCATTAATTATTTTTTCTGCAAATATAGTATTATGCTCCTTATTTTTAATATTTTTTTTCAAAACCTTGATTGGATTATTAGTAGAAAACTGAAAAATATTTTTTTTGTTGCGTTTAATTATTGTTTGGTAATAAGAAAATTGTAATTTTGTTTTGAGAAAAAACTAATTTAAATATACTTTAATTTTAAACCAAATATTAAAAACAAAAATTATGAAAAAATTATCAATTTTAGCAGCTGTATGCGTATTCTTTGTTGCGAACACTTTCGCACAAAATTTAAGCGTTTTAAAAGGCGAAAAAACTTTGAAAGTTTCTTACAATTATGATGATATGAAAGTTGGAAAAAAATCCGAAGCAGATTATTGTAATGAAAAAGTTGAAGCTTACAATAAAAAATCTCCAGGTAAAGGTGACAGTTGGTTAAAATCATGGAAAAATAATCGTGAACTTTCATACCAACCAAAATTTGAAGAATTATTAAACAAATATTTAGGAAAAAAAGGTGTTTCTGCTTATCCTACAAATAATGATGCTAAGTATATGATCGTTGTTAAAACTATTTTTACTGAGCCTGGTTTTAATATTGGTGTTATGAAACAAGATGCTTTCATAACTTGCGAAGTAAGTATTGTTGAAACAGAAAACCCAAGCAATGTTATTGGAACCAAAACATTTAAGAAAATGCCAGGTAGAACATTCTCTGGTGATGATTATGATGTTGCAGTTAGAATCAATGAGTCTTATGCAAAAACTGGTAAAGAAGTTGGCAACTGGCTAATTAAAACTGCTTTCAAATAAGGTTTAAAAGAAATTAAAAAAGGCCGATAAATTTCTTTATCGGCCTTTTTGTGATATTTTGGGTCAGGAAATCAAGAAATACCTTGAAATTTTATCAATAATAATATTTTCATTTACATCAAAATAAAGTGGCAGCCTTACCAAGCATTCGGAATATCGGTTCGAATAAGGAAGGTTCTTATCCGTGTGGCTTTTTAAGTAAAAGGCACTTTTATGTAAACTTTGATAATGAAAACTTGTTTGAATCCCATTTTCTTGCATTGCCCTAATAAATAGATCTCGTTCCTTTTCAGAATTCATAATGAGGTAAAATGCATGTCCAGTGTTGGTGGCATAATCCGGAATTAGTGGAAGTTGAAAATGTTTTCCCTCAAAGGGTTTCAAAGCCAAATAATAGTTATTCCAAATTTCAATTCTTCTTTTCTGAACCTTTTCAATATCCTCGGTTTGTGCCAATAAAAAAGCAGCCGTTATTTCTGAAGGTAAAAAAGAGGAACCCGTGTCAACCCATCCATATTTATTAATTTCGCCACGGAAAAATTCAGCTCGATTGGTGCCTTTTTCCCAAATTATTTCGGCTCTTTTTTCAAACTGAATATCATTAATGGCAAGCATTCCGCCTTCGCCACATTGAATGTTTTTTGTTTCATGGAAAGAAAAACAAGCTAAATGGCCAATAGTGCCTAATGGCTTTCCTTTGTAATAGGAATCAATTGCCAATGCAGCATCTTCTAACACGAACAAATTGTATTTATTAGCAACACTCATTATTTTGTCCATGTCGCAAGCAATACCAGCATAATGCATCACAACGATTGCTTTTGTTTTTGGTGTTATCAAGGATTCAATTTTATCTTCATCAATTCCTGGATTGTCGGGCCTTGAATCCGCAAATACAATTTCGGCTCCTTGTCTTTCAAATGCCAAAGCTGTTGACACAAATGTAAATGATGGAATAATTACTTCGTCACCTGGTTGAATGTTCAAAAGCATTGCTGCCATTTCTAGCGCGTCAGTACACGAAGTTGTGAGTAATACTTTTTTAAACCCATATTTTTGTTGGAAAAATTGATGGCATTTTTCTGTGAAAAAGCCATTTCCAGAAGTATGTCCATTTGCAATTACTTGCTGGATATATTCTGATTCTTTGCCAGAAAAATAAGGTTTATTAAATTTTATCATTTTAAATAAAATATTATTAAAAAGAGTTGCTAAACATGTTTTCGATATTGTATTATTTGAACATCATTAAGCACGACATTTATGTCGTGCTTAAAAAATAACGAAAATAAAATGGGCTTTAGCCCAAACCAAGAATTAATGCTTGACAATGTCAAATCCATATTGTTCAATAAATTTATTATATTCCTGTTGAAATGTAATCTTTTTATGATGCTCTTCCTGATTAGCAATGTATTGCCTGACAGTTTCTATTTTATCATCTCCAATACCCATAGCATAATATTCATCTTGCCACTCAAATTTTGATTTGATTAGTTTGTTCTGATTTATCCAATGAGAAGATTCTCCTTTTATTAATTGAGCTATTTTCCCTACGCTTAAATCATCATTTAACGAAACAAGACAATGTACGTGGTCTGAATACCCATTAATAAAATCAATAAAAATATTTTTTTTTCGTGCATTTTCACGAATGTGATTAAATACTTCAAATCTAATATCTTCCGATAAAAGTGCTTCTCTATTCTTAGTTGACCAAACGTAGTGCACGTATACTTTTATGAATGACATTTCGTTTTATCTGTTTTGGGCTAAAGCCCGATTACTTATTCCTTATTTTTTTCAACGCCATAAATGGCGTTTTTATTTATTTTGTATTTTCGGTTTGAGCTAAAGCCTTATTTTGTTCTTTATTTTTCAAAGCCCCAAAGGGCATTTTTACTAATTTTTTTTATAATAGTTTTGGGCTAAAGCCCGATTACTTATTTCTTATTTTTTTCAACGCCATAAATGGCGTTATTAGTTATTTTTCCAATAATTATTATAATCTTAACCAACAAATTTAATAATTTCTTTATAAAGCTTTTCTGTTGGCAATCCCATTACATTAAAATAGGAACCTTCAATTTTTTTTATTGCAACATAACCAATCCATTCTTGTGCACCATAAGCTCCAGCTTTGTCGAAAGGGGAGTATTTATTTACATAAAACTCTATTTCGGCTTGACTCAATTCGTTAAAAGTAACTTTGGTGATGTCTATAAAAGTATGGATTTTTTTATATGTTTTAAAACTTACAGCGGTAATTACTTCGTGAGTTTTGCCGGATAATTTCCCCAATATTCGGTATGCATCTTCAATATCGAATGGTTTGTGGAGGATTTCATCATCTAACCACACAATAGTGTCTGAAGAAATGAGCAAATCGTTTTCTTTTAAATGACCTGTAAATGCGTTGGCTTTTAATTCGCTTAAATAAATGGCAATTTTTTCTCTTTTCAGTTCAGGTGGAAATGATTCAATAACATCTTTTGATGCAATTGTGAATTTAACTTCCAGACCTTCTAAAAGAAGTTTCCTTCTGGGAGATTTGGATGCAAGAATAACATTGTAATCTTTTAAAACCTCTGCTAACATATTTATTTTTGCTAGTAAAGGTTGATATAAATAATTTGCATGGTTAAAATTCCTGCAATCATAATGATTTTTGTGAAGCTACTGAGGAAAATAAAATCGTCCTTTTCCTTTGCCAATTGCACTTTTACAATTAAATAGAGATATAATCCAATTAGTAAAAATAAACTGTAACGGAATAGCTCCAGGTCATATAAGTCGACCAAAATATAAACCAAAAATACGACACAAACTCCAGCTAAAATATTGATGAAAAGTTTGGTGCGTTGAACTCCAAGCACGATAGGAACTGTTCTGCAACCGGTAATAGAATCTCCTTTAATATCTTCGATATCTTTAATTATTTCGCGAATTAAGGTAATTAGAAAAGCAAATGCCGCATATGCCATTATATAAATAAAAATGGATTTACTTGCCGTGAAAAACATGGTTCCACTTTTAATTAATGCGAAAAATTCGAAAAGCCAAACAATGATAATTACGAATGCAGAGAGAATAGAAACGATCACATTTCCAATTAAGAATTTCTGTTTGTATTTTGCAGAGTAAAACCATAAAAGCACAGTAATAACCGCATTTATAAACCCAAGTTTTATAGCTCCTACGGAAAAGGCAACATAGAAACCCAATAGAATTCCAAATAATGAAAAAATGGTATGAATTAAAATGGCTTTTCGGCGTGAGATTTTTTTTCCTAAAATAATTTTATCTGGTTTGTTGATTCTGTCAATTCTTAAATCAAAATAATCGTTGATAACGTATCCTGCAGCAGTAATAAGGACGGTAGAAAGAACCAATAATGCAAAATTTAGTTCTGACATTTGTAAAGGAATTCCTTCAATCGCTAAAACTGGTTTTACCAAGCAATAGCGAACAATATATTGGATGAAAATGATCATCAATAAATTGGGATATCTTATTATTCTAAAAAAGGCTCCTATCATATATTTTGTTTTTTACCAGTGAAAAGCATCATGGTTTAACCATTTTCCTTGGACTTTCATTACTTGTTCTAAAATATCTCTTACGCAACCTTCTCCACCTTTTAAATTGGAGATATAAAGTGAAATAGCTTTTATTTCTTCAGCGGAATTTAGCGGACAAGTCGGCACTCCAACTTCTTTCATGATTTCATAATCCGGAATATCGTCGCCCATGTATAAAATTTCGCTCAAATCAATTTTATTTTCAGAAACGAATTGATTAAAAACTTTTAATTTATTGTCGATTCCCAGGAAAATATCTTTTATTCCTAAATATTCAAATCTTTTATAAACTGCATCAGATTTGCCTCCCGAAATGATAACAATGCGATAACCTTTTTTAACGGCCAATTGCAGCGCGTAGCCATCTTTAACATTCATGGTGCGCAATTGTTCCCCACTTTCTGAAAGTATCACGTTTCCGTCAGTAAGAACGCCGTCTACATCAAAAATAAAAGTGGTAATTTTATGAAGCAATTGTTTATAGTTGGTCATATTTTTTTTGTTTAATAATTCCTTCGGTTATCAGCCGATAAATTTCTCTTAAATTTTCATTGTCAGACAATAATTCCAATTGTGTTTCAATCGTTTTATAATCTTCACGAAAAGCTGGTCCGGTTTGAAAATCTTTTGGTTTACCTAGAACTGCCTTCGAACACGTTTGTAAAATTAATGGTTTTAACAAATCAAAAGAAATATTATGCGAAGATAAAATTTCCTCAGCAACATTGAACATATAATTTGAAAAATTATTGGCAAAAACAGCAGCAAGGTGAAGTTGTCTGCGCTTATCTGAACTCATTATCTGAACATTTTCTGAGATCCTTTTTGCTAAAGAAACCAAAGCAAGCTCTGTTTCGTTTTTGTTGGCTTCTATCAGAAAAGGTACTTGACTAATTACAACATCATTTCCTTTCGAAAATGTTTGCAACGGATAGAATACGCCAAAATTCTCAAATTTTTTTTTAAAAACCTCTATTCCGTGTGGTCCTGAAGTATGAACTACGATTCCTTTTACATCATTTATTTTATTCAAAACTTCTGGTAATGCTTTGTCTTTAACGGAAACTAAATAGAGGTCAGCATCTTTTGTAATTAAATCAAATTCATCAATTGGTTTTGACGCTGTTTGTTTCGCCAATTCGGTAGCTTTTTCAATGGTTCTATTAAAAACTTGTACAATTTCCAATCCAGATTTGTAAAATGCGATTGCAATTTGGTTTGCAACACTACTGGCGCCAATGATGCATATTTTGGAAATTGGTTGATTCATTTTAATAGTTTTACCATGCTAAATTACAAATTCAATTTAATTATAAACTAAAATTAATTATTTTTGCAGACCACCAAAATAAAATATCATGGGAGAGCATAAATCAGAAAAAACATCGAATCAAAAAATTGAATCATTCTCAAAACAATTAACATTTCTCAGTATTGGAATCATTGCCTTAATGGTTTTTGGTTTTATTGGCAGGTTCGATAAGATGCGCGAATATTGTGTTTGTATCGCAAATAAAATGGCTTACGGTTGGGTAGCTTATGGTATTGCAATCATTATAGGAATGGTAATCGTGGTGATGTGCATTAATTCTACCAATAAAACTGAGGAATCATGCGAAAAGAAATGTTGCTGTAAAAGTAAAAATATTTTATTGATTCTTCAGATTTTGGCTTTTTTGACTGGCGTGGTATTTACTGTCCTTTTTGGTGCCGCTTTAGCAAGTGTAATTTAAAAGGTTCAATTCTTTTTTTTCATAAGTACATGCTGGCACCGGCTTTTCGAAGTGCCAGTGCTTTGATTGTCTTACGCCAGTGCTTCGACAGGCTCAGCAACCGGCTGACCAGGAAGCTCAGCAACCATCTCAGCAATCGGCTCAATGTTCCGTTTTGAAACCGAATCATCGAATAGGAAATATGACTTAAGCCAACTCGCATTGGCTTGTCTTCGTTTTATTAGATTGCTTCTCCGCGAAGGGGCGGATCGCAATGATGTAATAATTGCTGGTCACTGAGCCTGTCGAAGTGCCAGTGCCATGAATTTGTTTCGCCCGTGCTTACGCCAGTGCTTCGACAGTGCTTCGACAGGCTCAGCAACCATCTCAGCAACTCGCTCACTAAGAAACAAAACAGTCGTGTTATAGAATAAATTCTTGTCCTTTTTCTGGGATTTCGATGTGCTCGAAATGATTAAACATTAGTTTTTCTCTATAAGCCACTTGTGTTTCGTATTCACCATGAACCACGAAAATCTTTTTGATTTTTTTCTTGTCCTGACAACTTAGAAAAACAATCATTTCGTTATAATCACCATGGGCACTGTATGATTCCAGTATTTGGATATCCGCTTTTACTTCGTGCACCACACCAAAAATCGAAACGCTTTTATCGCCTCTTACAATTCTGGCACCCAATGTTGACGGAGCGCAATAGCCTACCACCAAAATTGTGTTTTTTGGATTTGAAATGCTATTTGCAATATGGTGCTTTACACGACCCGCTTCCATCATGCCCGACGCAGAAATAATGATGCATGGCTCGTTGATTTCGTTGAGTCTTTTGGAATCTTCCTGACTACGGAGATAATACAAATTATTAAATCCAAACGGATCAGGATCTTTTTCCATCCTTTCGAGCATGTCTTCGTTAAAACATTCGGGGTGTAGGCGCATTACATTGGTTGCGTTTACCGACAAAGGACTATCAACATAAACATTGATTTTTGGCATCCAGCCTTTATCAACCAATTGATGAATGGCGTAAACGATTTCCTGTGTTCTGCCAACGCTGAATGAAGGAATGATTAATTTTCCTTTTTTCTTCACACAGGTGTCGACAATAACTTCCATAAGTTTTTTTTGAGAATCAATATGGTTATCGTGAATTCTGTCGCCGTAAGTAGATTCAGTAATAATAAAATCTGCCTGAGGAAATGGCTGAGGATGTTTCAGAATCATATTTGTAGAACGGCCAATATCGCCGGTATAGCAAATGCGTTTTTCCTCAGCGCCCTCTTTGATGCGGATGTTAACTGCAGCGCTTCCTAAAATATGACCAGCATCGGTAAAAGTAACATAAACGCCATCAGTTAATTTAAATTCGTTGTTATAAGAAATGCTCACGAAATAGTTTAAACTTTGTTCAGCATCTTCAATTTTATAAAATGGTTCAAGAGGTTTTAATCCTTGATGGGCGCGTTTTTTATTATATGTTCTGGTATCATGTTCTTGGATTCTGGCGCTATCGGTAAGCATGATTGAGCATAAATCTCGAGTGGCATTGGTGCAGAGAATCATTCCGTCGAAACCCAGTTTTACCATATAAGGAATGCAGCCGCTATGATCGATATGAGCATGAGAAAGCACTAAATAGTCAATTTCCATTGGGTTAAATCCCAGATTCTCGTTTTGAGAATGGGTTTCCAATCCTTTGCCTTGGAACATTCCACAATCTAAAAGGATTTTTTTTCCGTTATCTAGGGTAATTAAATGTTTGCTTCCGGTAACTTCTCTTGCTGCTCCTAGGAATTGAATTTTCATGGCTTAAGTTTTATAGTGAAAAACGACTATTTTATTGATGAACAAACCTAAACTAAATTAAAGAAAATAACAAGGTATTTTAACTGGGATTTTTTGAATTTTTGGGGGTGAAATTGAGTTGAAGGAAATCTTTGAGGGGGTGAGACGGTATGGTGATTTTTAGGGTGAGGCAAATTAGTGCTGGATGTGATTCATTGAAGGTTCAAGAAATTATAATGAATAGGATGCAACAGTAATAAAAAGAATAAATGTAAAAATAAAATAAGCCCCCAATAAAATATATCCTCTAAAACTTTGAGTTTTGCTTTCATTTTGATATTTCTCACAAATATCATTTGAGTTTCTGTATAAGTAATAATAATTTATTAAATACATTATTAACATGTAAATACAAGCAAAAATAATAAGACCACTTTTATTTGCGCTAAAATTAAACTCAAATAAAACTCGAAATAATAAATAGAAGGTGTAAAAATTAACTGCTAGTAGAACAGTTAGTAATATATATGCATTCGTTACTGGTGTATCATTTGTTTTTATGAGTTTTAATACTTGGTACATTTTAAAAAATAAATATTTCATAAAGTTTAAACTTTGTTTGGCAATTTCTTGTGGACCCAGAATAGCGGGAGGAGATTCCGTCGTTTTTTTTAATTTTTACTATTAGCAGCAAATATAATTTATTTTGTGAATAAAACTATACGGATTGCAAATCCTCAATAACAGATTCTGGTTGCCCTAAAGTGATTACTTTTTTACACTAAATGTTCGTGGAAAAATTTGATATTGCAACAAATAAAATAATCAATGAAAGCAAGACATACAACCAAAAAAACAGTTGACCCTTTGTTTTCCTTGATGGGTTTTTATTATCATATTTCTTGAAAATAATTTCTCTTTTGTTATAAAGTAGAAAACGGTTGAAAATTAAAATGATAATACCTCCAATCAAACTTGTGTAGATCGCTGCATCTTTTTCAAGTTTAATATTTATGAAGTAATTTATTAATACCAATAAAGTAGTAATATTAAATAATTGTAATACACAAATTAATGCATATGCATTAAATGCAGGCATATCATTGGTTTTTACTTTTCTCAAATTAAAGTACATCCAGTAATATAATTCTCTATACATTTTTTAATTTAACCTATTTGCCGCAAATATAATTTATTTTGTGAATAAATTCGCAAGTTTGCAAATCCCTGCTAACTATAAATTGCTGGTCACTGAGCTTGTCGAAGTGCCAGTGCTTCGACAGGCTCAGCAACCGGCACAGAAAAACGTTCAAGAAACGCCTGCTGAAAAATCAATTCACTTCAACATAAGGTGCAATTTTCCGGTACTTTTCATCATCAATCAAAACGCTGAGCCGGATGTCTTCCACTTTTTTGAAACTTCCATGAATCTTTCGCAAATTAATTAACGAAATTGCAATGTTATAACCGATATACGGATGTTTTTTGAGTTGTTCAAAGGTGGCAGTGTTCACATTTATTTTTGTAACTAAATTTTTATTCACGCTCACAAAATCTTTGATATTCGCGAACACCAAACTGTCGAGGTATTTAATTTCCATTAATTGTTCTTTGCGATAGAATCCGCCAAGTCGCTCGCGGTAATTGTAAATTCTTCTGGCGAACGAGGCCCCAATTCCTTTAAGCGTGATGAGGTCGGTGGTGTCTGCAGAATTAAGTTCTACCACTTTGAAATTTTTATAATTCTTTTTCTCGTATTTGGTGGAAGTGAATTTGTCTTTGTTTTCCTCAGGAATCTGAATGTAAGGTTCCAGAATTTGATATTCCGTGGGACTAATCGTATACATTTTTTTTACATCTTCTTTCTTCCGGAATTTCCCACCTTTGTTTTCGTAATTTTTGATGGATTTAATTTGCTTGTCGGTCAGACCAATTTTTTTCCATTCAGCCTCGGGCAAATTATTTGGATTGAAATCGAAAGGCTGCAATTTATTTTTCGCAATAGAGAAGTCGGTATTGTTAAAATCGATGTCGTTTTTTTCGTGACGGTTGTATTTTTCTTTATAGCTGTCTTTTTCGTCAATTTCGCGTTCCGTTTCACTTTCTTTAAAAGCGTTGATTTCTTTTTCAAATTTCGAGAAATCAGTTTTTTCTTTTTTCAAAAGAATAGGAGTGAGGAAATATACAGTAATCAGAAGGGTAAGCAAAATCAGAAGGAAGAGGATTCCGTTTCGTTCGCCTTTGGTGAAAGTAAAATAATCTTTAAATTTTGTTTTCAATGATGCCAATTTTAAAACCTAAGTTTTTCAAATCTTCCCAAAAATTCGAGTAGGATTTTTTTACAATTTCTGATTCTTCAATTTTTATTTCCTTTAAAATACAGGCCAGAGGCGCAAAAGCCATGGCGATTCGGTGATCGTTAAATGTATTGACTAAAATATTTTTTTCAAAGATAATCTCTTTTGCATTAAAAGAAATCTCGTCTATTTCGTCTGATTTTACTGGTATTCCGAGTTTGCCAATTTCTGAAACAATGGCTGCAAAACGGTTCGACTCTTTGTCTTTTAAAGCTTTTAGGCCTTTTAAATTACAATTTATTTTGAGTCCGGCACAGCAAACGGCCACTGTTAAAGCCAAATCGGGATGATTGCTAAAATCGAATTCAAAATTATCAACAACATTTCCGGTTTTCGTAAAATGGATATAATTTTCGTAAAAAGTTGTTTTCACGCCAAAGTCTTCGAAAATCGTTGCAATCACTTCATCACCCTGAAATCCGGTTTTGCTAATTCCATGAATTTTCAAATCCACATCTTCAGAAAACGCCGCCATTTCATACCAATACGAAACCGAAGACCAATCACCGTTGATAGAAATGTCTTTCGCAATGTATTTTTGCGGAGTAACAACAATGCAATTTTCTGTCTTTTGAAATTGAATTCCGAAATGGTTCATCATTTTCAAAGTCAGGTCGATGTAGGGTTCCGAAACGATATGGTTTTCGAGAATAATTTTTAATCCATTTTTCAATAATGGCGAAATCATTAAAATCGAAGAAATGTATTGACTGCTGACACTTCCATCAATTGAAATGGAATCTCCATTTAATTCAGAACCTGAAATTCGCAAAGGTGGAAAACCAGGATTTTCGAGATAAGAAATATTTGCGTTCACTTTATTCAACGAATCAACTAAGAATTGAATTGGCCGTTGTTTCATTCTGTCGGAGCCAGTCAAAATGAATTCGCCTTTGGTAATTGCTAAAACCGAAGTGAGGAAACGCATGGCAGTTCCGCAATCTTCGATATTTATTTCTAGAATTTCAGAATGATTATTGGCAATTTCGTTGATGGCTTTTTCAAGAACC
>JACAAW010000106.1 GCA_013377115.1 Bacteroidota bacterium | reverse complement strand
AATAATAGTAATTCAATCTTTTCTGAGTATTGTATTTTTAATGGTATAGGAGAATTTATTTACAAATCTACCTTCCTTTCACAAAACAAAATAGATATTTCAGGCTTAAATTCAGGGATTTACTTTATTAAAGTATTTAATCAAGATAAAGTTTCAACAATGAAGTTCATAAAATTATAGTTAGGTTAAATTTGGTTAGAAAAAGAGATGCTGAAATGAATTTTTCAGCTTTTTTTTCAATAATAAATCTTTTAGAAATACATCTTCGAGATTCGCCTGTTTTCGAAGAAACGATTTCGTTTTATGGTTTCCTTCCAAGGAGAGATTGCTTTTCAGCCTGGTGGCTGATCGCAATGACGGCCTTCAAAAAATTCGGAAATAATATTTCATTTTGGATTAATTCATAACAGGTAATGGTATCATTTGTATTTTTCATGCTTACTTCATGCTTCAAGTATGCTTCATCCATGCTTTAGATATACAGTAAGTATACAGTTGATATACACTAACCATACTTTATTCTAACTTAAAGAATAAACTTTGGTTAATTAACAACTATCTTTTTTAATAAACTATGTGTTTTTGACCAAGCTTTTACAAGATAAATACCAGAGCTAACATAGCTTAGATTAATTTCTAATTGATTTGCAGTAACCGTAGATTTATATACAGTTTCGCCTAAAATATTATACACCATTATCTCAGAACCAACATCACATCCTTCAACAATAAAATTTCCCCTATTTGGATTTGGATAAATCAATAAATCTTCATTATTATTCAACTCATTGATATTATTATAGGATTGATAAATTTTTGAAAGCCAAATATCTTTTAATCCATAAGTTCCATGAATATAACCATCCTGCGAATCTGTTTTTCCTACAGCAAAAAAAACTGATTCTCCTGTAATAGGAATTATATCACTTAAATAATCAGCCTGAGATCCACCAACTTTAAATGACCACAAAGTATCTAAATTAGAATTAAACTTTATTGCAAAAAAATCTGATCCTAAGCTATCAATCCCTGGATCAAATGCATGGCTATTAGACATACCCCCAACAAAAATATTTTCATTTTCATCTGTTGTGATAAAAGAAGGTAATTCATAACCAGATCCTCCAATAACTTTTTGATTGATTATTGTTCCACCAGAATTTATTTTCACAACCCAAATATCAGCAAAACCATTTGTTTGTTGATTTACATCGCCAGAGTTATCATAAACAGTTGCTGTAAATACTGCATTGCTATTGGCAACGGCCGTAATTGCACCATACAAATTATCGGAATTGCAGCCATAATTATTTTGCCACAATACAGTGCAATTGGTATCAATTTTTATTGTCCATATTTTCCATGCATTACCAAAATACCTTGTTTCTCCATGGGTAATTATTGAAGAATTATCGGTTAACAATGCTCCATCGAAAATTACATTTGCATTCCATTCATTGTGATCTGGGTGTGCAAATTTTCCATTTTTAAGGATATTGCCTAAAGAATCTATTTTAAGAATCCAGCCACAATTAAACTTTGTCATATCAAGGATAAAATCACCATTATTTGAGTTTGTTTGTCCAAGAGCAATAAAACTCCCTGAACCTAAATCAATTATTTTGTGCAATAAATCATTTCCATACAACATGCCATTAAAATTAAAACCGCCATATTGCTTACTCCATACAATATTTCCCAAAGAGTCAATTTTTGTTATAAACCCATCTTCTTCATCCGATAATCCATGATGAACACCCAGTTCAGAACCAATTGAAAAAGAATAACCACAAAAAATTGCCCCTCCATTATTTAATGCAATAATATCAGTTAAATAATCAGCACTTGATCCACCAAAAGTTTTACTCCATAAAGTATCTCCATCGGAATTAAGTTTTATCACAAAACAATCAACAGAACCTTTATTAACGGGGAAGTATCCATCAGAAGATTCTGTTGAACCTCCAATAAACAATTCTCCTTCGAGGTTTTTTGCTAATTTAGGTTTATTACCAGGATCATAACCACCACAATCGTTCATACTCCCACCCAATGATTTCGTCCAAATAGTGTCAGGTTTTTGTGCTTTTAAGAGGAAACTAAAAAGTGTAAATGGTAATAACAATAAAAATAACCTTAAATGTCTCATAATAATAATCCTTTTTAATTTCAGTTAGTGTTGATAATAATCTTAATAGTCTTATTTCCTTTGGATGAATTTATTTTTACAAAATAAATACCTGTTACAACCCCATTTAATGCAATCTCAGTAATTTTGGATTTCATTTCCGACTTATAAACAATTTCTCCTAAAATATTATACACCATTATCTCAGAACCAAAATCACTGCCTTCAACAATAAAATTTCCATTATTTGGATTAGGATAGATAAAAATTTCAGAAGATTCATTTTCGCAATTTTCTGAAACCATATTGAAATATTCAAACTTTCCATCAAAATCTGTTTGCTTTAAACGATAATAGGCATTCTGAAGGAAAGGTTCGGCATCAATATAGGAATAATAAATAATTTCATTACTATTTCCAGCTCCTTTTATAGTTGCGATGATGTTAAAATTTGAAGTGTCTAAAGACCTTTCTAGAGTAAAATAATCATTATTAAATTCAGAACCGGTTGACCAATACAATTTAACTTTGCCATTAATACATTTTGCATCGAAAAACAGCAAATTTATTGGTAAAAATGGATCGCATGGGATTCTATAGAAACAATTTCCATCATTTATTCCACCACTAAATATTTGACCTGTTGTGCAACTAACAATAGTTGAATAAGCAGAACCATCATATAATCCACCCATAAAAATTTGACTCGGAGCACAACCAATGGCTGTTGATAATCCAGATCCATCGTTAATACCACCGGCAAATACCAAAGCTGGTATACAACCAACAATATTATGAATGCTACTTCCATCGTAAACACCTCCTGAAAATACTTGACTCGGAACACAACCAACGATTGTTGAAACACTTGATCCATCATAAGGACCACCATTAAAAACCTGACTAGGAATACAACCAACTATTATAGATAAACTCGCACCGTCATATGGCCCACCGCTAAAAACATTTGGCTGAGGGCAATTGCTAATTAATAGAATACCCGTACCATCATATGGCCCACCATTAAATACTTGACTAGGTATACAGCCAATAATGGTTAACAAATTTGCACCATCAAAATTTCCACCATTAAAAATGGCCTCAGGAATTACTGAAAAAGCTACCGAACAACTATCTTCACAAGTTCCATTAGTGATATGAAGTGTGACGGTGTAATTCCCTAAAGTATTGAAAACAATCCCTACCGGATTTGCAATTGTTGATGTTAACCCATTTCCAAAATTCCAAAAATAGGATGTTGCAGGCGAAACGATGGTATTTGTGGCATTCGCATGAAAATTCACACTTTGTCCAGCAGTAACAGTTGCACCATTATTTGGAGCATCCCTTGTAATATTACATGTTGGCATAGGATAAATTGTAACCGGAATGGTAATTGAATCTTGCGAACCTGTGATATTATTGGTCACAACTAATTCAACATTGTAAACCATTATTGTTCCTGTTGTTGGAAATGTAAAAACTGGGCTTATTTGCGTAGAAGTTGCACCAGCGCAGCAACCGAAATTCCATAAATATGAAATATTCGCGCCTAAAGTTGATTGATTAAAGAAATGAACTGCTTGCCCATCACAAGCTGGTCCCACGGTGAAATTAGCTGTTGGCTTAAATGGATTAATCGGAATACAAGCCTGATCAGGCGAAACAACAGTAGTTGCAGAAAGCGTTACGGTTCCTGTTGCTCCCGCTGGTGTTACAATTTGAACATAATAATCTGTAATTCCAGCTGGCATACAACTTAGTGTAAACTGGGTTAAAGCATCCGTATTACAAGGGCCTGCTGTCATGGCATTACAAGTTCCATACAAAACTCGATATCTAATTTGATTTGGAAAAGCAGTTGTATTCTCACTTAGCTGAAACGTAATATCCATTTTCAAAAGACTATTTACAGTAATTTTGTACCAAGTAGATTTATATCCAGATGGTCCAAAAAGGCAGCCCATATTGCTTCCATCTTCGCCATAATCAGGAGTCATAGTATGGCAATTAATATTTACTGTAGCACTTGCCGTCGCAGCATTATTAATAGTAAAAAGTACGGGATCTGAACAAAAGTCGCCAGATTCCTGAATTAATTGAACATTTGGAACCACGCTTTCTACGGTGTAATTGCAACCAGTCAGCATGATATAATAGGTTCCTGGATTCATACATGCCTCACCCCAAGGCAATCCGCCAGAAGTAATTGAACTTAAACTTATTGGAACAAGTCCTGCAATTGTAGAATCTCCAGGAATAATGGAATGATACAATTGAACATCATTAGAATTAAAATTGGTATTTGTTGATAATCCAGCTGTTATTGTGGCATTTATCCTTATTTTTCCTGTTGCTCCAAGAACTATTTTATACCATAATGTTTTTGTTCCACAAGAATTTTGATCAGGAATGTCCTTTGTTGCACAAGCAAAATTTCCTGACGCACC
Source organism: Bacteroidota bacterium (assembly GCA_013377115.1). GTDB lineage: Bacteria > Bacteroidota > Bacteroidia > Bacteroidales > CG2-30-32-10 > Cfx2-01. The sequence goes on along the minus strand of JACAAW010000106.1, from coordinate 9,017 downwards.
CGAATAATTACCATTACTTAGCGTGATATTTGTGTAAGGAGGGGCGGCCTGACCAAGTCCGTTTATTAAATTCGCTTGTGAATAATGATCATAAACTGTTGGAATTATTGGCCAAGATTCAAATTTAATACCAACATCTACTTCATTGTTTAATTCTAAATGTGAGTGATGATCAACAATTACATAATATCTATCAGTAACCATACCACTGCATTGGTCTCTAAAAAAATCAATAGTGCTTGAATTACTGGAACAACCCCACCAAGAATAATTAGAATTTCCTGTATTATTATTTGCAGAAGTTGTTGTTACTAGAGTTAAACCTTGCAGAAAAGTAGAATCTACTTGTCCTGTGCTCACAACTGTTGCAAAAGGAATACTTCCGTTTACATTACTTTTATAAATTGAAAAGGGATATTGGGTTGTTTTTCCAGGAGTTTTATTATTAACATTCACATAAACTCTTCCAGGACCAGTAACCGAAAAAGTATACCATAAATCTCTTCGAATTGGAGGTGAAGTAGTATTTGTGTAGTGGGCTTTATTGATTGGCATAGGATAAGGTACTGTTGGATTTGTAGCTCCGTTTTGATATGCTCCATCCCAGCAAAAATTAGATGGATCATTTGGCTGAGCCCCTGTTGTACAAGTAAAAAAATCATCACTTGGATTTCGTAATGCATTTAATGGATTAACATCTCCAACTTTCCCGAAATGAAACAAATTATCTCCAGGAACATTATCAAAATCGTAAGCCTTATTAGCATGATCAAAACGTGAACTTTCAACTTTATCAACATAAGCCACTGGAGTTAAAGTGGTATTGATATCAGCATCATTAGCAAAAACAACCAAGGTATAAGTTCCAGGCTGCATTCGACAGATCTCAATATCACCATTCCAACCCCAATTATCCCAGTTTAACCAGGTGGCATTAATGCAAGTTTGAATTGGAATTGAAGTTGGCATTAACAAAGAATCTGATGTTCTGACATTTAATTCAAATATTTTGGAGGACATGCTATTAGGAATCCCCGAGAAATTCACATATGATTCCTGGCTTAAAGTAAAAACATAATAGGCCACTCGATTATCGGTAGCATTGCAGGAAGTCACAGGATGAACATTAAACGGCAAATCGTTTACACAATTAAAATGCTCCGTTCCAAAAGTATATGTTTTCGAAGTTTGCGGTATTGCTGCTGTTCCGTAATTTGGACCCCAAACTATTGGTAATCCACCATTTGCAACATAAGCTTTATAAGGTCTATTGTACAGTGGAGAAGGAATAACGGCAGGTGCGGAAATTGAAATTGTAATATTGTTGCTTTGTCCAATATTACCATTAATATAATTTGGTCCAGCATAAACACCACCCGAACCATAACAGACAACAGTATACCAACCCGCAGGGAAAATTCTCGGATTACATGTGTTGATGTCTGCACTGAATGAAGTTAAACAACCCAAATTTCCATATCCTGGAATATTTGAGGAAAGACTTGCAATTCCGCCAACACTCACCTGACCGGTAAACAATCTAAAACAGCCACTTGTGGTTGAAATATTTAGATATTGAGGTGTTGCAATATAAAACTCCCGATAAATTTGTTTTGTTGAACTATTGCAAGGAGCTTGGCCATCAATGGTCAGTGGGTTATCAATACAACTCCAATAATCAATTGTTCCTGTTGCGGGAAAAGAACCAGTGATATTTCCCATGTTATTTGGCGCAGAAGGATTAAAAAAAGTTGTGGTACATAAATCAAATTTCACCCAAGGAGAATCAAAATATCCAACATCAGCCTGATCTCCAAAACTAACCAAGGTATAAGTTCCAGGAGTGACACAAACTTTTGGGTAAGACCAATACAAATCCTGACAGCCAGCCATATCTGCAAGTCCAGTAATGGTTTGATTTGAAGCAAATACATTTTGACCATTAGCAAGAGATTGTGCATCTCCACGATACAATCTGTATTGGAAATAATAGTTACCACCTCCTAAAGTTAAAATTCCATTTGAACCAATTTTTAGCTCTCGATAAACGGCCTTCGTATTGGCTCCGCAATAAGTACCGGAAGGCATTAAAGTATTTAAACAGCCTAAAGTATCAGGAGATGAATTATACGTAACTCCGTTTGCCAGATTTGCGAAACCATTAAATTTATAAACTCTAGGCTGCGCTAATGCTAATGAAACATCCGTCAAACTAAAATAATTATTTGGGCGCTGGGTTTTAACATTGATGCTGATATTTGCTTGTTTTCCAAGTTGATTTAAATTATAATCTAAGGCATTTCGGTTGGTAGTATCAATTTTTCCAAGCATTTGGATGCTGTATGTGCCAGGAGCCATGCAATTAATATCATAAGAAGAGGTTGTGAAATCAGTAAATGAAGCAAGATTGCAATTCCCGAAAACATTCCCAGTATAAAGCCTTTTTAGAATATTGCTTGGAGTGCTAATGTTTATATTTGATGAAGTTGAGATTGTAAAAGTATACCAGGTATTTAATTTATAATCAATTCCGCCAGAAGTAATAATACCAGATACTGGATTTACTGATCCGCATGCATTATTAATAATCTTTGAGTTACAGGCTAACCAATCATTTCCATTTGTTGTAATACCCGAAGGACTTGAAGGCAATACACCCAAAGCATTTGTATTTCCGGGAGCTGAGCCTAAAGCCGAAGGAATAGGTGCATCAGTTGCTGCACCTCCAAGTTCATAAATTCTAGCTCCTACTGTATTCGCATAAGAATTATTGTAAAATATTTGAATGCTATAAGTTGTATTTGGCAGAAAGAAACAAGTATAATTTTTCCCTGGCCAACTCTCTCGAGGATCAGGATTATAAAACCAGGTTTGTTGCAGCACATTACAACCATCAACCAAAGTTAATCCACTAGGATTTGAGAAGCAATCGCCTTGATAGATATTGTAGCCAACCTTATAATTTCCAGTATTGTACATTTCGCCCATTTCCAATCTCAAATAATCGATGTGGGCATCGGTAGTAAAAGTCATCCATGTTGTTTGCCCATATTCTGTATAATTTGCACCTAAAGCGGGACAGACTTCTAGAGCATTATCAATTGTTTGACAACCAACATCATACGTAATTTGGTTCCAGCCCAAATTTGCTGTACCAAAATTATATCGAGTATTTTTAAAATCATAGGTATTTAAAACTCCCGGATTGCTGGTAGTAACTTCAATAAAAATGGGTCCATTTGCTGCAACCTTTGAACTAACTTGAACATAATAATCTCCTGAGGATAAACAAGGATTATAAGAACTACCAAATTTGTTTAAAGGTGTAAGTTTTGCAGGAATGATATCTGCCAAAGTAGGCATACAAACTGAACTTTTATAAACTGTGAAACCGGCATCGCTTTGTGCAATAGCTGTTCCGGGTTGTTTTAATTCAACTTTAACTCCCCGACTTGTTGCTAGGGTATATTTAAACCAAACCGATTTTTTATCATTTCCAGCTGTGATTAATGAGCTGTAAAATGGCTCACCAAAAACAATGGTTGCCAAAGAAATATCAATATTTGGACTTGAAAAAGTACCCAAACCAAATCCACCCGAACTAATCGGAATAACAATTGCATTGGAACATTCATCATTTGCTGGTTGAGCAATACAAAAAGAACCTTGTATTACAAAGAACAAAAAGAAAAATAAATGAAAAATGCGATTTTGTGACATTTACAAGCAAATTAAATAGACTTTATTCAGTTTGAATAACACTTCAAAAACTACCTAACTCCTCTTCCTCCAGATGAAGAATAACGGCTAATATAATCGGTTAGATCAACATTATTTCCTGGTGTTCGGAAACTAATGGTACATTCATTTTGAGTTGTTAAAAAACCACCACCCCGACGCGAAATATAAGTTCCATTAAGAGGCCAGTTTAAGACATTATAAATTCCTGCTGCAGAAATTTGACCATCACCCCATAAGCCTGTATAAGGCGAAGGAGTTCCAGGGTAGCCATTTGTGGTATAAGGTTGAATTGCTAGTTCAGAAACATTTCCAGACATTTCCATAATTCCGCCGTAAGTTGCGCCAGTTGTTGCCCGAGTTTGAGTTGCATCTCTGGCAAATATTCCAACACCAACTGGACCTTGAATTCCAGCACCAAAACCACTACCTCCAGCGCCAATAATACTATTTGTTGAATTATAATTACAATTAGCATTTAAATCTGTACAAATTTCAACGCCAGAGGTTGCACCTGACACATTTTTACATTCAACAATATTTCCAGCACCTGAAGCTGCCCATGCAAAATCATTTGCTTGATATCCTGAGGCACCCCTGCATGCTTTTTCAAATTCAAATTCGGTCATTGGACGCAATGCTGCCCAATCCAAATAGGTAAGAACATCATTAGCCGAAAGAAAATTACATGCTCTATCTGTGCAATCACCCACACCTCCAACAGCTGCAGTGTAAACGCCAGCATTATTAATTAAATTGTACATATTTGCCAAAGCAACATTTGGATATCTACTTCCTGCAAGAGCTCCAATATTATTCAAGAAATCAGCGTATTGCCCTTGTGAAATTTCATATTTCATACAATAAAACTCATCATAACCTTTTGGAAACTGAGCCGCAACATTCACACTATAAGCTCCCGCATAATTTCTAACTGATGTTGTTGCTTCTGACGAAAAATTTACTGGTGAACTTGAAATCATGTCAGAGAAATTATAGGTTGAACCATTTCCATCTCCTGCAAAAGCGCTTCCCGACTGCACCTGAACCATTTCGATACCAATTACGGCAATATCATATTCTTTTGTTGGATCAAGAATAATAGCGTTAGAGGCTCCAACAATTTTTAAAGTAACTGTTCCGTTTGTTGTTCCTGTTCCTAAAGTACTTCTTCTTATAAGCACACCTGTATTATGAGCACCTGGATTTCCCCATTTATCAGTAGTTAGAATTGGCTTCGCATAGGTAACTGTAGCTCCAAAAGTATGATCCGTCATAGTAGTGCTGAGCAAAGCATGATTCCATTCGCCACTTTGACCACATTCTCTATATTTTAGAAAAACCCAAATAGCATCATGATTTGCGGGCAAACCAGCTACATTCCAACTATTATCCCAAGCAACATTGAAAGTAACAGTATTTAATGTATAAGGAACATTTCTAGTTCCACCTGAAATAACCAGGTTATTGGCGTTGCCAGTTTCTATTGATAACCATAAAATAATAATCGAAACAATGGCCTTTGAAAGTAAAAAAACAATTTTCATATTCAATTTAATTTAGTTTTCTAATTGCTCTGACATTAAAACACTTTATTAATATCAACAATTCAAAGTTAAACTGAATATTAGGATTATTTTTATAATTGATGTACTGTTTTCGAAAACAGAACAACACTATAATTCTGGTATTGAGACAGTTAAAAAAAGAAAAATTTTAACTATTATTTTTATTAGAATTCTCTAAAAAAAAGTCAAATAATTCTATTTCCCAATATAATTCCCATTTTTAAAATGGCCACTACACTTTTGACCATTTTCTAATGTCATGGTTCCTTCACCATCTTTGAGGTCGTTTTTAAAACCACCCACATATTTTTGTCCACCAGGCCATGTCATAAAACCAATTCCTTCCATCCTATTATCTACAAACTGACCAAAATATTTCTGTCCATAATTCCAGGTAAAAGTTCCAATCCCATTTTGATTCCCATTTTTGAAACTTCCAATATATTGATCTTTTGATGGATAATACATAATACCTTTTCCATTTCGCACTCCATTGATATAAGCACCTTTATATCTCTGACCATTTGGCCATAAATACTCACCTTGGCCATGATACTTCCCATTTCTAAAATAGCCAGTATATTTCTCTTTATTTGGCCATACCATTGTGCCATATCCATTAACGCAATTGCCACTGATGCAATTTTGTCCAAAAAGAGATTGAATGAAATAAATGCAAAAAAGAACTATTAAAATTGAAAATGATTTTAACATAAACTATTTACTTATGAATTCATTGTTTTTAAATTCACCTCTTTGTTTTTGCCCATTTACAGGCTTATAAGAGCCAGTACCATTGCGTTTTCCTTCCTTCCAATCGCCCATATATTTTCCGCCATTTACCCATTTCATTCGGCCTTTTCCATCCTGTTTGCCATCCTTCCAATTACCAGAATATTTATCACCATTGGTCCATTTCATGATTCCCTTTCCGTCTTCCTCTCCATTTTTCCAATTGCCAGTATATTTTTCGCCAGAAGCCCATTTCATGATACCTTTTCCATCCTTTTTATTGTTTTTCCAGCCACCTTCATATTTATCACCATTTGCCGAATAATAAATTCCTTTCCCTTCTTTTACTAAACCCTTCCATTTGCCTTCATATTTGCCACCATCTTTCCAGCTCATAATTCCTTTTCCATCAATATGACCATCTTTCCAGTGCCCTTCGAATTTGTTTCCATCAGCCCAGTTCATTATGCCATGTCCTTCTTTCTTTCCAGCTTTCCATTCGCCAGAATAGCTATCTCCATTTGCCCAAAAGTAATTTCCTTTCCCATTTTGCGCCCCATCCTTCCATTCGCCTTCATACCGATCGCCTTTTGGCCAAACCATGATTCCTTTCCCATGACTTTTTCTATCTTTAAACTCGCCTTCATATCTTTCGCCGGATTGCCAGGTATAAATTCCTTTTCCATCATTACAATTTCCTTGCTCACAATTTTGCGAGAAACTATACTTTGAAATAAATAAAAAAGCCAGAAAAGTGATTAAAATTTTTGTTTTAAATCTCATAATTATTGTTTAAACTCGTATTAAATAATTGAAATTAATTTGTTAAGACATTTTTTTCTCGAAAATAAAACTCCAAAAAAAATTGATACTTTTACATTTTAAAAGTAGAAAATAATTTGAAATAATAGCAGAAATGACAGAACTCTTTTTAATTATCGGAGCAATTGCCTTGATAATCACAATGTTTTTAATTCTAAAAGTGCTCATAGAAATTAAAAACGATAAAAAAGCAGCAAACCAACCAGATCTTTATCCTGTAAAAGCAACATTCACCATGACAGAATTTACTTTTGCTGACAATCGACTTCCGTTTGTTTTACCGATAAGAGTTAAACAAAAAGTGAAAGACAAAAACACGAGTCCAACTTATTTAGAACTTACCAATATTGGCATGGGCGCTGCAAAGCAAATTGAAATTGAATGGATTTTTGAAGCCGGCAAAATTGAAGCCTTAATTCAAGGCATTTACGATTCCAACAAAAAGAATTTCATTAATAAAGAGGAAGTTGATTTTATTTCAGCAAAGGACACCATAGAGATTGGCTCACCGATTTATTATTTAAATATGTTCGGACCAAAAGTAAAAAGTTCTTTAAATCAAGAAAGTTCAGCAATAGAAAAACCTTCAATAGCATTAAAAATAAGTTACAAGGATATTTACAATACTGTTTTTTCGAAAAGGTTCAATATTAATATTGAATCAATCGGCTCGAAGGTGAGTTTGGGATTTCAGGAAAAAAAATAACGGATATAATAATAATTGCTTAACTTATTTTATTTGTAAATTGCAACTCTTTTAATATTAAAAATGAAACCTTTTCTATTCTTTATTTCTCTATTTGCAACTATACTTAATGGTTATTGCCAAACAAGTAAAGAATATATCAAAAATGGAAAGATTAAAGTAAGGCAGCAAGATTATAAGGGGGCTATTGAGGATTATACAAACGCAATAAAAATTGAGCCTGAAAATGTAAGAGCTTATTTTAATAGAGGTTTGGCAAAAGATAATTTGCAAGATTATACTGGGGCAATTGAAGACTATACAAAAGCTATAAAAATTGAGCCTGAAAATATAAAAGCTTATTATAATAGAGGTTTGGCAAAAGATAATTTGCAAGATTATGCTGGGGCAATTGAAGACTATACAAAAGCTTTACAATTTTCCCCAAAAGAAGTAGCAGCGTTAAACAACAGGGGGCTTTCTAAAGATAAAATAAAAGACTATAAAGGGGCAATTGAAGACTTTTCAAAAGCTATTGAAATCAATCCAAGTGATTCATATCCATTTTATAATCGGGGACGCTCTAAACATAAAATTGAAGACTATAAAGGAGCTATTGACGATTTTTCCAAATCTATTGAAATTCAATCTAATAATGGATCAGCCTATATTTTAAGGGGAAATTCAAAAGCTGGACTATATGAATATAAAAGTGCTATTGAAGATTATGCCAAAGCTATAGAAATTAATATTAATGATCCTGAGGCTTATTATAACAGAGGTTTAGCTAAGGCTAACTTACTTGATTATAAAGGATCTATTGACGATTTTTCCTCCTCTATAAAACTTAATCCAGATGAACCAGATGCCTATACTTTTAGAGGACTTATTAAAGCAGAAATTCATGACTATAGCGGAACTATTGAAGACCTGACAAAATCGATAGAAATTAATCCACGAAATCCAATAAATTATTTTAATAGGGGTTTAGCTAAAATTAAAATAGATCAAAAAGAAAGTGCTTGTAAAGATTTTAATATAGCTAAAGAGTTAGGTATTGATGTATCTAAACAAAAAGAACAATATTGCAAATAATTACCCTAATTTTTATTATGCAGAAAAGCTATTAAAATAATGGAACTCAATAAAAACACAAAAAAATATCTAAAGTACTTTCTGCTATTTTGTCTTTTATCTATTGTTTTTACTTTTATTATCAATATTGTGGTTTCCAATAAAAGCAAAGAATTTATTTACGATAAAGTGAAGGATGTGCCGCCTTGTTACACGGCTTTAGTTTTGGGTGCAAAGGTTTCACAATCCGGTTATCCTTCCGATTTCTTGAAAGACCGCATGGATATAGCAATTGAACTTTATAAAAATAAAAAAGTTAAACGTTTTCTTTTAAGTGGCGATCATGGTCAGAAAAATTACGATGAAGTCAACAGCATGAAAAAATATTTATTGGAAAA
>JACAAW010000105.1 GCA_013377115.1 Bacteroidota bacterium | reverse complement strand
TTTCGAGCGATTATATGTTGCCTACAGGAACCTTGCGCGAATTTCGAGGTGGATACAAACGCGCTGATATCATTGTCGTTACAAAAACACCAAAAGTCTTTTCGCCAATTTTACGTAAAACAATAGAAGCAGAAATCAATCCATTGCCTCATCAAAAACTATATTACAGTTATATTGATTATTGCGATATGATAGAAATGCCCGGCATTGAAAATCGACCAGAGGTTAATAAATCGTATGCAATTTTGTTTTTTGCCGGAATTGCTAATATTTATCCTATCGAAGAGCATCTGAGACGGCAATGTGAAGAGTTTTCTTCCATAAAATTTCCTGACCATCATAAATTTTCTGTAAAAGATTTAGTGAAAATTAGAGAAACATTTGATAATATTGCAAGTCGAAATAAAATAATAATTACGACCGAAAAAGATGCCATGCGAATGGATAAACCCGAGCTATTAGAGGCTTTAAAAGGTTTGCCAATTTTTTATGTACCAATAGAAATTGTTTTCCATACAATAGAAAACGATGAATTTAATAATGAAATAATCAAATATGTTAGAAAAAATTAAACAAACAGCAGCATTTATCACAAGTAAAATCTCAGAGAAGCCACAGTTGGGAATTATTTTGGGAACCGGTTTAGGTGGTTTGGTAAACGAAATCGAAATTAAACATTCATTATCATACGAAGAAATTCCTAATTTTCCTGTTTCCACAGTAGAAGGCCATAAAGGAAGATTGATTTTTGGAGTTTTGGGAGGAAAAAATGTAGTGGCGATGCAAGGCCGTTTCCATTTTTATGAAGGTTATAATATGCAGGAAGTTACTTTTCCTGTTAGAGTAATGAAATATATTGGAGTTGAAAGAATGATTGTTTCTAACGCCAGTGGTGGTGTAAATCCAGATTTTGAAGTTGGTGATTTGATGATTATCAATGATCAAATAAATTTGATGCCAACCAATCCTTTAATAGGAAAGAACTATCCCGAATTAGGTCCACGTTTCCCTGATATGAGCGAAACTTATGATAAACCTATGATAGAAATGGCTATAAAAATTGCCAAAGAAAATAATATTAAATACCAATTAGGAGCTTATGCAGCTGTTACCGGACCATGTTTTGAAACCCCTGCCGAATACAGATATATGCGCGTAATTGGAGCTGATGCAGTTGGAATGTCAACCGTTCCAGAAATTATTGTTGCTCGTCATATGGGATTGCCTTGTTTTGCAATTTCTATTATTACGGATTTGGGTGTTACCGGAAAAATTGTTGAGGTAACTCACAAAGATGTTATTGATGTCGCCAGTATTGCGGAACCGAAGATGACGCTGATAATAAAAGAACTAATTGCAGCATTATAAAAATATTAAGCCGAGCAATCGGCTTTTTTTATTAAATTTGGTAGTGTTTTTTACAAAATATCTGAATATGAAAAGAATTGGTTTGATAATCGTAATAGCATTTTTTACTCTGAAATTATTTTCTCAAAATACAAATGAGAATATTAAAATTTCTAGTATTTTCTTAAATGCCTTAGTAAGCAATAAATTTGATACTGCATTCAGCTATTTTTCACCTGAATTGAAAACACAGCTTTCTAAGGAGAAACTTGGAAGCGTATGGACCGGTTTAATTAAACAAACGGGTGATTTTAAAGAAGTGGAAAATGTTACCACCGAAAAATCTGGAAAATTTGAAACAATTATCACAACTTGTGTTTTTGAGGGAGTGAAATTAAAAATGCGCTTGTCCTTTGATAAAATTGGAAAAATTGGAGGTCTTTATTTTGTTCCGGCAGAGCAAATGGTATTTGCAAAAGCACCATCTTATTCCAAACCTGATTTATATGAAGAAAAACCAATTTCAATTGATTCACGCGAATATCAATTGCCAGGAATTCTATCAATGCCCAAGGGATTAAAAAATGTTCCAATTGTAATACTAATTCATGGCTCTGGACCAAATGATATGGATGAAACCATTGGCCCAAACAAACCTTTTCGAGATATTGCAGCAGGATTAGCCAGTAATGGAATTGCTGTAATTCGCTTTGATAAAAGGACAAAAGTTTACGGTACAAAACTTAAAGAAATTGCAAATTTAACTGTGGATGAAGAAGTTCTTGAGGATGCCAAAACCGCAATTAGTTTGGCGAAAACTTTTCCAAATATTGATACTTCTAAGATTTTTGTTTTGGGCCATAGTTTGGGTGCAATGTTAGCTCCCAGAATTGCAAGTAAGAATACATCATTAAAAGGAATTATTATGATGGCTGGAAATTCACGCCCGCTCGAAGAACTTTTAATTGAACAATATAACTACATTTTTTCCTTAGATGGAATTTCAAAAGAGGAGCAAGTTGAAATTGATAAATTGAAGACACAAATTGAAAAACTACATTCAAAAGATTTCAATTTAGCCACTTCTGCTTCAGAATTGCCGTTGAATTTGCCTTCCAGCTATTGGTTAGATTTGAATAATTACAAGCAAAAGGAAGTTGCTCAGAGTCTTTCATTGAAAATGTTAATCCTTCAAGGAAAAAGAGATTATCAAGTTACGATGACTGATTTTGATGGATGGAAAACCGCATTAAAAAAGAAAAAGAATGTTAGTTTTATTTCTTATCCAGATTTAAACCATTTATTTATTGAAGGAAGTGAGAAGTCAATTCCACAAGAATACCAAAAAGAGGCAAATGTCAGCCAAAAAGTGGTTGAAGACATTGTAACCTGGATTAAAAAAATAAAATAAAAAATGTCAGAAACCAGTAATACCAAATTATCCAAGAAAAGTGGTTTGCCTCCGGGTTCACTTGTTCATATTGGAAAAAGTCGCTCAGAAAAAATCGATATTTCACTTTTAAAATACAATTCAGAGACAGCAGAATTTCATAACTGTGCTGATATTATGGAATTAAATTCATTGGTTGATAAAAACTATATGAATTGGATCAATATTAACGGTATTCACGAAATTGAAAGTATCGAACAGATAGGTAAAGAATTTAATATTCATCCTTTGGTTCTTGAAGATATTGTCAATGCTGAGCAACGTCCAAAATTTGAGGATTATGATGATTATTTTTTCGTCACATTAAAGGCATCTGGCAGTATTTCAGTTAAAAATATTATGGATGTTCAACAAATAAGCTTTATTGTTGGAAAAAACTACCTAATTTCTTTCCATGAAAATAAAAACGAATTATTTCAAAAAAACATCGAAAGAATTTTAAATGGAAAAAGCAAAGCTCGAAAAAATGGTTGCGATTTCCTTGCTTATTTGTTAATTGATACGGTTGTTGATAATTACTATTTTGCTCTCGAAGAAATTGAAGATAAAATTGAAATACTTGAAGAAAAAATTTTGAAAGACACCACAGGAAAAACATTGCAAGAAATTCAAAAAATGAAGCGTTTACTTGTAATGTTATTAAAGGCTGTTTTTCCTTTAAGAGAAGCGGTGAGTAAATTGGAGCGGAAAGAAAGTGAACTGATTCAAGATTCATCGGCCATATTTTTCAGAGATATTTATGATCATATTATTCATATTATTGAATCGGTTGAATCGCAAAGAGATATTCTTTCAGGATTGATGGATGTTTATATGAGCAATACTAGCAATAGAATGAATGCTGTGATGAAGGTTCTTGCGATTATTGCTACGATTTTTATGCCCATTACATTTTTCGCTGGAGTTTACGGAATGAACATTGAAAATATTCCCGAATTAAAATGGCAATATGGATATTTGTTTTTCTGGTCTGTTTGTATTGCCAGTGTAGTTTTAATGTTGATTTATTTCAAAAGGAGAAAATGGTTGTAAATTATTTTTCCTAATTTTGCAATAAAATCAAAAGATTTCTGTTTAAAAATTAAAATTTATTTATGAAAAGATTCGCATTTTTATTCCCCATTTTATCTTTAGCATTCCTAATTGCTTGTAATAGCAAACCAAAAACTGCCGGTGATGATAATTTTGTAATCAATGGAAAACTTTCTAGTACCAAGAAAGACAGTGTTTATTTAGCTGAATTAACGACTGAAGCGATTGTAAATATTGATTCATGCATCACTGATGAAAATGGCGAATTTTATTTTAATGTTAAACCAAAAGAAACCGGATTTTATGTAATCAAAATCAAGCAAGATAATTTTGTAACCTTACTTTGTGAAAAAGGTGAAACCATCGAATTTACTGGTGATGCACGTGAATTGACCAATTCTTACAGTGTAAAGGGTTCTGCTGGTTCTGATTTAATTGCTGAATTAAACGATAAAACCAGAAAAAGCTATTCGCGAGTTGATAGTTTGAGAAACGTTCTTGAGAAAAGTCAAAGCAGTCCAAAATTCGTTGAAATTAAAGCTGCATTGGATTCTGTATTCGAAACTATTTTTAGCAATCAACAAAAATATGTGATGAATTTCGTTGATAAAAATCCTACTTCATTGGCTTCGATTATTGCTTTGTATCAATTGTTTGGAAATCAACAATTAATTAGCCCGAATAAAGAAAATGAATTCGCATATTGGGTAAAACTTGATAATGGTTTGATGTCTAAATATCCAAATAGTCCTCATACAATTGATTTGCATAAAAAAGTAATGGAATTTAAATCGACCATGGCAAGATTAAAAGCTGGAGCAGAAGGTTTAGAAATTGGAGCAAAAGCCCCTGAAATTGAACTTCCAACACCTGAAGGAAAACGAATTAAACTTTCTTCATTAAAAGGTAAAGTTGTTTTGTTAGATTTTTGGGCATCTTGGTGCGCACCATGCAGAAAAGAAAGTCCGAATTTAGTTTCACTCTATAAAAAATATAAGGACAAAGGATTCGAAATTTATAGTGTTTCACTCGATAAAACAAAAGAAGATTGGGTAAAAGCCATAAAGCAAGATAAAATCACCTGGATTCAGGTTAGTGATTTAAAATATTGGGATTGTGTTGCTTCGAAACTTTATCAAGTTGAATCAATTCCTCATTTTGTATTGATTGATAAGCAAGGAAAAATTGTTGAGCGTGGTTTGAATTTTGAAAGACTTGCTTCTTTAGTCGAAAAAATGGTTAAGAAGAAATAAATTTGACTCAATAAGATGCTAAGAAAAGCCAGGATTATTTTTATTTTATTAAATCTGTTATGCTTTGCTTCAGTGTTTTCGCAAAAGAAATATTTCCAGCAAGAGGTCAATTTTAATATTACAGTCCGTTTAAATGATTCACTTCATGAGCTAAATGCTTTTGAAGAAATTACCTATATCAATAATTCTCCCGACACGCTTAAAGAAATTTACTTTCATTTATGGCCCAATGCATACAGCAATAGCGAAACTGCCTTGTCTAAGGATTTATTAGATGCAAAAAATACGGTTCTGTATTTTGCAAAACCTGAAAAATTAGGTTTTATTGACAATCTTGATTTTAAAATTGATGATGCTCCTGTGAGCTGGTCTTATTATAAAGATAATGTTGATATTTGTGTCTTAAAACTTGATAAACCGCTTTTACCATCTGGGAATATTCTGATAAAAACGCCTTTCCATGTAAAAATTCCGGAAGGAAAATTTTCGAGGTTGGGTCATATTGGCCAATCATATCAAATTACTCAGTGGTTTCCAAAACCTGCCGTTTATGATTTAAATGGTTGGAATATGATGCCATATTTGAATCAAGGCGAATTTTATTCAGAATTTGGAAGCTTTGATGTGTCGGTAACCTTACCAAGAAATTATGTTGTTGGAGCCACTGGCGATTTAGTTAATGGCGAAACTGAATTGGAATGGCTTAATGTAAAAGCAAAACAAACCCGTTTGAAGAAGGATTTTCATCCAAACGATTTGTCTTTTCCAGAGTCAGATAAAAAATTAAAAACACTCCATTTTCATCAGGATAAAGTGCATGATTTTGCTTGGTTCGCTGACAAACGCTGGAATGTTCTAAAAGGCGAAGTTGAATTGCCAGATTCTAAAAGAAAAGTAACTACCTGGACCATGTTTACGGACCTTGATGCAGGATATTGGATGAAAAGCATATCCTATGTTAATGATGCGGTTTATTATTACTCAAATTGGATTGGCGAATATCCTTACAATCATGCAACTGCTGTTGAAGGAGCTTTAAGCGCCGGTGGTGGAATGGAATATCCAAATATTACAATAATTGGAAACGCAAATTCTGATTTTGAGTTGGAACAGGTTATTATGCATGAAGTTGGACATAATTGGTTTTTTGGAATTCTTGGAAGCAACGAACGAGATCATCCCTGGATGGATGAAGGCGTGAATTCGTTTTACGAAAGTCGCTATCTGCAAACTAAATATCCGAAAAACTCCATTTTAAGTGCTTATGCGCCAAAGAGGAAAAATATTTTTGGTTTGGGAAAATTCCCACATAGATTAATGTATTATTACGCTTACCTCTTTTCTGCGCTGAATCATAAAGATCAACCAATTGAAGGTAAGTCGGATATTTATTCTTCGACCAATTACGGAACCATTGTTTATATGAAATCTGCAGCTTTTTTTGATTATTTGAAATCATATTTAGGCGAAGAAGATTTTGATAAAGCAATGCAAGAATATTTCAATCAATGGAAATTCAAACATCCCCATCCAAAGGATTTGAAAAATGTATTGGAACAGCAAACTGGGAAAAATCTCAATTGGTTTTTCGATACTTTGATAAATACAACAACAAAAGTTGATTATAAAGTGGCTTCAATAAAAAAGGGAACCACCACCGAAAATGAAATGGGCTATTGTTATAAAATTAAAATAAAAAACAAAGGAGATGTGGTTGCTCCGTTTTGTTTGTCGGGAATAAAAAATGGTGAAATCAGTTCAACAAAATGGTATGAAGGATTTAAAGGAAAAAAAACTTTTACCTTGCATTATATCGATGTAGATAAAGTGAAAATAGATGCAGATTATTTTATTCCAGAAATTAATAGAAAAAATAATACCATCAAAACTAAAGGATTATTCAGAAAAGTAGAACCCGTTAAACTACAATTATTGTGGGCAATTGATGATCCAAATAAAAGTCAAATTCTATTTTTTCCAGTAATTGGTTGGAATTATTATGATAAATGGATGCCAGGAATTTCGATTTACAGCAATCCTATTTTTCCAAAAGCAATTGATTATTTATTTGTCCCGATGTATGGAACCAAGACAAAAGAATTGGTGGGTTCTGCCAATATTGGAGCAACTATTTTTTCAAAAAACAATTTTTTTCAAGCAATTCGAATTGGACTTGCTGCAAGCCAATATAATTATGACTTCGATAAGAAAAGTTTGAATTTTAATAAAATTGCTCCTGAAATAAATTTTGAATTCAAAAATAAAAATGCTCGAAGCCATATTAAATCGAATTTCCGTTTTAGAAATTTAAATATCAATCAGGAAAAACTGGTTTATGATAAAGTAGGCTTAGAATATGTGAGTAAGGTTAAGAGTTCAAGCAGATACTTAAATGATTTTCTTTATCAGTATTCAAACTCAAGAATAATCAATCCATTTAATTTCAATGTAAATGTTGAACAAACTGATAAAATGGTGAAAGCTTCGGCAACGCTGAATTATAGAATAACCTACTATAAGAAAAATAAAGGCTTGGACATTCGTTTATTTGCTGGAAAATTTATTCTGGATGAAATCAGCAATTCAAGTGAAATTGATTATCGTTTTCGTTTGACAGGGCAGGATGGGCGACGTGATTACAAATTTGATAATTACTTTTTAGGTCGTTCCGAAACGAATGGCTTAGCTGGGCAACAATTTGTTGAAAATGATGGAGCATTTAAAACGCCTACAGTTTTAGGCCAAACTTGGGATTGGTTGGGTTCAATGAATTTAAAAGCATCACTTCCAATAAAAGTTCCTATTAATATTTTTGCTGATTTAGGATTTTTTGAAAATCAATCAGTTGCGAGCAAGTCAAGTTTTGTATTCGATGCTGGAATTCAAATTTCTATTTTTAGGAACATTTGTGATATTTATTTACCTTTGCTTTGTTCTGAAAATATTAAAAATGCTTACGGTTATTCAAACATGAAATTTGCTGAGAAAATAAGATTCACATTTAATTTAAACCAAATCAATCCGTTTAAACAGATAAAAAATATTGAATAATATACCTGAAATAGAAACCAACGGAAAAGCACGAAAAATTTATTTTGCTTCTGATTGTCATTTGGGCGTTCCTGATGCTGAAAGCAGCTTGATTCGTGAAAAGCATTTTGTGAAATGGCTGGATGAAATTAAGCTGGATGCTACCGAAATTTATTTGTTGGGAGATATTTTCGATTTTTGGTTTGAATATAAAACCGTTGTTCCACGAGGATATGTGAGACTTTTGGGTAAACTTGCCGAACTAACTGATTCAGGAATAATAATTCATTATTTTACTGGAAACCATGATATGTGGATGTTTGATTATTTGACAAAAGAATTGAATATCGAGGTTTTCAGAAAGCCAATTGTAAAAGAAATTTTTGGAAAAACTTTTTATATTGCACATGGCGATGGACTGGGTGCCGCAGACTATGGATATAAATTCATTAAAGCGATTTTTGCAAATAAAATTTGTCAATGGTTGTTTGCCAGATTGCATCCAAATTTTGGAATGTGGTTGGGATTGTATTTTTCCAAGAGCAGTAGAGTTGCAAATGGTGACACCGATGAAGTTTTTCTCGGTGAAGAGAAAGAAAGGTTAATTCAATATTGTAAGAAGAAATCTGAAGAAGAACATTTCGATTATTTTATTTTCGGACATCGACATTTGCCTTTAGATATTAAAATTTCTGAAACCTCGAGATATATTAACTTAGGAGAATGGGTAAAAAGTTTTTCTTATGCAGAGTTATCAGAAACTGGTTTGGAATTGAAATTTTATAAAAAATAAGACCACAAAGCTCAAAAAGGTTTGTTAACAGTTCTTTAGTTATTAATAAATGTCACACAATACTAGTATAAAAGAGATTCCTCACTTCGTTCGGAATGACAATGTTATTAGGTTATTGGGAGAAGGAGAGAGAGCATTCGCAGTGCCAAAAGCACTGCGAATGCTCTCTCTCCCTTATACACCTAAAAGTCATGTCTTTCCGAATGGAGTGAAGCGAAATGAGGAATCTAAAAGAGGGAAAATTCTTTTTTTTGTAAATAGATTAATAATCGCATTTTTTCTCAATATGGTTAAAAGAACACTTATTTTCCTTGAATTAATTTATTAAATTATCGAAAATGGAATCCATTCGTAGCATTTACAAAATTGGTTTAGGTCCTTCAAGCAGCCATACAATGGGTCCGAGAAAAGCTGCTGAATTATTTCGAATCGAAAATCCTGCTTGTACACATTTTCGTGTTACGCTTTATGGCAGTTTAGCTGCGACAGGTAAGGGACACTTAACGGATGTAGCGATTAGCGGGGCTTTTATTCCAGCTATTACCGAATTTATATGGAAACCAGAAGAAGTTCTGCCCATTCATACCAACGGAATGAAGTTTGAAACTCTGGATGAAAACGGAACTATTCAAAATTCAAAAGTTGATTATAGTATAGGTGGTGGCGATTTATATTCCGAAAAAAAACCGAATACCAACCAAGTTTATTCTATTTCAACAATGGATGAAATCCTTGCTTATGTTGAAAAAAATGGGATTTCATTTTGGGAATTTGTTGAAAAATATGAAGCTCCTGAACTTTGGGAATATTTAGTTCTTGTTTGGAAAGAAATGAAAACATGTTTAGAGCGTGGATTGGAAACCGAAGGGGTATTGCCAGGATCAATTCATCTTTCGAGGAAAGCAATGCAATATCATTTGCGGTCTAATGGATTTGCTGGAACTTTAAAAAGAAAAACAAGATTGTATTCCTTTGCCTTAGCTGTTTCTGAAGAAAATGCAGGCGGAGGAAAAGTGGTAACTGCTCCAACTTGTGGTTCTAGTGGTGTTTTACCAGCAGTTTTGTACCATATGCACGTTGATTATGAAATGCCAGAATCTAGAATAATTAAAGCACTTGCCATTGCCGGCTTAATTGGAAATTTAATAAAAACAAATGCTTCCATTTCTGGAGCTACAGTGGGATGTCAAGGAGAAATTGGCGCCGCATGTTCGATGGCATCGGCAGCAGCTACTTTTTTGTTTGGAGGAACAAATGGCCAAATTGAATATGCTGCTGAAATTGGGATGGAGCATCATTTAGGACTTACATGCGATCCCGTTTGTGGTTTAGTCCAAATTCCTTGCATTGAGAGAAATGCATTTGGTGCTGAGCGCGCATTAGATGCCTGTGCTTATGCTATTCTTTCCGATGGTCACCACCATATTAGTTTTGATAAAGTTGTTGAAACCATGGAGCAAACTGGTCATGATTTGCCAAGTTTATATAAAGAAACTTCGATGGGCGGATTGGCTATTTTTGGAAAAGAAGAAAATAATACTTAATTTTATTAACTCATTTATAAACCTTAAAATTTCAATTATGTTAAGAAATGACCTTTTTATTAAAAGATTTTTAGCTGTATGCATTGGATTAAGTATTGTAATAGCCAGTACTGCTTTTTTAATTCAATCTGCCAAACCTGCTCAAGCCAATGTGATTCAAGCTCCACCGAGCAAAGCACCAAATAGTTCCGGAGTGGAGATTTATCCTATGGGAATAAACACAGGTGTTGCTTATTGGTTAGAATTTGATGGCTCATGGCATTATAATTCTCATGCTATTGCAAATTGGAAATAAAAAGTATTTACTATTAATTTTCTGATTTACTGTGTATTTGAAGTCAAATAAATGACTTCTCTAGATTTTTTTGCACTAGAATTAACAATAATCTTTTTACTATTAAATAAAAAAAATGAAGAAATCAATTTTTACGTTTGCTGGAATTTCGGCAGTTATTCTTTTAACAAGTTTTTCTTTTTTTGGTTGCGGTTCTCCTTCAACAGATAAAAAAACCGAAAATGTTGACACTACAAAAATATTGAAACCAATTGCAGATTTTTCTTTTACGATTGATACAATCAAATCTACTAGTGAAGTTATTTTTAAAAATAACTCGCAAAATGCGACATCCTATATATGGAATTTTGGCGATAGTTCTGCCGTTTCAACGGATACAAATCCATCCCACACATATGCAAAAGGCGGCGATTTTAAGGTGGTTTTAAAAGCAATAGGATCTAATGGTGAAAATGAAAAATCGATTTCGTTAAATATTAAGAAAAAAGAGAAAATAGCCCCTGTAACTGCTGGATTCTCATTTTGGAATGATAAAGTTGCCCTTAATATTTTGTTTTTCAGGAATAATTCGAAAAATGCCACTTCTTTTTTATGGAATTTTGGTGATAATACCACATCAAAAGAAAAAGAACCAAATCATACTTATGCCAAAGCTGGGCAATATAAAGTTACCCTAACTGCAACAAATTCTGATGGGAAAAAGAGTTTTTCTCAGGTAATCAATGTGCGAAAACGAGATTAATTTTTCGATCGTTTAAATTTTAAATTATGAAGGTTAAATTTCTTGTTTTATTTTTTTCGACTATTATTTTAAATTGCTTTGCTCAGAACATTCATCATGCAATCTATGCAAAAATTAATGTTAAAGCCCAAACAATGAATGTAGTTGATAGTGTTACATTTCCTCCAACTTTTTTGGACAATACTGATGGAGATTTTTCATTCATTCTCAATTCGGATTTTGTATTGAAATCTCCTTCTGGCGGATTTAGTTTTAAGGCAATAAATGGATACAGTTCTGATACTTCCGGTGGAGCAAAGCCTATGAGGTATTTTGTTAAAATGCCAGCTAATTTCAATCCACAATTTACAATTCCATTTGAATATTCCGGAAAAATTGATGGTGGGATTAAAACCGCAGTTGCTGACTATGCTCGAGGCTTCAGTGAAACTTCAGGAGTAATTTCAGAAGTTGGTACTTACCTATGCAATAGTACCATTTGGTATCCAAGTTTCAATGAAAAGTTTTTCACCTTTGATTTAACAACTGAAATTGACTCTGCTTATGGAGTTATTTCTCAAGGAGAAAGAATTCAAAACGAGAAATTAAATGACAAGAAAATTATTAAATATCATATGCCTTTTCCTTCGGATGAGATTTATCTTACTGCAGCAAAATGGACAGAATACAATAAGAAAGAAGGAAACGTTTTGGTGCAAGCGGTATTGAGAACACCTGATGCTGATTTAGCCAAAAAGTATCTTGACGCAACTATCAAGTACCTTGCGATGTACGAGAAATTAATTGGTCCTTATCCATATTCGAAATTCACTTTGGTTGAGAATTTCTGGGAAACGGGTTACGGAATGCCTTCTTTTACCTTGCTTGGTGAGAAAATCATTCGTTTTCCATTCATCATTACTTCTTCTTATCCTCACGAATTGCTTCACAACTACTGGGGAAACTCTGTTTATGTTAATTATAAAACAGGTAATTGGTGCGAAGGAATTACAGCCTATATGGCCGATCATCTTTTGAAGGAACAGCAAGGTCAGGGAGCGGAATATCGCAGAAGCACTTTACAAAAGTTCACTGATTTTGTAAATGAATCCAATGATTTTCCAATAAATAAATTCCAATCCAGGACCAATTCTATTGACGAAGCTATTGGTTATGGAAAAACATTGATGATGTATGAAATGCTTAGAAGTGAAGTAGGAGATGAAAATTTTAAGAAATCGTTTTCGAAATTTTATAACGATAATAAATTCAAATCGGCATCTTTCGAGGATATAAGGCGTTCATTCGAAATAACTTCTGGCAAGAATTTAAAACCATTTTTTGACCAATGGACAATGCGAACTGGGGCTCCAAGTTTCAAGCTATCAGATGCAAAAGTTGCCGAAAAAAATACTCAATATGAAATGGAATTTACAATTTCTCAAATTCAGAAAGAAGATCCTTTTCTGTTAAATGTTCCGATTGCGATTTATTATGAAGGAGAGGAAAATGTAACCATGAAAACGATTTCAGTTTCAAAACGACAAGAAAAATTTGTTCTTACCTTCGAAAAGCGACCAGCCAAAATTGAAATTGATCCACAATTCAATGTTTTCAGAAGATTGGATAAAGCTGAGGTTCCTTTATCCTTGACTCAGATTTATGGCGATGTTGATGCGGTTATGGTTTTGCCAAAAAGTAGTCCATTTCTCAAGGAATATGAAGAATTTGCGGCACAATGGAAAGAAAGTCAAGTTTCCCAAGGCAGGAAATTGGAAATAAAATACGATTCTGATTTAAAAGAACTTCCAGAAAAAGGAACTTGGATTGTTGGTTTCGAAAATAAATTTGCGGCAAACTTGAATGTTTTCGATGAATACAAAGAAAGTTTGTCAAAGGAAATAATTGCACAATCCGAATCCTTAAAGAAAACTGGCGCTTTGGTTTATGTTTTTTCAAATGTCAAAAACAAAGAGAAAACCAATGTGTTTTTTGGAAGTACCAATAAATTGATGATTCCGGCTTTAAAAGCGAAGATTCCTCATTATGGAAAATACAGCTATCTGGGATTTGAAGGTGAAAAAGCAGAAAATAAATTAAAAGGAGAATTCCCCATTTTAGTTTCGCCTTTGAGTTATCAGTTTATTTATGATGGAAAAACCATTCCAATAAAAGCAAAAATTAAACCTCGAAAAGC
>JACAAW010000104.1 GCA_013377115.1 Bacteroidota bacterium | reverse complement strand
GCTGCTCTAATGGCAATTTCGGTTTTTCCAAAACCAACATCTCCGCATACAAGTCGATCCATTGGATATTCTTTCTCCATATCCTTTTTCACATCGGCAGTAGCTTTAACCTGATCAGGCGTGTCTTCATAAATAAATGAAGCTTCTAATTCATGTTGCAAATAAGTGTCGGGCGAAAAACTAAAACCTTCTTTTGCCCTTCTCTCTGCGTAAAGTCGAATAAGGTCTTTGGCAATATCCTTAACTTTTTGCTTGGTTTTATTCTTTAAATTCGTCCAGGTTTGTGATCCTAAACGGTTTAAAGTTGGCTGTGCTCCATCTTTTGCCGAATACTTAGAAATTTTATGTAAAGATTGAATGCTGATATGTAAAATACTATCGTCCTTGAAAATTAAACGAATCGCTTCCCGCTGTTTGCCATTGATTTCAATTTTTTCAAGACCACTAAACCGACCAATTCCATGATTGATATGCGTTATAAAATCTCCAGGTTTTAAGTCCGAAAACTCCTTTAGAGTCAGCGCTTCCTTGTTTACAAAATTTTCTTTTAATTTAAACCGATGGTATCGCTCAAAAATTTGATGATCCGTATAAAAAGCCGTTTTTAAATCCTTATCAACAAAACCTTCGTGTATAGAAAGATGAATTGGTGTAAACTCAATATTTTTATTGAGATTTCTGTTTTTTACAATATCTTCAAATATGGTATAAATTCGTTCAATTTGCTTTTCTTTATCAGCAAAAATGACATTTAAAAAGCCATCTTCAGTATTGGAAAAAAGATTTTGAATTAATAAATCAACATTTTTATTGAAAGTTGGCTGCGGAACTGTATTAAATGCGAGAGTTAGGTCGTTTTTGAAAAAAGATTGTTTGCCAAATTCTATTGTTTTAAAATCTAAAATTTTGGAAGCAAAATGATTTCCTTCAATAAATAAATCTTCAGGTTGTAATTGTTTTATTGTTGCGTCTAGTCCATTATACGCTTTTTGAGCTTTTTCGAATTCCTGATCAATTTTTTCTCTGGCAAAAGAAAAGTCTTCAATGCAAATTACTGAATCCGAAGCTAAAAAATTAATAAAGCCATCCCTTTTTTCATTCAGCAATCGGCTTTGAACATTCGGCAAAAGACTGATACTATTCAATCTATTGATCGACAATTGTGTTGAGGTATCAAAAGTACGGATACTCTCCACTTTATCGCCATCAAATTCAATCCTTGAAGGGTATTCATTTGAGAAAGAGAAAACATCCACCAATCCACCTCTGATTGTGAATTGCCCAGGTTCGGTAACAAACTCAGTCCTTTCGAAATCATATTCAATTAGCAAATCAATAATAAAATCAAGGTTCAGATTATCGTTTACACTGATTTTAAATGTATTTGAAGTAATAAAACTTTTTGTCACCACTTTTTCCGAAAGAGCTTCCGGATAGGTTACAATTGCAAGTGGCCGGGAATTATTGTTGATTCGATTTAAAGCTTCAGTTCGAAGTAAAATATTGGAATTATCGGTTTTTTCAATTTCGTATGGTTTTTTATACGAAGTTGGATAAAAGAGCACATTTTTATCTTCGAAGTTTTTCTCTCTCTCCTCAAATAAATTCTCTAAATCATTGAAAAAATACGCGGCATTTTCTTTATCAGACAATATGAATAAAAAACACTTTTCGCGTCCACTCATTATGGCCGCAGAAACAAAAGAAAAACTTGATCCACAAAGTCCGTTAATTCTAATTCTATTAGTATCAGAACCCGCTAAAGCCTCTGACAGCTTATTAACTTGAGAACTTGATTTGAATAAGGAAAGAATTTCTGTTGGTTTCAAAATATGGAAATAAATGCTTTTGCAAAATTACAAATCAAAAGCAGAATAAGAATTATTTTTCGTTAAGGGCAATTACGGCATCCCAATTTGGTGGAACCCCATATTTTAACATGTTTTCGCATCGATTTATATAAATAATGGAGGCTTTATCACTTTCATTCATTTTATAAACCTTAGTAAAAAACTTCAAAGCTTCGTCGAAACGCTTCTCTTGATAATAGAATATTCCAAGTTCGAAATCGGCTTTTGAATCAATCTTTAATTTTGTAATTGGATTTACCATTTCGGAGAAAACTTCATAAACAGAAATCGGTTGCGATTTGCCTTTTACTTTCACTTTGTCTAAAAATCTATAATTGAAATTTTCAGGGCTGCCAATTTTTTGTAGAACGTTTTCACTAATTACTATCTCAGCATTGTAGGCTTTTGTGAGGCCTTCCATTCTTGATGCAATATTTACATTGTCAGAAATTACGGTTCCTTCCATTCGTCTTTCTTCACCAATAATTCCAAGCATTAATTCTCCGGTATGTAAACCAATTCCAACTTTTATCTGAGCTTTGCTTTTTAATGCTCTATAATCGTTATAAATCCTAACTTCTATTTGCGATTCAATAGCAGCTTTTAATGCATCTTCAGGTTCTTTTCCAAATAAAGCCATTATTGAATCTCCCATGTATTTGTCAACAAAACCATTGTTGCGTCTAATACAAGGAGCCATTCGCCTTAAATATGAATTAATAAATTTGAAATTATCGCTTGGTAACATGGTTTCAGATAAATTCGTGAAAGAGCGAATATCAGAAAACAGGATGGTCATTTCTTTTTGAATATTATCCCCAAGTTTTAAATCAGCAATATTTTTCTTGTCCAAAAAACCTAAAAATTCACTAGGAACAAATTTATTATAGGCAGCATTGGTATCATCTAAATCTTTTGTTAAAGATGCTATTGATTTATTAAGTTTCAAAATTTCACTTTCTGAACCATTATTTAGATGTACACTTTCTGAATGCTCAATAATGTCAATAATTTCTTTGATTTGAGCAAGGTGCATTAATTTCTTTTCTTCACGTTGCTTGATCGCAGTGTTTGTGAAATATCTATGACTTTGAATAAAGCATAATTGCTGAATATGCCAATTTTTAAGAGAAAGGACTATTCCATATTCGTTCCATTCTCTTTGAAGGGTAAATGCGGTTACATAAAAATCATCTCTACCCAAATAATCTAAATCTGCATCACAAAGAATTTCTTCCAAAAGTGTTTTCGGACATTGCGGAATTGTAGTAGAAAGAATCATATTACAAATAATCTCAATATCCTTTTTCGAATAGCCAAAATTTGGTAATACATCTCTGCAAATAAATGCAGAATAATCTTCGTTCATTTTATACTTTTCAATGAACCCGATATCATGAAATAATGCAGCAGTTTTGAGTAAAGTTAAATCCTTTTTCGAAACCTTTTCATGCATTGCAATACGATTAACCGCCTCATAAACATCAAGAGTATGATGAATACCATGATAATATAAATTCGGCTTCAATTCCTTTTGAAGTCTGGCAAGTAAATATTTTTTTGCTTCTGTAAAACGCATAAAAGATTTATTATTTAATTAAGCAAATTTTGAATGAAATTGCAACTATACTAATCAAAACGCTTAATTAAATAGAAGAAATAATTTTAAACAGAATCGTCAATTATTTCACAATTTTACAAAAATAAATACAAGTTTCAAAATAAAATCGCCTAAAACACTAATAAAAACACTTTCTTAATGACTACTTTTTTTCAATTTAAAAAACAATTAATGAGTTTTGTGGACGTTTTTTTTAAATTTAAGTGTTTTTTGTTACCTTATCATTTTTGAATTTATTAACTACTTTAATAAATTTTATTTTAGCTTTTTTTCACTATTTTTGTAATTACGAAAACAAAATTTTCTACTATGAATCAATTCAAAACCATTCTTATTTCTATTCTGTTTTTCAGTTTCAGCTCTTCTTTATTAAATGCTCAAACAAAAGGGATTACTCCAATAGAAAACGCCTCAACAAGCGGAGGGGCAACAAAAGCAGTTATCGTTGGTGTTTCTGATTATAAAAATATTCAAAAATTAACTTATGCACACACTGATGCTCAGGCTTTTTACAATTTCCTGACTTCTCCAGCCGGTGGAAAAGTTGACCCAAATAATATTAAACTTTTATTGAACGACAAAGCCACCGCAGGTCAAATTTTTGCTGCACTTGATTGGCTTTTAGAAACAACAAAAGAAGGCGAAACCGTTATTTTCTATTTTTCTGGTCACGGAGATTTGGAAACAAAAACCATCCGTCAAAATGGATTTTTATTGGCGCAGGATTGTCCGAATGCTTCTTATATGTCGGGCGGAACCGTAGCAATCAATTATCTTCAGGATTATCTTTTAACTCTTATTCAAAAAAACAAAGCAAAAGTTTTATTGGTTACAGATGCTTGCCGCTCTGGGAAATTAGCTGGTGGTGCTGAAGGCGCAAAACAAACAGCTACTGCACTTCAAGAACAATGGGAAAACATTACAAAAATTCTTTCATCTCAAGCTGGAGAGCTATCATACGAGAGCCAGAAATGGAATGGCGGCGGTGGTATTTTCACCTATTATATGATCAATGGCTTGGTAGGTATGGCCGACAGAAATAAAGACAAGAAGATTTCGTTAACTGAATTATTCATTTATTTATCTGATAATATTCCGAAAGAAACTGAATTCAAGCAAAATCCTTATGTAACCGGAAACTTAAATGGAACAGTTTCCTTCGTTGATAGTAACGCTTTGGCTTCCCTTGTAAAAAAGCAATCCATTAATAATCCTAATGGAACTGAAGTTGCCATGCGTGGAAATAATGACGATTTCAAAAAAATATTAGATTCTATCACTTACAAGAAATACGAAAAGTTTCAAGCTTGCATCAAAAATGATTTTTTGATTTATCATGATAAAAACAATACCGATGCCTGGACCATTTATCAGGAATTAAAAGACAAAAAAGAAGCGGCTCCTGTTTTGAATAACATGAAAACTGCCTTAATTGCTTCCTTGCAAGACAAGTCACAAACTGTAATCAACCAAATTTTAAAAGGAAAAGTAAATTTGGTAAGAGATACTTTAATCTTAGACAGCGCCTACCAAGAATTAAGTCATGCATTTCAATTAATTGATGAAAAATACATCACTTACAAGCATATTAAAGGAAGATATTTATATTTAAAATCAATCAGAACGGCAAGTAATAAAGAAAAAGAAACTTTATTAAATGAATGTATTGCTTTAGAACCAGATGCTGCGCATCCTTACAATTACTTGGCAACCGTTGATAAATACATGAAAGAATATGATAAAGCCATAAAAAATTACCAAAAAGCGATTTCATTAGCACCAAAATGGTCCTATCCTTACAATAATTTGGGAATTTTATATTTCGACAAAAAAGATTACGACAAGGCAATTGATAATTATAATAAAGCAATTGTTTTAAATCCGGACGATGAAATCCTTTATAGTAACCTTGGAAATGCTTACTATATGAAGAAAGATTATCCAAAAGCCATCGAAAACTTCAACAAAGCAATTAAAACAAAACCAAATTTTGCATACGCTTACAATAACTTATGCAATGTTTATTTAGAATTGAATGATATCGAAAAAGCTGAATTGAATGCAAATAAGGCTTTAGAAATCAATCCAAAATATGCATTTGCTTACAACAATCTTGGAAATGTTTACAATCTCAAAAAAGAATATGATAAGTCTATTGAGAACTATAATAAAGCGATTTCTTTCAGAGCCAATTATGATGTAGCTTATTTCAATTTAGGATGTATTTACAACATTAAAAAAGATTTGGACAATGCAAAATTGAATTTTGAAAAAGCAATCTCATTAAATGCCACTTATGCCGGAGCTTACAATAACCTTGGAGATATTTACAAGCAACAAAAACAATACGATAAGGCAATTGAAAATTTTGACAGAGCAATAAAAGAAGCTCCTGAAATGAGCGAAGCCTATTGGAATTTGTGCTGTGTTTATGCATTGACTGGAAACAAAGCAAAAGCCATCGAAAACCTCGACAAAGCTTTAGCAAAAGGTTTTGCTGGTACCGAAGATATTAAAACTTCAACTGATATTGATTCAATAAAAGGAAGTGTCGAATTTGATGCAGTGATGAAGAAGCACAAAAAATAATTTAATTTAATTAATTACCATGGCCGAACAACCTAATAATCCGCTTCACGGAAAAACATTATTAATGATTCTTGAATATCTGGTGGATTATTATGGTTGGGACGAATTGGGGTTTTTGGTGAATATTGATTGTTTTAACAATAATCCAAGCATAAAATCGAGTTTAACATTTTTAAGAAAAACGCCTTGGGCCAGAAAAAAAGTGGAAGATTTGTATTTGAAATCTATTGGGTAATACAAATTCAAAAAGAGGATTTAAATGAAATTTTTATCAATAAATTCCTGAAATTTCTTTTTGTATTGATCGCTAACTGGAATATAAACTTTGCCATCGAAAACAATTCTATTTCTTTCAATTACCGAAACCCTTTTTAAGTTTACAATAAAAGACCTATGAACTCTCATAAATTGTTCTGCTGGTAATTGTTCTTCAATTCCTTTTAATGTTATTTGAGTCAGAACAGGCGCATTATTTATTAAATGAATTTTTACATATTCATGCTGGCTTTCGAGGTATTTAATATCATCTAACTCAATACGAATCAACTTATATTCTGATTTTACAAATAGGTGATTTGCTTTTCTTTTTATGCTTTCTTTTTGCTGAGTTGTAGTTAAATCAATAAGATTTTTGACCTTATTGGCTGCTTTAAGAAAATTTTCGAACGAAATCGGTTTTAATAAATAATCAACAGCCTCAACTTGAAAACCTTCTATAGCATATTCGCTATAAGCCGTTGTAAAAACTACGAAAGGTTTTATTGTGAGGGATTTTACAAATTCCAATCCACTCAAATTTGGCATATTGATGTCGATAAAGAGAAGTTGAATTTTATTGTCATTTATGGCGCTCATGGCTTCGAAGGCACTTCTGCATTCTGCAACCAATTCCAAAAATGGTATTTTTTCAATATAACTTGCAAGCTTTTTTAAAGCCAGAGGCTCGTCGTCAACAGCAATACATTGAATTTTCATAATGGAATCTTTAAGTTTACTTCAAACTCATTTTCACGATTAAATATATCCAGCTTATAATTTTCTTTATAGAGCAAATATAAGCTATCTTTTATATTTTCGAGACCTATTCCTGAAAATTCGCCATAAGATTTTGCTGCAATTTTGTGTTTGCTGTTTTTTATATTAAAACAAAGGA
Source organism: Bacteroidota bacterium (assembly GCA_013377115.1). Classification (GTDB taxonomy): domain Bacteria; phylum Bacteroidota; class Bacteroidia; order Bacteroidales; family CG2-30-32-10; genus Cfx2-01. The sequence goes on along the minus strand of JACAAW010000104.1, from coordinate 6,546 downwards.
ACGATTCATCTACCATCATTATTAAATGAATATAAGACTTCTGTGGATAATTTACACCATGCTTAAAAGCATTTTCGAGCAATGAAATAAAAAGCATTGGTGGTATTTTTACACTTGGTATTACTTCTGGGAAGTTGACTTTCACTTCAACCTCATCAGAATGTCTTAATTGCATCAGCGAAATAAAGCTTTCAATAAATTCTATTTCTTTTTTAAGATCAACTGAATTCTGAGCAGAATCATAAAGCAAGTATCTCATAAGTGTTGAAAGTCGCTCAACTCCGTCTTGGGCTCTTGCCGAGCTTATTTCGATAAGCGTATGAATGTTATTCAGGGTATTCATAAAAAAATGCGGACTTACTTGATGCCTTAATAAAGCCAAACTGGTTTTGAGTTGTTCCTTTTCGATGTCTTTTCTAAGTCGTTCCTCGCTTAACCATTTGTAAAACAGTTCGAATGCGGTGCTGGATCCAATAATGAGAAGAGAGATAATCAGATTATTAAAAACAGTCCCAACGAGCGAGAATTGCTCAAAAGGAGCATTATTGTTAAAATCATAGGAACGATCAATGGTATTGGTAATTTCAACCGGTCTAACCAACTGATGCAATATCACATCCAAGATAATGCCGGCAAATATCGTAATGCTTAGCATTATTAGATAACGCAATCGTTTATCTTTAAAAAGATATTTTGGAACTAAAACGTATAAATTTATCAGGAAAACAAGTAATAAAATAAAAAGAAAAATCCATTCCCCTACCATTCTATTCACTGAGAGGGGGTCAGCATATTGCATATTTCTTAAATATGGACCTAAAAAGACGATTGCCCATATCAAAAAGAAAAGCAGATGAAAACTTTTTTTTGTTTTAAACATAATTTAAAAATTAAAACTGCAATTTATAAATAAAATTTGGAAAAAATCCAAGTTGATAAGTTGTATTTATTGACCTGCTTCTATCATCATATTCTTGTGAAAATACGTTTTTATTGTTCGTGATATTTTGTAAATCTATAGAAATAGAATGTGATATTTTCCTTATACTACTATTTAAGGTAAAACCAACTTTAAAATCCATTCTGAAGTATGAGTCATAATAATCAGAATATTCATCGGTTGAATAAACACCATGACCAATTGCCTGAGATGCTGACAAATCAATTGGAGTATAAGCTCGGCCACCAGCATTTGTTATTTTTATATCTGTACTTATTTTATTTCTTTTATCACTTCCAACTTTCCATTCTTTTCCACCTAAAATATTATAAACATATCTTCCATTAAAAGCGGTATTTCTTTCAATTCCATCGCTTGCAATATATTTTGAACTATAAATAGAGGAAGTAAATAAGGCATAATATCCTTTACTAAAAAACTTTTCTATTGTTAATTCCACTCCGTAATTTGTACCGGTACCATTATTTGTGAGACTATCTTCTAAATCAGTTTTAAAACCTGCACCAGTATTCAGCATAGAATAACTACTTGAAAAAGTATTTACTGGCACATTGTAAATTGATTGATAATAAACTTCAGCCTTTAAACGCCAGTCGGTAAATGGTTGCAAATTATATCCTAAAACAAAATGGTGACTTTTTGTGAAATCTAAGTTTTTGTTATTATAGCTGTAAGAGCCATCAATATTCTGTGTTTGCAAAAAATACACATTTATTGGTTGCATTTGTGAGTGAAGTCCATAGCCAAAATTCAAACTATTTTTACTATTGATATCATATTTTAGCCCCAATCGAGGTTCGATGGATGATGAATTATTTAAGAAAAACATTTGAGAATGAATGCCCGCATTTAAAGTAAACTTATCACTAAAACTATATTTGGCATGAATGAATGCTTGAGCTAGGTTGGTACTGCTGTTATAATCCCAAATCTGCGTCCAGTCATCTAATATCCTTTCTTTTATTCTGTAATACAAATTCAATCCGATGATATCGTCTTCAACACCAATTTTAATAAATAGGCGTGAATTTATTTTCGAATTATAACTTGTTGCAAAATTATATCCTGTTTTGGCAACATTGTTTTCCTGCTTTGTGTAATTAGTATTTGTTAAACGGTCAAAACTATAATCTGTTTGATCAGTTTTTGAGTAATTTAATCCAATTGTTGAACTGAAATATGATTTATTGTTTACTTGTTTAAAATGGTTTAAACCGATAATTCCGATTTTACTGCTTAAATCATGACCATCTCTGCCTCCATACATAGATCCTGAATTCCCGCTTGTAATTTCAATACTACTTGTAGCTAAAATTCCAAACAATGTAAATTTGCCCAATTTGGTATTTCCACTATTAATATTGAATGATAAATCCTGATAGGTTGGGATCGCAGAAGTGCCATAATCAATACCTAAAGCATTTGCGACGCCTGCCAAAGAATATCTATAACCAATTAAATAGGAGGAATTATTTTTCTTCGAAATCGGACCTTCTGTCATCGCTTCAAGTCCGGTAATTAATCCAAGCTGAAGTGAACTTTCTCTTTTTTGTGAATTGCCATTTCTAAATCCTATATCAAATACACCAGCGGTTGCATTTCCATATTCCGCAGGAAAAGCTGAAGTTAAAAAGTCGGAACTTTTCAATAAATTAGTATTCAAGGCACTTACAGCACCACCAGTTGTGCTAATAGAAGCAAAATGGTTGGGATTGGTAACATTCATACCATTGATTCGCCACAAAACCCCGACTGGCGAATTGCCACGAATTACAATGTCATTTCTGGAATCATCAGGCGCACTAACACCAGCAAAATTAGCAACCAATCGCGCTGCATCGCTTCGCCCCCCAGAATATCTGTTAACTTCCTCCATCGAAAAGGTACGGGCACTAATGGAAGTTAAATTATTGATTGTTTTGTCCTTGCTATTTCCTGTAATAGAAACTTCATTCAATTTAGTAATGTTTTCCTCCAAAGCAACATCCAAAATTGTTTCTTTTCCTGAAACAACAATAACATTAGGAATCGTAACTTCTTTATATCCTAAAAAAGAAACTTTTATTTCATATCGTTCAGGGGAAACATCAGAAATCACATAAATTCCTTTATCGTCTGTGACTGCACCATTGCTAAATGTTTTATTAATTATTTGAACAGTAGCACCGGGAAGTGTCGTTTGGGAATATTTATCTGTAACAACTCCCCTAATATTTTGCTTATTGCTTTGGGCAAAAGAAATTTGGCTTATGAAAAGCACTATTATAAAAAGGTATTTTTTCATTCTCTTTTTTTGAAACAATTTGAAAATCTGGCACAATTTCTATCCTTCGATTTTACCGAATTGGAAATGTGCCAGAAAAATTGGTTTGTTATTTAACTAATATCTTTTTAAATTCAACAGTTTTGTTGCTAATAAACTTAATTAAGTAAACTCCAGAACTAAAGCCACTTGTTTCTACAACTAATTTTCCATTCAAATTGCTGCTGAATACACTTTGACCAATAGAATTAAATATTTCGATGGTTATTTTTTCATTAGATCCATTCATTTCGATAGTAAGTTGGTCAGAAACAGGATTTGGATATACATTAAATAAATCCGGATTACCATTTTCGTTGATTGAAGCTGGCACAGTATTACGAACCAAACGCACATAATTAGATATTCTTACTGCATCTCCTTGAGGAGCATTGGCATTGTAATATCCATTTCCGTTTTGTGTGTATCCAACAAAACTGTTGGGTTTCGGATCGCTTCGTTGACAACCTGCGCCATGTATATCGGTCCACCCAATCCCAGGGAAATAGCCCATAGCTCTTCCAAAGCAGAAATAAGTTGCACTTGCTCCGTTTGTCTGCGATTGTGAAGAAAACGTAGTGTTGCTCCAATACCATTGATAATCAGCAATACCTCCTTCATTGGTAATCTGGGTACAGTTGAATAGTGGATTTATTGCGGCAGAACTTGTTGTTGCAGGAGAACGGGTATAGTCAATAATACTTTGTAATTCTTTGGTATCAGGTAATCTCCAATCCGAATATCCGGCATAACTTAGATTTTCTGCATAACTTAATGCATTTTCCCATGTAAGACCTGCCCCGTTATCGTTTTGCATCCACATCAGACCAGTAGCGTTATCTGTAATTGTTCCGTTTCCATTATTAACAAATTGATTTGTTCCATATGCTGCATTGCCACGAACATATAATACGTAGTAATGCTTTGCAGTTCCACATTCTGGAACAGTGTAAGTAGTTGGATATCCTTTAATTCGTCCATCAATAAAATTGAACCCAAACACAGTTTCTAAAACACCCATTGTCTGGCTTACATATAAGGTAGAAGATACAATTTGACCATCAATAATTCGTTCAGTTCCGAGGCTGCCATGCGACAATGAGTTCACATCGCCGCAGCCAACAGAGAAGTATGTAGTATCAATATATTTTATAGGTATAGGTTGGGTCGGCCCTGGTTCTGCTCCATAAAACATTGCAAGGGAATATAATTCTTTAATAGTTGGTAATCGCCAGTCATTATAACCTCCAGTATTGCATGTTGCAGCGCCAGCCAATGCTTCAGAATAGGTCAGCTTATCATAGAAATTAATTGATCCATCACCGTTTTGGTCTTCTGTTTGTTGCCACATCAGCCCGGTCACATTGTCGGTTACAGTGCCATTACCGTTATTGGTATAAGACCGCATGTTTCCAGGATAATTTGAATTCTGACCATAGAATGCCTGCCCTGAAGTTGGCATTGTTATCGCAACTGTTGTGTTGTAGGAGTTTGTTTGACCTGTTCCAACAATTGAATAGGTTTGGCTAAATCCAATAAAATTTGTCATTGTCACCAAACAAATTGGAATAATAACCTTGACAGCGAATGATTTGTTTAAAATGTTTTTCATATTTTTCAAAAATAATTATTAATAATTAAGCAATATTAGACGAACAGAAGTCTTATAACAAATGGAATCACTATACGGTTTAATTGTATCTCCCAAAAAAGGATTTTTATCACCGAAATTTGTATTAAAATCAAATTCAAAATTTGAACTTTTTTCCAAAATTGTTGCAGGAAAATGTTGCAGGGAAATTTTTCAGACCTAAAAAACTGAAAATTTCAAGATAAAAAAACACTATCGAGAATTGGAAAAACAAGAAAATTACTTAAGGCCAAACCTTTTACAACCCAATATTATCAATCCTTATAGAAATATCATAAATTGTTTTAAGAATCCAAATATTTTTGTAATTTTGCAATCCTCTCTCCGTAGCTCAGTTGGTAGAGCAATTGACTCTTAATCAATGGGTCACAGGTTCGAATCCTGTCGGGGAGACTTAAACACTTCGAAAACCTCTACTTTCAACCAAAGTAGAGGTTTTTGTTTTTTTCACGAATTTGGATTAGGTTTGCATAATAAATTTTAATCGGAAATGAAGGTTTTTAAATTTGGTGGTGCTTCTGTAAAAGATGCCAATGCGGTTAAAAACGTCGCCAGCATCCTCAAGAAATATTCAGAAAATGAAATCATCGTTGTTGTTTCAGCAATGGCAAAAACAACCAATGCCCTTGAACTTTTAACTGAATATTTTTGCACGCAAAACTCAAAAAAAAGCCTTCAATTTGAAGAAATCAAAAAGTTTCATTTCGAAATTATTGATCAACTATTTTCTGATAAAAACCATGAAGCTTTTTCGGATGTGAACCTTTTATTTGACAAGCTGAATTCCTACATTTACAATGAAAAAATTGGAACTTTTGATTTCGAATACGATCAAATTGTTTCTTTTGGTGAAATTATTTCTACTAAAATTATCAGTCATTACCTCAATTTTTCTGGTGTTTCGAATAAATGGATTGATATTAGAGAATTTATTAAAACCGATAATTCTTTTCGAGAAGGAAAAGTGGATTGGCAGAAGACTTCAGAATTAATCAAAACAAAATTAATCAAGAGTTTTGGTTCTGAGAATTCTCAGAAAATCGGAATTACTCAAGGGTTCATTGGCAGTAATTCGGATGGTTTTACCACTACGCTCGGAAGAGAAGGATCTGATTACACAGCCGCCATTATTGCTTATTCTTTAGGCGCCGAAAATGTTACCATTTGGAAAGATGTTCCCGGGATTTTAAATGCGGATCCAAAATATTTTGATGAAACACAAAAACTGGATGCCATTTCATATCTGGAAGCAATTGAACTTTCATATTATGGCGCAACCATTCTTCATCCCAAAACTATAAAACCTTTACAAAATCTCGGAATTCCTTTGGATGTAAAATCCTTTGTAAATCCAGAAGCTGAAGGAACTATTATAAGCAGCCTTACCAAATCGGATTCATTAATTCCATCCTTTATTTTCAAAATAAATCAGGTTTTAATTTCTATTTCTCCTCGCGATTTCTCTTTTATTGCTGAAGAAAATTTGAGTGAAATTTTTAATGTATTTGTAAAACACAATGTCAAGATTCATTTAATGTTGAACTCTGCCGTGAGTTTTTCAGTTTGTATTGATTTTGATAAAATAAAATTGCCTTTGCTAATCGCCGATTTACAAAAAGATTTCAAAGTAAA
>JACAAW010000103.1 GCA_013377115.1 Bacteroidota bacterium | reverse complement strand
AATACTGGAACAGGTTTGACTTATCAATGGTTATTAAATGGTTCAAATATTGCCGGCGCAACATCAGCTTCCTACACTGCAAATCAAGCTGGTAGTTTCACCGTAAATGTAACCAATTCATGTGGAAACGCGACATCATCTGCGGCCGTTGTAACAGTTAATTCATTGCCAACTGCGGTGGTTTCAACGACCAGTCCTGTTGATTATTGTGGTGGACAACCTATTTCTTCAATTTTAAATGCAAATACAGGAACAGGCTTAACCTACCAATGGCAATTAAATGGTTCTAATATTGCTGGCGCAACATCGGCAACTTATACTGCAACATCAATTGGTAATTTCACTGCAATCGTTACCAATACATGTGGTAATACGACTTCTAATACCATCTCAATAACAACCAATGGAATTGCGCCAACGGCAACCATCACTCCTGCTGGGCCAACAACTTTCTGCTCTGGTAACTCTGTTATTTTAAATGCAAATACTGGTGCTGGACTTTCTTACCAATGGTTATTAAATGGTTCGAACATTTCATCTGCGACTTCAGCTTCTTATACAGCTAGTCAAACAGGAAACTATTCGGTATTGGTAACAAATGGTTGTGGAAATATCACATCATCACCAGTTTCAGTTACCGTAAACGCCGCATTAAACACTACATTAACTCCTGCTGGCAGCACAACTGTTTGCTTTGGAAATACTGTCGTAATAAATGCTCCAACTGGCACTAATTACACATATCAATGGCAATTGAATGGTGTTGATATTCCTGGTGCAACTTTGCCTAGTTATACTGCTACTCAAAGTGGAAATTATTCTGTAAATATTACTGATGGTGTTTGTAGTGGTTCTTCAATTACAATACCTGTTACTATTAATCCAGTGCCAACTGCACCGGTTATTGCTTTGAGCAATGACACTTTAATATCCACAACTGGATTTACATATCAATGGTATTATGCTATTCTCAATGCTCCAATAAATGGTGCAAATAGTCAAACTTATATTCCTACTTTATCGGGTGATTATTATGTAATAGTAACTGATGCTAACGGATGTAGTTCATTACAATCAAACACATTGAATGTGACCATTACTGGAATTGCAGGAATAAGCGAAAGTGGATTTAACATTTATCCAAATCCAACCAATGATGTTGTAAATATTTCATTCAATTCTCCAACCAATGCTAATTTTAGAATAAAAGTTATCAATATGATTGGTATGAATATTTTTGATGAAGTCTTCTCTCAAGTTAATTCACTAAATAAAACAATTGACTTAAGCGAATTTGCTTCTGGAATGTATTACATTAATATTCAAATGAAAGACAAATCATTCAATACAAAAATTATCAAAAAGTAATTTATCAACTTTATAAAACCCTACCAGGGTTTGGAATATAATAGAAAACCACCGAATAAATAAGCAATTCGGTGGTTTTTATTTTGATACATTAAACATATATAAGACAAATTAAAAAACCACTGATTTTATTGGTTTTCAGTATCTTCTAATTTGTTTTTCTTTTCGTAACTATCTGTTTTGTAATCAAATGTATTAATTTGTTATTGTTGCTTTTTAACTACTTAACTTTCGTTGCTAAGTCGCTTTCTAATAGCCATGGATATTTTGAAATACAGGGAATTTCATTTAACAGAGAAATTCTCATCGCATTTTCGTTAGGAGGTTTATTAGTGATAAAAGCTTTGAAAGATTTAGAATATATAACAATGCTCCTGATAATACAAAGATTTAGCACAAATAAAAAGTACAATTCCGTTTCATTAATATGAGTAATTGGTCTCGAGCAACAATAATAAAAAGCACTTTTTGAATCATGGAAAAGGTTATCGAGTACTTGAAGTTTAATACTTATTAATCGGGTAGCTCGTTCAGGAGTTGAAGCCCTGTACAAGTCCTGTTGAGCTCGAATTTTTACTCGTTCCAATTGATCAGCAATAAATTCGAGATAAGTTCTCGTTTCAGGATTAAGCGGAAATGGAACACCAAGGTTCTCATTTAATTTGTAAATAATGAGAGGAGTTGCAATAGCTTCATAAATCTCTCTATTACTATTGTATTCGTAGGATATTAAAAAATCGTTTAAATCACGAAAGCCTTCTAACAGAAAATCCTCTTTATTTATATTTTTAATTGCTTCTTCTTTGGTAGCTGCAGAATGGAAAACGCCTGAATTGGCATGCTTTAATAAATTGAAAGGATAATATTCAAATGATTTTGATAGATTTTTAGAATAAAAGCATCCTTGTATAACTTTCCTGAAAATACCAAAATCATTGGTGTTCTTGACTTCAAAATATTGCATACTTAGAAAGTGTTTAATACATTAAACATGATTCTGCAGATTTTGAAGTCTTCTAAAACCCATCCAAAATTAGGATGCAATCTAGTATTTTGAAAACAAAAAAAATGCTACCAGAATGGATTCATAATTACAAATTTTAAAGTATATAAACGTATATATTATAAAAATATTATATCTTCTGAAAGCAATGAATAGAGCAAGTTTGCACATCAAGTTGCTCAAATTGTACACGAAATGAAAAACAAAAATAATCATACTGGTATGAACTGGTATGAAGTGGTATGATTGGTAAGGAAATTTGAAGAAAAGCTTAATTGTTCAATATTTCAGAGTGGTATGAACTGGTATGAGAATAATATTGCAGAAACTCAATTTTTTCTTTTTTGAGCTCTACCAAAAAAAAATATTCAACCCCATCATTTATTTTTCTTTTTCAGGAGTTATAGTAGGATTATTGAAGATCTTCATTGCATTGTCCAAATCTTCATTAACAATTTTTGCATAAACCTGAGTAGTACGAATGGAACTGTGCCCCATTAGTTTCGAAACATATTCGATACGCATACCCTTTTTAAGTGCACGAGTTGCCCAGGTATGTCTGCTAGTATGGAAATGAATGTGCTTTTCTATACCTGCTAATTTACCTATTTCATCTAAAGCATGACCAATTCTTCCACTAATTTTATTGATTTGAGATAAAAGGAAGGTTTTGTCTTTCAAATTTTCATTATCTTCAAGAAATGGAAAAATTAAATCACTTTTTTTAAAGTTTGCTGGTTTGTAATAATTAAGAATTTCGATAGCTTTATCTGGAAGCATTATTGAAACAACAGAACCCGTTTTTTGGGTTTTTAATAATATATGTGTTTCATTGAAATTCTCCCAGCGTAAAGTTAGTATATCGGAAATGCGAATACCCCCAGCATAACAGGCAAAAACATAAATATTTCGAACATGAAATTTCTCTGTATTTTCATCTAAATGAATTTCTTCAAACTTTTTCAATTCTTCTTCTGTCAAAAATATTTTCTCGGAATTATCCGGTTTGACACGATACTTCAAAAAAGAATTTTGCTGAATGGAAATTTCATTGTCTCGAATTGCTTCATTCATTATTCTGTTAAGTACTTTAAAATTGCCATGAATTGTGGTATTGCCGTTTTTACATGTTACTCTAAGATGTGTTTCATATTGTTTCAGGAATTCAACAGAAATATCATCAAACGTAAAATTTTCACTTGCAATAAACTTTTTCAGTTTATCAATAATTGCTTTGGCCTTAAGATAAGAACCAATTTGATTCTTTTCTTTATAGGTCAAAATGAATTTTTCAGCATAAGGAATAAAGGCAATCCCATTGGATCCAAAAAGCTTTTGCTTAATTGATTTTGCTCGCACCCATTTAGAAGCTGTTACCATTTCTAAAACCACATCAACAGCTTCAGTTGCTTTATGCTGAATGTAACTATTAATTCGTAAATAGTTTGGGTGTGACTTTTTTACTTTACAATGGACTTCATCCCAATCTTTGGGGAAAATATTTACTCCAAGAGAAACGTATTTTATTTTTCTATCTTTAGTAATACGAATATAAAGAGGAGATTCTCCAGCTTTATTTTTATTTGTCTGAAATAATACTACTTTTGTTGTTGCCATGATTATCAATTTGAAGCAAAGATAAGAAAATTTATTAATACATTAAACATTACATTAAACAAAATGCAAAATACCTTAAAATTATCTACTTATTTTTGATATGGCATTATACTGAAAATGTTGATATTGGGATAAGAACGAGAAGAAGTCAGCAGAAGTGCACAAGGCTTCAAACCCTAACAGGGTTTCAAACCCTGGCTGGGTTAGCTCCGGAAACCTGGTAGGGTTTAACAAAAAAAGCCGCTACTCAAAATGAATAGCGGCTTTCTTTTGTTTAATTAATCCTTCTATTTATTCGCGTTTAATTCTACAATTTTCAGAATTACTTCAACAGCTTTTTCCATCGAATTTACTGGAACAAATTCATATTTTCCATGGAAATTATGACCACCAGCAAATATATTTGGACAAGGTAATCCCATAAAAGATAATCTTGCTCCATCAGTACCACCACGAATTGGCATTACTTTTGGCTTCACTCCGACTAATTCCATTGCTTCAACTGCGGTATCAATAATATGCATAACTTCTTCAATTTTTTCACGCATATTGAAATACTGGTCTTTTAATTCAATTTTAACACGACCATCGTATTTTTTATTCATAAAATCGACAGCTTTTTGAATGAAAACTTTCTTTTGTTCGAATTTTTGTCTGTCGTGGTCACGAATAATATATTGTATTGTAGATTCTTCAACTGCGCCTTGAAATCCAATTAAATGATAAAAACCTTCGTAGCTTGCAGTAAATTCTGGTCTTTCGTTTACTGGCAGCAAACTATTAAATTCCATTGCCATGTGCATTGCACTCACCATTTTATCTTTAGCATAACCAGGATGTACATTTCGTCCCTGGAAAGTAAGTTTTGCCATTGCGGCATTAAAGTTTTCGTATTCCAACTCTCCTATTTCTCCGCCGTCCATGGTATAACCAAAATCGGCACCAAATTTCTCAACATTAAAAAAGTCAGCACCACGACCTATTTCTTCGTCTGGTGTAAAACCAACTTTAATAGTTCCGTGTTTTATTTGAGGATTTTTACATAGATAATCAACAGCTGTAATGATTTCGGCAATACCAGCTTTATCATCAGCACCTAACAATGTTGTTCCATCAGTTGTTATAAGCGTCTGACCAATATATTTATTTAGTTCTGGAAAATCTTTTGGAGAAAGGATGACATCGTTCTCTTTATTTAAAACGATTTCTGATCCATCATAATTTTCAATAAATCTAGGTTTCACATCTGTACCTGACATATCAGGACTTGTGTCATAATGAGCAATAAAACCAATTTTAGGAACTTCTTTATCTAAATTTGAAGGTAAGGTTGCCATGATATAACCTTTTTCATCAATATTGGCATCAACAAGACCAATAGATTTTAATTCTTCAACCAAAAGATTGGCCAAATCCCATTGCTTTTTTGAGCTAGGACAAGATTCTGAAGCTTCATCAGACTGGGTATCAATTTTAATGTATTTGATAAAACGATCAACAACATTTGTCATAATTTGTAGTTTTAAATTGTATGTAATTTTATTCGATAAATGTACGAATATTTTATAAAACCAAAATATTCTTATCGAAAATTATTGAAAAACCCAATTATTAGAATTCAATAATGATTCCAATTGAAGGAAGTAAAGTTCCAGTTAAATTTTTGTATGTTTCTAGCTGATAGCGAGTTGGATCAGATGGATTCACAACAGGATTTCCATTACTGTCGCGAACAACATCCAGAATTGGAGGCAATTCATATTGATAATTGTAAGCATTTGCAAGGTCAATATAGAAATTCAATTTAAATTTCTTTAAATAATACTTTTTATCAACACGAATGTCTAATTGTTGGAATGGTTGTAATCTTTTTGTATTCAACTGATTATAATCGACAATTCCTTGATGAGTTACATTCCAATTAGAAATCAAACTAGATTCATCCATATTATAGGGTGTATAAGGCGAGCCCAAAGAATATCTAAATTTTAGACCAAGTTCCCAATTTCTCTTAAATGTTTTACCACCCGTTAAATTGAAAATATGTCTGGTATCCCATGCCGAAGGAACCAAATTCCCGTGCTTGTCTTCAAATTCACTTCTAACATAAGTATACGTAAAAAGTGCATAAATACCTTTAAATAGTTTTTGCTGTGCTAAAAATTCAATTCCATAGCTTTTACCTTTTGCTGTCGACAGAACTGCCTCATTACCAATAATTCCAAAGTCACTTCCCATATTGGCTAAACAAACTGAGTCTTTAACAGAAAAAGGGTAATTATCATAAAGTTTCATAAAGCCTTCTAAACTTAATTTCAAATTAGATTTAGTAAGATATTCGAATCCAGCAACTACATGTTTAGATTCAATGAAAGAAACATTATTGCTTTTATTTACCAATTCACCACTGAAATTTCGGTAACCTAAAATTGTGTAAGCTGGTAATTGATAATAAATCCCCGTATTGACATTGAAAGATAATTCCGGAGTAATACTAAAAGACAAAGAAAATCTTGGTGAAATTTGTTTTGATAAATCAGAAGTGGATTTGTCGAAACTAGAACCATCAGTTCTAATCCCAAATGAAAGCGACAATCTATCTTCAAAGAATGCTTTACTTATTTGTCCAAAAATGCCATACTTCACCAATTCTAGTTTTGAGCTGAATTGAATGGTGTCAACTCCAAAAGGAGTAGATATTTTATTGTAAGTTGAATTGTTATATTCATCATATTCGGCACTTAAACCATAATTGATTTTAAATCCCATTCTTCTGGAAGTATTTTCAGCCCTAAATTTATTTTCAATTTCTTGCGAAGAATAGTCTTGAATCTTGTTTTCAGGAATCTCAATATTGTCCTGATATTTATAAGATCTATTATTCAACATATTTCTACTTAATACCAAAGTCGTATAGGAAGCTTTATCGTAATGAGCGTATTTCAATCCATTCATATAATTCCATTGTGATGAAACAGGCAAATAACCTAAAAGATATTTTTGAGCTTGAGTTCCTGTTTCTTGCAAACCAAGGTTTAAAACAAAGTCGTCGATTGCACCTAAACCCAAAAATTCAATTTCATTTTTAGGGGTGGGTTTCCATTTATATTTTACCTGAAAATCGTTATAAGTAGGTAAAAAAGGCAATCCAAGTGCTTTAAATAGGGTTCCCAAATAAGAACGCCTTGCGGAAGCTAAAAAAGTAGCATTTTTGTTTAAAGGACCTTCTAATGTTAGACCAATATCGCTGGCACCAATTACAAATCTGCCACCAAGTTTATCACTACGACCATCTTTGAATTTAAAATCCATCACAGAACTTAGCGTATTGTTTCTATTCGCAGGAAAAGCTGAAGAATAAAAATCAACTTCACGGATAAAGTCAACATTGATCAGACCAACTGGTCCGCCAGAAGAACCCTGAGTAGCAAAATGATTAATATTCGGAACTTCAATATCATCCAAATAAAAGCGATTTTCATTTGGGGAACCGCCACGGATAATGATATCATTTCTGAATGCCACAGTTGGCGTAACACCAGGCAGCGATTGAAGCACTTTTGAAATATCACTATTTCCTCCAGGATTTCGGGCCAATTCACTTACACCGATTGTTCTCAGTGAAACAGGACTTTCTTCCTTCTTGGTAAAAGGAGATGATTTTATTTCAACGTCGTTTAATTTTGTAGCAGTCTGATTTAAAGCAAAATCAACAAAAGTTGGTTTGGAATTTAGAACTTCTACTTCAAGCACTGATTTTTTAACAAAACCAACAAAAGAAGCTTCGAGGTTGTACAATCCGGGTTTCAGATTGCTTATTTCGTAATTGCCATTTACATCTGAACTAGCACCAACTGTAGTTCCTTGTATAACCACATTTACAAATGGAAGCGGATCGTTATTAATTGAATTGAACACTTTCCCTTTTATAGTTCCATTTTGAGCAAAGGAAACCAGGGAAATTATAAGAAGAAGAAATGTTAAAGTACTTATATATAAGGTTTTCATAAATTTACATCTATTTTTTATTAATATGCAAATTTACGAAATATATTTATTTAGAACAATTAAAAATAAGTAAATTTATTGAAAATTACAAACTAAAAAGCCATCTAAAAAGTAGAAATAATGCACCAGAAAGGACAATAGTCACTGGTAATGTGAGAATCCAAGCCAATGCAATAGTTTTTACAGTTTTTGCTTGCAAATTCTTTCTTCCATGACTTGCAACCATTGTTCCAGCAATTCCCGAGGACAAAACATGAGTTGTACTAACTGGTAAACCTAATCCCGTAGAAGCGCCAATTGTCAATGCAGCCATTACTTCTGCTGTGGCTCCTTGAGCGTATGTTAAATGAGTTTTCCCAATTTTTTCTCCAATTGTTATTACAATTCTTTTCCATCCAACCATGGTTCCAAGTCCAAGTGATAAGGAAATCATTAAAATCACCCAAAAAGGAGCGAATTCGGTATAACCCTTCATCTCTTTTGTATCATTTTTTAAAGATGCCATTTGATCTTTAGAAAATCCAAACCCAGTTTTTATTTTACCTGAGGTAATTTTGTCAAGATATTTGGTGATTTTGATTACATCTTTTCTGATATTGAAAAACTTTGTGTTTGCAATGGTGCTGTATGATTTAACATCTTTTAATGTAAGCGAAATAGAACCAGCGGATTTGGTAATGGATTTGTATAATTTCAAATCATCTGCATTGCTTTTGGTTGTATCAATTTTACTAAAGGTTTGTTCAATAGAATATGCTGCAGAATATAATTTAGTAGGATCTTTAGATTTATCGATTGCAAATTGAGCAGGAATTATGGCAATAAGAATAATCATTACCAAACCAACACCTTTTTGTCCATCGTTAGAACCATGTGAAAAACTAACACCAGTACAGGTTGCAATTAAAATTCCTCTAATCCATTTTGGTGGGGCTTTGTCAGCTGGTGGGGTTTTAAAAATTTCTTTGTTTTTTATAAAGTGATTTAGTAAATACATGATTAAAAAAGCCAAACCAAAACCAAAAATTGGTGAAAACAAAAGCGACATTCCAACATCTTGAATCTTGCTCCAATTCAATGAAACAGATTGATCTCCAGACATTAAAATATATGCGATTCCAACACCAAAAATAGAACCTAGTAAGGTATGTGAGCTAGAACAAGGAATTCCATAATACCAAGTTCCAATATTCCATATAATTGCTGTAAGAATTAGCGCCAGAATCAGCGCAATATTATGACTCAGATTGCTATCAACCAGTACTTCTGTTGGCAAAAGATTTACAATTCCCATTGCGACAGCAATTCCACCAAGAAAAACTCCAATAAAATTCCAAACTCCTGACCAAATTACTGCTACTCTTGGTTTTAATGAATGTGTGTAAATTACGGTTGCTACTGCATTTGCTGTGTCGTGAAAACCATTAATAAATTCGAAAGCAGCTGCAGCAAGGAGGCAAAAAATTAGTAAAACAGTTAATCCAAAGTCTAATCCAAACATATTCTTAAAATTGATTTATTTTCAAAATTAGAAAATCTTTAGATACGAAGGGAAAAGGAAGAAAAACTTATCCTTAAATTAACATTGAATTAACATTAATTTAACATTGGAGTGAAGTTTTAATTATAGACTAAACAACCATCTAAAAAGAAGGAATAACGCACCAGACAGGACAATCGTAACAGGCAAAGTTAATAACCAGGCAAGAGCAATACTTTTCAGGGTTTTCTTCTGAACGTTTTTTCGTCCATGACTTGCTACCATAGTTCCAGCAACACCAGAAGATAAAACATGGGTTGTACTAACTGGCAATCCCAATCCGGTTGAAGCTCCAATTGTAGCAGCAGCAATTAAATTTGCAGTTGCACCTTGGGCATAAGTCATACTGGTTTTCCCAATTTTTTCACCAATTGTTATTACAATGCGTTTCCAGCCAATCATAGTACCAAGTCCAAGAGATAATGAAATCATTAATATCACCCAAAATGGTGCAAATTCGATGTAAGTTTTTAATGTTTTAGTGTCCTTTTTTAAACTCTCAATTTGTGTTTCAGAAAAATTAAATCCAGTTTTCAGCTTTCCAGAAGTTATTTTATCAAGCTGTTTTGTAATTAATATGATTCCTTTTCTAATGTTAAAGAACTTTGAATCCTCTAAACTAGAGTATGATTTCATATCTTTCAGAGGAATTGTAATCGTATTTGTTGATTTTGTTATTGATTTAAGCAGTTTAATGTCCTCAGCTTTTACTTTGTTTGTATCAATTTTGTTAAACGTTTGTTCAATGGAATATGCAGCTGAATACAATTTAGAAGGATCTTTTGATTTATCTAATGCAAAATGAACTGGTATTATTGCTATTAAAATTATCATTACCAAACCAACACCTTTTTGTCCATCATTAGAGCCATGGGAAAAACTAACTCCCGTACAAGTTAAAACCATAATTGATCTAATCCACATTGGAGGAGTTTTATCAACTGGAGGGGTTTTAAATATTTCTTTGTTTTTAATAAAATGATTCAGCAAATACATAATAAGAAAGGCCAAGCCAAAACCGAAGATTGGTGAGAAGAGCAATGATAATCCCACATCCTGAACCTTACCCCAATTAAGCGCAACGGAATGAGAACCAGGAATTAACATAAAAGCCAAGCCAACTCCGAAAATAGAACCAATTAATGTATGAGAACTAGAACAAGGAATCCCATAATACCAAGTACCTAAATTCCATATAATTGCAGTTAAAATCAATGCCAGAATCAATGCAATATTATGACTCAAATTGGCATCGACCAAAACTTCTGTTGGTAATAGGTTTACAATTCCCATTGCTACTGCAATTCCTCCAAGAAAAACTCCAATAAAATTCCAAATTCCCGACCAAATTACTGCTACGCGAGGTTTCAAAGAATGGGTGTAAATCACAGTTGCAACTGCATTTGCCGTATCATGAAAACCATTAATAAATTCGAAAGCGGCAGCTGCAATTAAGCAAAATACAAGTAATACGGTCAATCCAAAATCTAATCCAAACATAAAAATAGGTCATTTGTGATTTTCAAAATTATGAAAACTTAATTTCACTTTCAGAAAAATTTGTTAACATTAAATTAACATTAGAGAATTTAACAATTTTTAAAAATAAAAAATACTGCTTTTTAATAAATAGATTTTAAATTTGCTTTTAATTAAAAACA
Organism: Bacteroidota bacterium; assembly: GCA_013377115.1. Classification (GTDB taxonomy): domain Bacteria; phylum Bacteroidota; class Bacteroidia; order Bacteroidales; family CG2-30-32-10; genus Cfx2-01. Next base: position 2,661 of record JACAAW010000103.1, on the reverse strand, counting down.
TCAATGACAACAACTATTATTGACGAAAAAAAGAGTAAAAAGATACTGCTTCTATTATTTTTAGGAGTTTTGATGGGAGCTTTAGATATTTCTATTGTTGGACCAGCGCTTCCTTCAATACAAGAAACCATCGCAATTGACAAACGAAATCTTTCCTGGATTTTCACCATTTATGTATTATTTAATTTAGTGGGCACACCATTGATGTCGAAAATGGCAGATATTTATGGCAGGAAATCCACTTATATTTCTTCTCTTATTATTTTTGGATTGGGTTCTTTGTTGGTATCTCTCTCCAATTCATTTGAACTTTTATTGGTTGGCAGAGGAATTCAAGGTTTTGGTGCAAGTGGAATTTTTCCTGTTGCAACTGCCATTATTGGAGATATTTTCCCACCCGAAAAGAGAGGTCAAAAACTGGGTCTCATTGGTGCCGTTTTCGGAATTGCTTTTATTATAGGTCCAATCATTGCAGGATTTTTATTAATGATTAACTGGCATTGGCTGTTTATTATTAACTTACCAATCATTGTTTTTTTGGTAATATGGGGCTTAAAAATATTGCCAGCAAATAAATCTGTTAAAAAAGGGAAATTTGATTATCAAGGAATGATTGTGATTGGACTTCTCCTCACCAGCTTTTCTTTTGGAATCAACAATATTGAAACCAAAGATTTTTTTCACAGTCTCGCAACCATTAAAGTGGCACCACTTTTAATTGTGGCTGTTATTTTAGTTTTTATTTTTAGAATGATTGAAAAAAAAGCCAGTGACCCAATTCTAAAGCTCAATAATTTCAATTCCAGGCAAGTAAAAATTGCAAGTATTTTAGCGATGGCTGCTGGAGTTTTTGAAACCACGATGGTTTTTATTCCTGATTATGCGGTAGAAGCTTTTCATGTTACTGCGTCAAAAGCAAGTTTCATGCTAATTCCAGTAATTATAGCATTGGCAATAACAGCTCCCATTTCAGGAAAAATGCTTGATAAAATCGGTTCTAAAATCGTAATTATTACTGGAACCTCTTCAGTAGCAATTGGATTACTATTATTGAGTGTGAGTGCTGAAAATATGATTCTCTTTTATTCATCAGAAGTTTTGATTGGAATAGGATTGTCCATGTTGCTTGGAGCTTCGATAAGATACATTATGCTGAATGAAGTTCCAGCGACAGAAAGAACATCTATACAAGGTGTGATTACCATTTTTACAAGTATTGGACAGATGTCGGGTGCGGCAACTGCCGGTGCCGTTGTAGATTCCTACGGAGGAAATATTGAAGCATATAGTTATGCCTATTTAGCCGTTTCAATTTTTACTTTTGGTATTGTTTTTATTAGTTTCTTCCTGAAGAATCGAAAAGAGGAATTGGAAACGATTGCAAGGAATTCAATTTGATGATTTTTTGATTTGAAAATTTGAAGATTATTCAATTTGAAGATTGTTTAATTTGATGATGTCCGGTTGTTGAGCGGAGTCGAAACTACCGTTGATAGCCAATTGTCATCCAATAAAATTAGCATTATTATTTATGGTAGCAAATGCTACAAAAAATAAAAGGACGAAGCAAATGCTTCGTCCAACTTATCTGCTTATAAATTAGGGTTATATCTAACCAAATATCTTTTGTAATAATTCGCTAACTCTAGCGGCAGGATCTTTTCTGATTTTTCCTTCTTCGTCGGCAATGAGTTTAAATAATCCATCAATTGCTTTGGTTGTTACGTAATCCTCTAAATTTGGATTTACTTTTGTTACACCAGGAACTTTATTGTAACTATTAGCCAATGGTGTCCAATATTTCAACAATTGAACTTTTTGGATTGCCTTAGTAACAACTGGTTTGAATTTTGTTTTTAATTCGGCAGTAGTTGCACCTTTTAGAAATTGTGTTGCAGCATCGTTATTACCTTTTAAAATTGCAATTCCGTCGGAAACATTCATGGAAGTTACTGCATTGATAAAAATGGTTGCTGCTCCTTTCGAAGCTTCTTCAGCAGCACGGTTTAAGGTTTGAACAAACTTATCACTTTGCTTGGTCATTCCAATTGACTTCAAAGTTGATTCCATTTTTTTTAATTCTGGAGGAAAAGGAATTTTAATTGCAGGATTTTTATAAAAACCATCCATTTTAGAAGCTTTGGCTGTAGAATTATTGGTCCCCACTGTTAATGCTTCTTTTAAGCCTTTTATTACTTCCTCGTTTGAAACCGAAGTACCACCTCCATTTACATAATTGGTAGCTTGGTTTACCACATTATTTAGGATATTTTGCGCATTGGCACTTAGGGCTGAAATTACAAATGCAAATAGCATTGTTGAAATTATCTTTTTCATTTTTAGTTTTTTTTGGTTGTGCCAAAATTAATCAAATTTTGTACCACAACGAATCATCCTTGGTTTTTTATTGAAATCTTTTTCAAGTTGAATATCACCATATCCTTTTTCAGAAAGCATTACAGAAGTCAATTCGCCATAATTTTCATTTATTTCGAAATACAATTTGCCATTATTTTTTAAATTCTTAATGGAGAAATCAGCAATGGCATTGTAAAATTGCAATGGATTTTGGTCGTCAACAAATAAAGCCAATTTGGGTTCAAAATCCAAAACATTGGCTTTCATTTGAGTTTTCTCGGATTGAGTTATATATGGCGGATT
>JACAAW010000102.1 GCA_013377115.1 Bacteroidota bacterium | reverse complement strand
CGTTAGGGATTGAAGTGAAAATCCTTTTGTGAAGCATGAACAAAAGATTGAAGCGAAAAGAGCCCGACCCGATAGGGTAACGCCATTATTATTTATTGAGTTATTAGGTTATTTAGTTAATTAGTTATTGGTTTATTAAGTTGATTTGTTTATTTGTGAAGTTGTGGATTGGTTGCACTTCGACAGGCCTTTAGATTTGAAAATTTGATGATGATTTGCACTTCGGCAGGCTCAGTGTAAAATTTGAAGATGTCCGGTGGTTGAGCGGAGTCGAAACTACCGTTGATATTACGTTGGTGGGCACTTCGACTCCACTTCGACTACGCTCAGTGATCGGCTCAGTGACCCATTTTTAAAAACAATGCCATGCCTAGACTAAGAAATATTTTTACAACAAACTAAGGGTAAAATTCTCTTTTGGTGTATTATTTATGAAAGTTAGCATTACTAATTACCGATAACTTAGAAAAAACAACCATTAACTTGTTTGTTAATGCCAAAAACTGTTTTAGGGTTTTACACCCAATTTTACTAGTGTATTTTTACAATAAATTAATTAAAGGTAAATGTAAAATAAATACTAATTGAAAAACAAACGGAGTATTCACCTTTAAAACTTAAAATTATGAAAACGCTCTTAAAAGAAAATTATTTGTGGATTGCCTACTGGACTTTAATGTCAATCGTGGTATATGTAACCTATTTTTTAGTTGCTTAGTTATAATATAGTTGTAGTTCTTTTTTGGTTTAGTTTATTGGTTTAAAAAGGTTCTCGTGGTTGGGAGCCTTTTTTTATGAAAAATATTTATTAACGACTAAGTCGGTAGATTAAATAATTCCCTATCTTTGCAAAAAAAACATGAAAATTATGAAAACAAGAATCCTAACTTTAATAGTATTAACAGCTATTGCATTAAATATTGGATGTAATAACTCTACAAAAAAAGAAGAATTAAATGGCACCATTACTATTTCCGGAGCGTTTGCATTGTATCCATTGGTAGTAAAATGGGCGGAAGAATTCCAAAAACAAAATCCTGGTGTTCGCATTGATGTTTCGGCTGGTGGAGCTGGAAAAGGAATGACAGATGCTTTATCTGGCATGGTTACTTTAGGAATGGTTTCGAGAGAAATTAGCAAGGAAGAAATTGATAAAGGTGCTTGGTTTATTCCAGTTACCAAAGATGCTGTAGTTCCAGTTATAAGCAGCGAAAATCCTCATTTGCAAAAATTCATGAATAATGGCGTGAAAAAAGAAATTTTCCAAGGTTGTTTTTTAACAGGAAAAGTTAAAACCTGGGGTGATTTTGTTAATGATAGCAAAATTAAAGATGAAGTTAAAGTTTTTACTCGCTCTGATGCCTGCGGTGCAGCTGATGTTTGGGCAAAATTTTTAGGAAAGAAGCAAGAAGATTTACAAGGTGTTGGTGTTTCTGGTGATCCAGGAATTACTCAAGCAGTAAAAGCTGATAAATTGGGAATTGGCTACAACAATATTGGTTATGCCTATGACGCCAAAACGAAGCTTGAACTTCCAGGAATTAAAGTTATTCCAATTGATTTCAATGGAAATGGACAAATTGATGATAAAGAATTTTTCTATCAAAATAAAGATAGCTTGGTAAAAGCAATTAATGATGGCAGATTTCCTTCGCCACCAGCAAGAGATTTGTATTTGGTTGCCAAAGGAAAACCTACAGATAAAGCAACACTTGCATTTTTAAATTGGATATTAACCGAAGGTCAGAAAATGGTTGGAGAAGCTGGTTATATAAATTTAAAACCAGAAAAGATTAAAACTGCTTTAGAGACCATTAAATAAATTCAATCATTAGGAATAAATATCCATTGTATTAAAAATTGGATAAAAACGAGATTGCTTCGGCGCTAATCAATTCGTTATGCATTGACTAGCTCAGCGCTTGAGTTCAGGGTAACACCTCGCAATGAAGACATTACGAAAATACGAAGGAAGCTCAAGTAATCAATACTAATAGAAAATAAATGATCTTTAATAGAGTTCTTAAAGATAAAATTGCGGGCAAAACAATGTTGTTTTTAACAATATTGGCCTGCTCTTCTCTTCTATTAATTTTTGCTGGTTTAATATTTAAATCGCTGCCAGTAATTGAAAAATCGTCTTTTTCTGAATTGTTATTTTCGAGTAAATGGCATCCGTTAAAAGGTGAATTTGGGATGCTGCCCTTTATTTCGAGCACACTTTGGGTTACAGGAGTTTCAATTATCATTGCGGTTCCATTGTGTATATTATCGGCAATTTACCTTTCAGAATATGCACATAAGCGAATATTACAATTGATTTTTCCAATAATTGATATTTTGGCTGGAATTCCTTCAGTTATTTTCGGTGTTTGGGGATTGATTTTAATTGTGCCCATTTTTGGATATTCCATTTTATCTGGAGGAATTGTTTTGGCGGTAATGATAGTTCCTGTTGTTATTCATGTAATGATTGAAGTGATTAAAACCGTTCCTTCTGAACTTAGAGATGCTTCTCTTTCATTAGGCGCAACAAAATGGCAAACCATAAAATTTGTGGTGGTAAAAAAAGCGCTTCCGGGTATTATAGCAGGAATTGTTCTTGGTCTGTCGCGCGCCTTTGGAGAAACCATGGCTGTTTTAATGGTGGTTGGAAATGTGGTGAAAATCCCTCATTCTGTTATGGATGCAGGATATCCTCTTCCGGCGCTAATTGCAAACAATTATGGCGAAATGATGTCAATTCCGATGTATGACTCGGCATTGATGCTATCGGCATTGATTTTATTTATTATTATTGTTGTGTTTAATGTTTTCTCGAGGTTAATACTTATTCGAATTGAGCGAAACGTTGGATACAATTCTTAAAATAAAAAAATGGATAAACGTAAAATAGAGGAAAGCATTTTTAAGGTTTTGATGATTATTTCTGCAATAACAATTATTGTTAGTCTGGGCTTGATATTGGGCAGTATTTTGTACAAAGGATTGCCATCGTTAAGCTGGGAAATGATTTCACAAACACCCAAGGGAGGCTATTATTTAGGAAAAGAAGGTGGCATTTTAAATGCGATTGTTGGTTCTGTTTTATTGGCATTTGGAGCAACAATTCTTGCAGCAATAATCAGTTTCCCAATTGTAATTTTTATCAATGTTTACAATCGTCAAAACAGGTGGTTGGCAAATATTATCCGTTTAACTTTTGATATTTTGTGGGGAATACCATCAATTGTTTACGGTGCATTTGGTTTCACAATTATGATTTTCTTTGGAATTAAAACTTCATTACTTGCAGGGATAGTTATTGTTTCTCTGGTTGTTTTGCCAGTAATCGCAAGAGCAATTGATGAAGTGATTAAAATGATTCCTCAAGGTTTATTTGATGCATCTTATGCTTTGGGAGCAACGAGATTAGAAACTTCATTAAAAGTTATTGCTCGTCAGGCTTCTCCTGGAATATTAACAGCACTTTTAATTGCTTTTGGAAGAGCTATTGGAGATGCGGCTGCGGTTCTTTTTACGGCTGGATACACTGATTATATTCCGACTTCAATTTTTCAATCGGTGGCAACTTTGCCATTGGCTATTTTCTTTCAATTGGGAACGCCTTTTCCTGAAGTTCAGGCAAGAGGTTATGCATCTGCTTTAATACTTACTTTGGTAATTCTTGTAATTAGTATTGTTGCCAGATTGCTTACCCGAAAATATAAAAAGTTTAAAATATAACAATATGGAACAATCCAGTCATATTAAGGTTAAAGATTTAAATGTTTATTATGGGCAAAATCACGTTCTGAAAAACATTAATATCGAGATTCCGAATAATCAAATTACTGCTATAATTGGTCCTTCAGGTTGTGGAAAAACAACATTGCTAAAATGCTTTAATAGGCTTATTGAATCGGTTGATGGAGTTAGGGTTACTGGTGAGGTTTTAGTGGGCGGAGAAAATATTTATGATCCAAAAGCAGAGGTTACACATATCAGAAAAAAAATGGGATTGCTTTCTCAAAGGCCATTCCCGCTTCCAATGTCAATTTACGATAATATTGCCTACGGACCAAAAATCCATGGTGAAAGAAATAAAAAAGAATTGGATAGAATTGTTGAGCATTATTTAAAGGAAGCAAGTTTGTGGGAGGAAGTAAAGGACAGACTTAAAACTCCAGCCGGAAGTCTTTCAATTGGTCAACAACAAAGATTGTGCTTGGCTCGTGGACTTGCGGTTGAGCCCGATATTATATTAGGTGATGAACCTACCTCAGCATTGGATCCACAATCGAGCCGCCATATTGAACAAAAGTTTATCGAATTAAAAGAAAAATACTCCATAGTTTTTGTGACCCATATTCTGCGTCAGGCAAAAAGAATTGCTGATTATTTAATTTTCATCCATATGGGCGAAATTATTGAATGTGGCCCCACTAAGGAAATTTTGGAAAATCCAAAAGAAAAGAAAACACAAGATTATGTTTTAGGAATTATCTCCTAAACACTAATATTTAGGGTGAATTCGAAACAATCTATTTTTATAATGTCGCCCACTACGGGGCTTTTTCTTGAAAATTAATCTTCTTTTTACCAAAATGTCGCCTCTACGAGGCTTTAAAAAGATTTAAAATCAAAATAAATGCTAATTGTCAAGGAATGTTGATAAAAGAAAATACACGCTACAATAAAAAAGTGTAAAGTTGCGTAATATCAGAAATACAATATTTCGAACTCACTTTATTTAAATATTTTCGTTATTGCTGGGATTTAAATATTTTCTGTAAAGAAAAAAATATCCTTTATCTTTACAGCCGAATTTTAACCAAAATTCTTCAATAAAAACAAGGAATCGGCTGAATGAAAAAAATTGATTATTATATCATTAAAAAATTTCTTGGTACATTTTTCTTCGCGATATCCTTAATAATTATCATTGTAATTATTTTTGATGTTTCGGAAAAAGTGGATGATTTTATTGAGAAAAAAGCTCCACTTTCGGACATTATTTTTGTTTATTACCTCAACTTCATACCCTATTTTGTTAATTTATTCAGTCCATTATTTACATTTATTGCAGTAATTTTCTTTACCTCGAAAATGGCATATAATACTGAAATTGTTGCTATTTTGAGCAGTGGTGTAAGTTTTAAAAGATTGTTAAGACCCTATTTACTTGCATCCCTTTTCTTAGCTATTATGTCATTTATGCTGGCAAATTTTATTATTCCGCCCGCAAATGCCAACCGACTTGAATTTGAAAAGCGGTTTCTTAAAAACTCCTTAAAATTTTCGGATAGAAATGTCCATTTACAAATAAGCGAAGGCACTTATGTTTATCTTGAGAGTTTTGATATTTCAAAAAATATTGGCTACAGATTTACCTTAGAAAAAATCAATAGTAATGGACTTTCATATAAACTTGCCGCAGAACAAATTAACTGGGACAGTGTAAAAACCACTTGGCATTTGGTAAATTATACCAAGAGAACTTTTTTTGGTTTGAAAGAAACCTATTCGAAAGGCAAACAAATTGACACGATTTTAAACCTAAAACCAAAAGATTTTTCAACGCGACTCGACAATCTTGAAACGATGAACTATATGCAAATAAGGCAGTTCATTAAGGAAGAAAAGCTAAAAGGGTCTGACAATGTCGCTTTTTATGAAGTTGAGAAACATAAAAGAATTGCATTTCCTTTTGCGACTGTTGTTTTAACCTTAATTGGAGTTTCTTTATCCAGCCGAAAGCTCAGAGGTGGAATTGGAATGCATTTAGGAGCTGGAATTGCAATCAGTTTTGCATTTATTTTATTTATGCAGATTTCAACAACTTTTTCTACTTATAGCAGTCTTCCATCATTTATCGGAGTGTGGATTCCAAATGTTATTTTTACTGTTTTAGGCTTGTATTTGCTAAAAACCGCTCCAAAATAATTCTAAAGTTCCGAACCCCAAACAAAACAATTTTGAAACTGAGGTTTTAAATCAATTTTCGTTTCAAAAATTCCAAACACTGAAGAGCCGCTTCCACTCATTGAAGCATAAATTGCACCTAATGAATAGAGTTTGTTTTTTATTTCCATTAGTTCAGGAAATTTCAAAAAAACAGATTTTTCAAAATCGTTTTCAATCAAATTCTTCCAATCATTTATTGGTTTTAAAATATTGTCTTTAATTGAGTTGGGTTGTTTTATAGGAATCACATTTTGATAAGCTTCCTGAGTGCTCACATTAACTGAAGATTTTATTATACCAATAAAATAGCCTTTCAAAGAAAAATCGATTTCCTCAAAAATTTCACCTTTTCCTTTTGCAAAAATGGGTTTGTTTTCAATAAAAAAAGCACAATCACTGCCAAGTCTTGCAGCATATCCTTGCATTTGCTGGCTTGATAAATTCAGGGAAAACAATTTATTCAGACTTTTTATTGTGAAAGCGGCATCAGCAGAACCTCCGCCAAGTCCTGCACCAAACGGTATGTTTTTGTGGAGATGCAATTTTATTGGAGCTAAGTCAAAGTCGGCCAAAAGCAATTTATAAGCTTTTACACAAAGGTTATTTTCGGAGTTTCCAGGAATTGCAATTCCACTTTCGGAATAAACGAATTTATCACTCGAAACAACTATTTCCAGAATATCGCAAAGGTTTATTGGATAAAAAACTGATTCAATATTATGAAAACTATCAGTTCTCTTTTCGGTAATATTTAAACCTAAATTTATTTTACAATTGGGAAAACTAATCATTTCAAAAATTCTTTTGTAGAGCAAACATAATAAATTTTCGCCATATTCATCAAATGATTAATTTTGCAAAAAGCATTTAATGACAAAAGACACATTCTCATCTGTAAATTACAGTTTTCTGAATCGAGATTTAAATCCATCTTTCTTCAGAAAATACGTTTATTCGCAAGACGAAGTGAGCGAAGTTTTTTGTTTGAAAAAAAATGAAGCAATTAATTTAAGTGGAATAAAAAAAGTTAAGCAAAAAACAATTTTGAATTCCAACTCTCTAAAAGAGTCAATATTTACAGGGCATTCACTCAAACCAACTCATCAAAAAAACACCTTTTACGAAAAACCATTTTTTGGTTGGGTTTCAATAACATTTATTGTCATTTTCACGATTTATGCTTTTATTCAAGCAAGCAATTCAAAGAAAGTTCAAAATTTCATGAAATCCTTTGTTGGAATCCGGTTTTTAAACCAATTATTAAGAGATGTCAATTTTTTAGCAGAAAGAATAACCTATCCTTTGTTATTGATTTCCTTCGCTTCAACTGCTATGTTTTTTTACGGTGTGGTTTCGCTTTTCGGTGAAAATTCTATTATTTTAATTGGAATCAATCCTTTTTTGAAAATTTTTGGTGCAATTATTTTGCTGTTTATTTTAAAAATATTTGTGGTAAAAGTATCGGGAATTCTATTTAAAACAGACAAAGAAGAATCAGATTATACATCAGGAATATTTTTGTTTAGCATGTTTTCGGGATTATTTTTATTGCCCATTTCGATTTGTCTATTGTATATCCCAAATATTTTTTTCTTGTATTTAGGATTCATTATTCTTTTGATAATGTTTGGGTTTAGACTTATTCGAACATTTTTCTTTTCAACAAATGAATCAAAATTTTCGAGATATTATTTATTTTTATATCTTTGCATCGTAGAAATCGCACCCCTTTTTGTCTTGATAAAATTGGTTTTTCTTTATAAAAGCTAAACAAAATAGGCACATTCGGTTATTTCGAAAATTTATTAAAACTTCAGTTTTAATTTTAACAATTAAAATTTTAACCTTAAAAACCATTAAAATTGAAAGTTAAAAACATATTAGTTTCTCAGCCAAAACCCGTAGATTGTGATAAATCACCTTACGGAGATCTTATTAGGAAGTTCAATGTAAAAATTGAATTCAGAAAATTTTTTAAAATTGAAGGCGTTGCTGCCAAGGAATTCAGACAAGAAAGAATCAATATTCTTGATTTTACTGCAATTATTTTTACCAGCAAACATGCTGTTGATCACTTCTTTAGAATTTGTGAAGAAATGAGAATTACAGTTCCCGATACCATGAAATATTTTTGTATTTCAGAGTCAACTGCACTCTACCTTCAAAAATATGTTCTTTACAGAAAAAGAAAAATTTTTCATGGAAAAGAACAATTTCAACAATTGCTTGAAGTAATAAAAAAACATAAAACTGAAAGTTATTTACTTCCTTGTTCTGACTTACTTAACAACGAAATGTCTGATGTTTTTGATGAAAATAAAATTAATTATACAAAAGCATTGATGTTTGAAACAGTAAGCGCTGATTTATCTGATATTGATATTACGAATTTCGATATGTTGGTATTTTTCAGTCCTTCAGGAATAAAATCACTACAAGCAAACTATCCAAATTTCGTTCAGGGAGAAACCGTCATTGCGGCTTTTGGAGCAACAACACATACTGCAATAAAAGAAGCTGGACTAACTCTAAACATTGAAGCACCTTCTCCAAAAGCACCTTCGATGATAATGGCTCTTAATCAGTTTTTGGAAAAAGCAGCAAAAGGAAAATAAATTAGTTTTGAAACTAATTTTGCTTTTGACTACAATCATCTAAAAATTTAAAGATGCACACTTTCAAAAAATCTGAGCGTTTATGTAGTCAGAAATTAATTACTGAATTATTTTCGAAAGGCAAAAGCTTTTATATCAATCCATTTAAAGTTGTTTGGCATTCAACTGAACTTGCCGTCGGCACTCCCTCACAATTGCTTATTAGCGTTTCAAAAAGAAACTTTAAAAAAGCTGTTGACAGAAACAAGGTGAAACGGCTTATTAGAGAATCTTTTAGAAAAAACAAGGCTCCTTTATACGAGTATTGTAAATTGCATGAAAAGCAATGTATTTTTATGATTTCTTATAATACCAAAATAATATTGCCATATTCTGAAATCGAAAACAAAATAAAAGTAATTTTACAACGTTTAGTGTTGGAATATGAGAAAAGTTCTAAGTAAAATCCTAATTTTGTTTATCCGGTTTTATCAATTGTCTATTTCGCCATTGTTTGCACCATCATGCCGATACGTGCCAACTTGCTCACAGTATGGGGTTGAAGCAATTACAAAGCATGGTCCATTTAAAGGCGGATTACTTACATTAAAAAGGTTTTTATCTTGTAATCCCTGGGGAGGCAGTGGGCATGATCCTGTTCCATAATTTATTGTTAATTATTAATCATCAGAGTAAATATGAATTTATTAAAAAAACTTTCGAAACGCTTTAAAATATTCGGTGCTGTAATTCTCTTTTTGGTAATTACTTTCACAACATTTAGTTTTGTTAATACAGATTTTGAGGTATCTAAAAATCTGGATATTTTCGCCACACTTTATAAAGAGCTAAACAATAACTACGTTGATGATGTGAATCCTGGAGATTTGATTAAAACAGCTATTGAATCTATGCTCGAATCATTAGATCCTTATACCAATTTCATTCCTGAATCAGATTTAGAAGATTATAAATTATTAACAACTGGTCAATATGGAGGCGTGGGTGCTTTTGTTCACAGAGATGGCGACAATCTGGTAATTTCAGATCCATATGAAGGATTTCCGGCACAAAAAAACGATTTAAGGGCTGGAGATATTATTGTGGAAATAAACAACCAATCTGTTAAAGGAAAATCCACAGAGAATATTAGTGAATTACTACGCGGACAACCCGGAACCACAATAAAACTATTAATTAGGAGAGAAGGCGAACCCAAGTTAATTGAGAAAAATATTACCAGAGAAGAAATAAAAGTTGAGAATATCCCCTATTCAGGAATGTTAAACGAAACTACTGGATATTTTAAACTGAATGGCTTCACGCAAAATGCAGGCAAAGAAGTAAAAGACGTAATTTTAAAACTAAAGGAAAGTCCAAATTTAAAATCAATTATTTTTGATTTAAGAGGAAACGGTGGAGGACTGCTCAATGAAGCCGTAAATATTGTAAATCTTTTTGTTGAAAAAGGTCAAACAGTTGTAAAAACAATTGGTAAACTGAAAGACAAAAATAATTCGCATGTAACTTTAAATGCTCCTATTGATTTAAATATCCCTATTGTTATTCTTGTTGATAAAGGAAGTGCCTCTGCATCAGAAATTGTAACTGGGGCAATTCAGGATTTGGACCGGGGTGTAATTGTAGGACAAAGAACCTACGGAAAAGGTTTGGTGCAAAATGTTGTATCGTTAAGCTATAATACAAAATTAAAAGTAACCGTTGCAAAATACTATATCCCAAGTGGTCGTTGCATTCAGGCAATTGATTATTCTCACCGTAACGAGGATGGAAGTGTTGGAAATGTTCCAGATTCATTAATAAATGAATTTAAAACAAAAGTTGGCCGTGTGGTTTACGATGGTGGAGGAATTGAACCAGATGTAATAATCGAACCAAAAGAAATTAGTGATATTACTGGCAGCCTTTATTCAAAACTACTCATTTTTAACTATGCTACAAAATTCAGAAGAGAAAATGAAAAAATTGCTCCAGCAAAAGAATTTCAAGTATCTGATGCTGTTTATAATGATTTCATTACTTTCATTTCTAATAAAGATTATGATTATTCAACAACCAGCGAAAAATCATTAAACGATTTTAAGGAGGAAGCAATTAAACACAATTGTTTTGATGCAGTGAAAAATGAATACGAAGCATTAAAATCAAAAATGATGCATAATAAAAAAGCCGACCTTAATACCTATAAAAATGAAATAAAACAGCTTCTAAAAGAAGAAATTGTTTCGAGGTATTATTTCCAAAAAGGTCGTATTGAAGCATCATTGGCTGCTGATGACGAAATTGCAAAATCAATTGAGATATTAAATGATAATGCAAAATACAATGCTATTTTAAATGGTAGTTTTGTTGATCCGAAAAAAACGATTAGAAAATCAAAGAAAAAATAATTCCTTTGAAAAAAAACACATTTGAAATATTAAGTAAATACTTCACACATAAAAACATTTACTTATTTGGATTAGGAATCATGCTGGTAAGTTTGCCATTGTCAACCTTTGGTATGAGCCTTTCTCAAGCAATTCTTGGTGCAAACTGGCTATCCGAAGGAAAGTTTAAAAAGAAATTCAATGATTTTTTTCATAACAAGGTAGCAATTGCAATTGTGTCAATTTTTATTTTGCACATTGTAGGTCTGATTTACACCACCGATTTTGGCTATGCAATGAAAGACCTCCGGATAAAATCCCCACTTTTTATCCTTCCATTTATTCTTTCAACCACCGATAAAATAAATATCAAACAACTTTACAATCTTCTATTGGTTTTTATTTCTTTTGTTTTACTGGGCACATTAATTAGCACTTATCATTTTTTAAAAGATGAATACCTAGACATCAGAGATATTTCATTGTTTATTTCTCATATTCGATTTAGCCTATTAATCTGTTTTTCTATTTTTATTTTGGCTTATTTATATTTTAAAAGAAATAGTTTCCCAAAACCATTTCGGTATGTTTTTATCATATTGATTTTGTGGTTTGCCTTTTTTCTAATAATTCTTGAAGCCTTCACAGGAATTGCTATTTTACTGATTATCTCATTCGTATTTTTGGTTTATTTAATTTTCACCAAAAAAAATCTCATTACCAAATTTGTCCTTATATTGATACTTGTCGGCTTTCCAATTTCGGCTTTTTATTATGTTAACGCTATTTACAAAGAATCAATCCTTGTAAAAGTGGTTGACTTCAAAAAACTAGATGGATTCACGTCAAAAGGAAACACCTATTACCATGATATTGTTAGCGAACAAAGAGAAAATGGAAATTTGGTTGGGATTTATATTTGCCCAATAGAATTGGAAGAAACTTGGAAAAAGAGAAGCAAATTTGATATTAATGGAAAAGATTTGAAAGGACAACAAATAAAATCGACATTAATGAGGTTTTTGACTTCTCTGGATAAAAGAAAAGATGCTGATGGGATCAATAGTTTAACAAAAGAACAAATAATTCAAATTGAAAAAGGGGTTGCGAATGCCAAATACCAAGATCGATTTAGCATCAGAGATAGAATTTATGAGTCATTTTGGGAAATCCAAAATTATTTAACTTATAAAAATCCGAATGGACAAACCTTAGTTCAGCGATATATTTATTGGAAAGCCTCAATTGAATTGATTAAAAAAAATCCAATTTTAGGAGTTGGAACTGGCGATATGAATATTGCATTTAATAATCATTACGACCAATATTATAAAGAACTTGATAAAGCTTTTAGATGGCGATCTCACAACCAATATCTTTCAATTACTGTGGCATTTGGTTTTGTTGGATTGATTTGGTTTTTAATTGCCTTGTTCTATCCTGTTTTTAAGGCAAAAAAAGTTTTTAATTATTTATACATCACCTTTTTCCTAATTATGATTATTTCAATGCTAACAGAAGATACCATTGAAACACAGCCCGGAGTTACCTTTTTCGCCTTCTTTAGTTCCTTATTTTTATTTACCTATAACGAGGAAAAAGATAAAAAAAGCATTGAATAATATCCTATTTTTGTAAAACAATTCAACAAAATATGACTGAGCTTTCGGTAGTCATCATCACTTTTAACGAAGAACGAAATATTGGTCGTTGCCTCGATTCTGTTAAAGAAATAGCTGATGAT
Organism: Bacteroidota bacterium; assembly: GCA_013377115.1. Lineage (GTDB taxonomy): Bacteria > Bacteroidota > Bacteroidia > Bacteroidales > CG2-30-32-10 > Cfx2-01. The sequence goes on along the minus strand of JACAAW010000102.1, from coordinate 1,382 downwards.
ATTGTTGTTATTGATTCTTTTTCCACAGATAAAACAGAAGAAATTTGTTTAGCAAATGGAGCCCGTTTTATAAAACACGAATTTCCTGGACATATTGAACAAAAAAACTGGGCAATTTCACAAGCTAAATTTCCTTTTATTCTTTCGCTGGATGCGGATGAAGCCTTATCGGAAGAATTAAAAAAATCCATTATAGAAGCCAAGAAAAACACTGAATTTGATGGTTATATCATGAACCGTTTGACCAATTACTGCGGCAAATGGATTCATCATTCTGGCTGGTATCCAGATGCAAAATTACGTTTATGGGACAGTGCCAAAGGAAAATGGGGAGGCGTAAATCCTCACGATAAGTACGAAATGGAAAGTGATGTAAAAATTAAACATTTAAAAGGCGATATCTACCATTATTCCTATTATTCGATTAACGAACACATTTTGCAAGCCAATAAATTTTCGGAAATTATGGCTAAGGCATTGTTTAAAAACGGAAAAAATGCTTCTTTCTTAAAAGTGATTTTTAGGCCACCAATGCGATTTTTCAGAGATTATTTTTTGAAAATGGGATTTTTAGATGGTTTTTATGGATTTGTAATTTGTAAAACTACAGCATATACAACATTTTTGAAATATTCGAAATTGAGGCAGTTGAATCTTTTGAAGAAATAAAGAATGAAAAAAGATTTTTTTATTTTAATTCTTGCAATTTCACTTTTCTCTTCTTGTAAATATGAAGATGGGCCTGCGATTAGTTTTAGATCGTTTGATAAAAGATTAACTGGCAAAGAATGGGTGGTGGAAAACTATATCATTGATGATTGTGACTCAATTAAATTATTTAATGATAGCTGCGGCTGCAGCTATTCTTTTTATCATCCTGGTACTAGCGAAATCGAATTGCGAACCTTTAAAAACGGTCAGCAAATAGGACGATCTTCTGTTGAAATTCAAGATAAAAAGATTGTAAAACTAGTTGCTTGCACTTATTGTAATAACAAAGGTCCCTTATGTCGTTTTGATAATTCATATAGTTTGATAATAACTCGATTATCTGATGATGAATTGTGGTTAAAAACAAGTTTGGATAATAAGAACTACTTTATCAAATTAAAAGAACTTAAGTGACCTTTTGATACTGAATTGGAAATTGCAATCAGCTTTTCTGAAAGGTGATTTCGAGAACATTTCGACGGCACTTCGACAAGCTCAGCAACCTGCTCAACGACCTCCTCAACCACCTATAACTCTTTCCATTCACCATTCAATTTAATAAGATCAATCAGACTTTCTAAAGCATTTTCTATTTGGATGTTTTTTGTAATTAATTCTTTTGCTTTATAAAGATTGATATTTCCGTTGGCATTTCCAACACAGCCGTAATC
>JACAAW010000101.1 GCA_013377115.1 Bacteroidota bacterium | reverse complement strand
GCTGATGATGAGCTTCAACAATTTCATTTATCCTATTTTGCAAATCGAAATTTATAGTTGTTTTTGTTCGCTGACCACTATATCCATCTTTTATTGCTAAATCGATCAAATGGGGAGCAAAATGTGGCAAAGGATAAGGTTTGCCAGGCAAAGGTTCACTTTTTGCCAATTCACAAGTTGCATCATCGATAACTTTCTCTTTATTCAATTTATCAAGTAATCGATTTCTTTTTAATAAAAGTTTTTTTTGATTTTTTCCAGGGAAAATTAATGAAGGTGCATTTGGAAGGACAGCTAATGTAGCCGATTCCGCCCAAGAAAGCTTATCTGGATTTCGACCAAAATATCTCCATGATGCGGCATCAAGTCCAACAACATTTCCACCGAAGGGAGCATTTGAGGCGTATAAGGCAAGTATCTCTTTCTTCGAATAAGTTAGTTCCATTCTGGTTGCCAAAATAACTTCCACAATTTTCTCGAAAATTGTTCTTGACTTGCCATTTCTGGATAATCGAATTACCTGCATACTTAAGGTACTTCCACCACTTTCAATCTTCCGAGATTTTATATTTTGAATAATAGCCCTACCAAAGGAAATCGGATTAAAGCCTAAATGATAATAAAAATATTCATCTTCAAAATATATAATTGATTTCTCAAATTTCTCTGGTACTTTATTATTGTTTGCAAAACGCCATTGTCCATCCCCAGCGATTTTTGCACCCAATAAATTTCCATTGATATCTTCAATTACAGTTGATGTGGGTGTTTTAAAAAGTGGTGAAGGCAAACTGAACCAAAAAACCAAAAATAGAACCAGCAGCACACCTGCGATAATGCTCCTTTTTTTATTGAAATATTTTAGGATTTTTTCTTTCAAAGCAAATATGACAAGGACAAATTATAGTTATTTCAGAATTTGGAAAATTGAGGCTTATTCTAATTTAAATATAGTTTTTTTTCTGAATTCAAAATCAAAACACAAGACCGACGGCAATAACCATTTGTTGGGGCATCGAAACCTTTGGCAACTCCTTCAAGTATCCATACTTTTGAAGTATCTGCAGCTAAAATCTTATCGAAAACAGCTTTATTGTTTTCTGTCTCAACCTTAACTTCAACAAAATAAGTACCCTCAACGTCTTTGAAAAAGAACTTGTCAATTGAAAATTGTTGATTGTGATAAACATTTTGATAATCTATTTTCCCGAAAACCGTGGTCTCTTTTCCCTCACAATCAAGTATTTTACCGCAATTGCCTTTACTTTTCGATTTGAATTCATAAACAGAAATTCCTTTGTAATTTATAGCTGGTACTGCAATCGCATTCTGCTTCACTTTGCAAGCTGTCATTAATAACAAAGTCGTAACAATTATCATTATTCCTTGAAAATATTTATGCATTGTTTTCATTTTCTAGACAGTTTAATAAATTCCATTTTTAATTCGATAATTCTGGTGTATCAATAAATTCTCCCTCCCATCGTGCAACAACACAAGAAGCTAAGCAATTTCCAATAACATTAACTGTAGTCCTTGCCATATCCATAATTTCATCAATTCCCATAATCACTGCAACTCCTTCAATTGGCAATCCGAACGACACCAAAGTTCCTGCCAAAATAACAAGTGAAGCCCTAGGAACACCAGCAACACCTTTGCTGGTAAGCATTAAGGTAAGGACCATAAATAATTGTTGCCCTAATGTCAAATGTACACCAGCAGCTTGAGCAACAAAAACTGAAGCCAAAGATAAATAAAGTGTTGTTCCATCTAAATTGAAACTGTAACCAGTTGGCATCACAAAAGCAACAATTTGCCGAGGCACACCAATTGATTCCATTGCGAGCATCGCTTTAGGCAAGGCAGCTTCTGAGCTTGTTGTTGAAAATGCAATTAAGGCAGGTTCTTTAATGGCTCTTAAAAATTTCTTTATAGGAATCTTAAATATTAATGCGACTGGAAATAATACAAATATTAAAAAAATAGTCAAGGCAAGATATAAAGTTAATACCAGAAGTCCTAAATTTACCAGAACTGACATTCCCTTACTTCCAACTGTTACTGCAATTGCAGCACCAACTCCAATAGGAGCAAATTTCATAACAATAGAAGTAAACTTAAACATAGTTTCTGCCAAAGCATCGCAAGCTTTTAAAAGAATGTCCTTTTTCTCTTGATTCACAAAACTCAATGCAGCGGCAAAAATCACAGTAAAAATTACTATTTGCAAAACTTCGCCTTCCGAAAATGCCTGAAAAATACTTGATGGAACTGTATGAATTAAAACATCTGAAAAACTCCTTTCTTTCGCAACAATTGAAGAAATGTCTTCAGCAGATTTTAAATCAACACCGACACCAGGCTGAATCAAATTCACAGCAAATAAGCCAATAAAAAGAGCGATGGTAGTTACTATTTCAAAATAAATGAGCGATTTTAAACCCATCCTTCCGACAGCTTTTAAATTGCTATGACCAGCAATACCAACAACTAAGGTTGAAAAAATCAAAGGAGCAATTATTGATTTTATCAAACGGATAAAAATCGCACTCAGAGGTTTTAAAGAAATACCAAAATCAGGAAATAACCAACCAATAATTAACCCAATTCCCATTCCCAGAAATATGAATTTTGTTAAAGAAGGTTCAATTATTTTTTTAATCATCAGCATTTATTAAAGGAAATAAAAAATACAGAGATTCTTTTCAATCTCTGTATTTTTTATTGATTTATTTCTGAGCTATTACTGCTCCATCTTTTGGCACAACAACTTGAATCCATTTACCTGGCATGCGAGCATTAATTGATTGATCATACATGGCTTCAACATACGTTGTTGGCAAATAGAATTTCCCAGCGTAAGATGCGTTCAATAATATCCTGAATGTTTTGGATTGATTCGAATTCAAACTAAAATAAGAATAAACTCTATCATCTCTGAAATTTTGGTATTCTGCCACTGAAGACAAGAAATTATTTTCAAAATTATCCATTCTGGTATTGTGAATTTCCCATCCTGAAGGGAAGATTTGAGTCAAGGCAATTTGCTTGTAATCACCTTTTAAACCAGGATTTGAAACAGTTACCTCAGCAATAAAATCAGTGCCTTGATCAATCTTTTCAGGATCAATTTTATCTCCTTTTACAGTTTTGAATACCACTTTTAGTTTCAAATCATTTTCTGCTTTTGTATTATCACCAGTTTCTGGAATTCCCTCCAAAATAATTCTTGCAAACAATACAGAATTAGAATTGTTCTTTACTTGAAGATTTCCTTTATTTGATTTACCATTAAGTCCCATTGAAATCTGCGAAACAAAATTCTTGGAAATCAAATTGGTCAAAGTTGCACTATTCAACTTGTAAGAACAATTTATTCCTTTTGAAGTTCCATTATTTTTCAAAAACTCAGAAATCGCAATTAAACTAAAGGAAGTTGATTGAGTACTCATCCATGCATTTTTGCTAAGTGAAGCAGCCACAACTTTAAACATGGAAGCCGCTTTTGAATTAAGTTTCATTAAACACAATGCTTCCAAAATCATGGCTTCATCTCTTTCATTTGATCCATAAGTATAATAAAGCTCACGATACTTTTTCACTTCAGTAGTTGCAGTAAAAGCTAATTTTTGGGCAACACTTGTCTGACCACTTAATTGATAAGCAGCAGCTAAACGCCATTTCGTTGTTGAAGAAAGGTTTTTCTGTTCACGAAGTCTATTCATTGCGCCTAATTCAGGTGCTTTGGCCAATGCAAGTGTGTACAATCTATATGCTTGAAGCAAATCAGAATTATAGGTATCGGAACTTCCGTTCCAAGAAAGTGCTTTCTGTTTCTGATACTTTTTCCAAGAATCAATAAAACCCATTGGAATTGAATATCCTTTTTCTTGAGCTTTAATCATAAAATGACCAGCATAAGATGTTCCCCAATCATCTGCTGTTGGTTCTCCTTGCCAATATGACAATCCTCCATTTGAAAGCTGGAAAGATTTAATGCGAGCAATACCTGCTTTTACATTTCTCTCAATATCCGCTTTTTGAAGTTGGTTCAAATCGGTTAATGTTGAAACAAATAACTGAGGGAAAACCGAAGAAGTTGTTTGTTCGATACATCCATGAGGATATTCAATCAAATATTTCAATCTCTTATCAAGATTTATTGGCGGAATAGAGGATAATTCTATTGTTCCCCTATTGGTACCATTCATTCCAACAGGCAAATAAGTAGTATTCCATGTTTTTCCAGGTCCAATGGCAGTTTCTACAACATCTATTACTTTTGGATTTGGATTTCTAACATCAATCTCAACATCATAAACTGATTTCTCAGCGCCGCTCGTTGCAACAATTTTCACCTTTCCAACACCAATTCCTGAATTTACTTTCAAATCGAAATTAATAAATTCTTCTCCTGGCTTTGCAAAATATATCTGTTTTGTGGAACCACCAACAACTGATATCAATTGGTTTGTGGTAACTTGTACATTTACATTTTTTACAAATTTTTCCATGGCAAAAACATTTACTGGGAGTTTCAATGTTTCACCAGGACCAACTACTCTTGGTAAGGTACCCAAAACCATAACTGGTTTTCTCACAGCGACAGTTTTTTCTGTATTTCCATAGGCGCCATTATTTCCAGCCACCACCATTACACGAACTGATCCGAGATATTGAGGAACAATAAACTTATGTGTTTTCAATTCACCTGGTTTGCAAGAAAATGGTCCAAAGAATTTCACCATTGGTTTAAATCTATTTGCTTTTGCGCTTCCTTTCTTACCTCCGGAACCGCCTTCATCACCACCACCGATGCTAAGAATCCGCTCTAAATCACCACCGTATGCACCCATCACATAATCAAAAATATCCCATGTTTTCACACCAAGTGCCTCACGAGCATAAAAATTTGTCCAAGGATCAGGAGTTTTAAATCTTGTCAAATCCAATAAGCCTTCATCAACTACAGCGATGGTATAGGTCATTGCTTTTCCATTTTCTTCTTTTACAGAAATACTTGCCAACTGTTCTGGTTTTAATACATCTGCCATTTTAATTAATGGACGCAAATGTGTATTTGGATCCTCAATTTGAATTGGAATTACACCATACATTCTGATTGGCAAATCATTTTTTGTTTGAGCATGAGGCTGCAACAATGTAACATGGGCATAAATATTTGGTGCCATATCAGCAGAAACTTTAAAAGAAAAATTAGTAAATCCTTTTTTGGTATCAACCCAATAAGAATTAAGAACTTTTGTTCCAGTCTCAATACTAACCAATGCTCTTCCATCAGGTCCAGAAGGTATTGTAAGATTTACCATATCACCAACATTGTATTTTGCTTTATCGCTGCTAAATGCCAACATGGTGGCTGTTGTTTGATTTCCTTCTCTGGATTTTCCCATCCAACCCGGCCAATCAAGATAAATAACATCACCAGTACAATGACCACTTTCAACATCAGTAACTCTCACTAAATATCTTCCCCAATCTGGATAATTTACTCTTAAATTGAATTTTGCAGTTCCATTAACCGTATTTAACTCTTGAGTACTAATTGGTAAATTATAAGTACTTCCAACAAAATTTGAAAGACTCTCTCCAGAATTATCCCACCACCAACGCCATTCAACTTTATAGACTTCAACTTTTAGTTTGCTTTTTAGTTTTAAATTTCCATTTACATCAACGTTAACAATATTTATTGTATTATTTGTGTCTGTATAAAGCATTCCTGTAAGCTGATTTCCTTGAGGGACTTTTATTCCAACATAAGAATTATAAGGATAATATGGCATACTAAATCTATCTATACTAAATGCACCACCTTGTTCAAAAACACGGGTTTGAAAATTAGCAGTTAATACGCCAGGTGCAGCATTTGATGTATTAATATCCGCTTTTACATTAGCTTTTCCATTAGCATCCAATTTTCCGTTAAAAATATTATGACTTTCGGAATAAAAAGTACGTGCAGGATCATCAAATACAAATCCCTTAAAGTTTTTAAATTCAGTTTTTGATTGATTTAAAACCACAGAAACATCAGCAGTTAAATTTTTTGCAACTGCTCCATGAAGCCATTTAACATCTAGAGAACCTTGTTTTTTAGCATCCTTCACCAATTTATCTGAAGCAAAATCGAGATTAATTTTCAATCGATTTGGCATTATGGTTTCAATTTTTATTTGCTTACTAAACGTAATCCCACCGACCTTCACTTTTGCATTGTAATTACCAGTTGGTGCATTTCCTTCAGTTGCGGTTCTAAAATCATAAAATCCATTTATTGATTTTGTTTTCGAATAATGCTTCACAATTTGACCTTGTGGATTTACTAAATCAAAAGTTACTGGATGATTTTCAGGCAATTTCTTAAGTTTATCTTCTAAAATAAAAGTTAAATAAAGAGAATCTCCTGGCCTCCATACTCCTCTTTCACCATAAATAAAGCCTTTAATACCTTTTTTTACAGTTTCACCTGAAACATCAAACATACTTAATGAAAGTGATGAACCATCTTCCAATTTCAAATATCCTCTTTGATCGCCTTTCTTTGCAACCAATAAAAATGGTGATTTTTTCAAATCAGCTCTTGCAATCCCTTGATCGTCAGTTTTTAGTTTGCAAATAACTTGTTTTTGATAATCATACAATTCAATATCAACTTTGGACATTGGTTTTGTTGTTACAATATCTGTAAGATAAAAAACCATAGAACCTGAATTGCCTTTTTTTGCAATTATTCCAATATCAGAAGCTAAAACATTTCTACTTACTTTTTTACTGGAATAATATGACGGATTGCATGGATTGTCTCGCTCTGACCAGTCGTAATAATAATCATCGTAATCATAATAGTTATCACCATAGTAATCCCAATCATTGGATTCCTCATCCCCATCTTCATTATCGAAGGCAACCAAATTTTCATCTTCAACTCCACCATCACAAGGATAGAAAGAATATTCTTTTTTAATACTTAAACTTACTTGATAAATTGCACCAGGTTCAGCTTTTATTAGCTCCGCCAAATCAAGGGAAAATTTATTCCATTTTCCATAATTTACAATATCCTTAGAGATTAGAGAAACTGTTTTCTTCAATACCATTTTTCCAACTCGGCGCAATTCGCTTTCGCCATTTAAATCATTCACTTGGAGAAATTGAGTGATATTGTTTTCGTAAATTTTAATAATCTTAACATCCACTGCTTTGAGATTAACAGCTTCAAATGGGAAAATCAGACCATTAGATCGAGGAATAATAACACCTTTTCCCAATAATCGAATTGCAGGTTTTACATCTTCGAAAATTACTTCACGAGCTACTTTTTTTGAAAGCGATTTTCCTTTTACATTTTTAATAGATGGTTCAATTGTCACTAACAATTTCCCAGATTGTTTGCTTTCTGGATACACTCTAATTTCATTATCTTCAATGATATATTTAAGATTCATTAAATCTCCGACTTTTATCAAGCCATCCAATACCTGATCAGGCTGAATGAGATCTGTAAATTGCAATACCAAACATTGATCTGGGCTTGAAACAACTTTTGCACTAACCAATCTATAATCCTCGATAGCAGGAACCTCAACATCGATATTCCCTTTTTGGTCACAATCAATATTATTGCCATTCCATTTCAATTCTAAGAAATAAGCTTTATCTTTCCTCTCAATACTATCAACTTGAAAATGATGGGTTTTACGGTCTTCATCATGAATCCAAGAAATTTTCAGATTCTCACTTTTTTGAATTGCCATTAATGCTTTTTCAACATCCTTTGAATTTGCCACATCAGCAGTCCGCAGCACCCCAGTCAGCTTATTCATTTTTTCATCCTGATTCTCATAAGGTTTAAGGTTTTCAGTTTCAACCTCAATAGCTTGTTTTATAGTTTGAAAATCGAATTCAAAAGTTCGAAGACTATCTGGAACATCCAAAATCTTTGAAATATAAAATTTTCCTTCAAAAGTTTCTCCTGCAGGAAGTTTTTTACTCGGTTTAAACTGAATTGTGCGACTGTCAATCCACGAAACTTCTCCTTTTAAACTCGGACTAAAACTAAAAAGTTCAGAAAACTTCTTTGCCTGAATAGCCGTAGTATCATTAAAATCTGTAGCTAATCTAATTTTAATGCTAGATTCCGTTGAAATAATTCCTGCAGTAAATGCTGAAATATATTGTTTAAACGCAGGATTGACCTTATGTCGTTTATTTCCTTTATGATTAATAATAACCAAGGTGATGGAAACGAAAAAAACCAATGCAATTGCGGACAAAAGAATGTTCTTTTTATTCATATAATTTGTTTTTTTAAGTTCTAAATTAAATGTAAATGTAAAAATTTTCTATGAATATTAATAATTCCTATTTCAATAAAAATAATATTTTTTGTGATTGAAATTTCTCTTTTCAATTTCATAAAGAACAAATCATAAATCTTAAAATTCATGTTGTGTTTTTTTAAAAATTCATGTAGGTTTGCTAACAAGAATAGTCTTAAATTTCTTAAAAGAATTAATGAAGAATATTGCCTTCTTTTTCCAAAAACCTAACTTTACTTTATCGGTATGGATATCAATAACCGTTATTGCATCCATATTAAAAATATCATTAGGAACTCATTTAGTGGAAGGCAATTTAGTTACAAGTTATAATAACTATGTCATTTTCAAACAATCATTTTTTCATTTAATTGAGGGCAAAGATTTATATTGTCTGTACCCCACAGAACATTGGGATCTATATAAATATAGTCCTACTTTTTCAGTCTTTTTCGGATTTTTCGCATACCTCCCCGACTATTTTGGCGCTGTATTATGGAATTTACTAAATAGTTTAGTTCTGTTTTTTGCAATAAAAACGCTTCCAATAAAAAATGAAAAAATAAAAGTTTTTATTTTATGGTTCGTACTTTTGGAGCTACTAACTTCTGTTCAAAACTCACAAAGTAATGGCTTAATTGCTGGATTAATCATTTTCTCCTTCAATGCTTTTGAGAAAAAACAAATTTTTATTGCCACCTTATGCATTATTCTGAGCGTTTATATAAAAATTTTCGGCGCCGTTGCGTTTTTAATGTTTTTATTTTATCCAAATAAAATCAAATTTATTATTTACTCAATTGCCTTAACTGCTTTTTTGGCAATACTCCCATTGATATTTGTATCGTTTTCACAATTAGTAATTCTTTATAAAAGCTGGTTATTATTATTATCATCAGATCATTCTGCATCGTATGGCTTGTCGGTAATGGGTTGGTTACAAACTTGGTTTAACGCAACCATTTCAAAAAACGTCGTTCTAGGCATGGGTGTTGTTTTATTGTGTTTACCATTAATAAGGGTAAAACTTTTTAAAGAATTTGGGTTTCGCCTGATATTCCTGGCATCTTTATTAATTTGGATGATTATTTTTAATCATAAAGCAGAATCACCAACTTTTGTAATTGCTTTGAGCGGAATTGCTATCTGGTTTTTTAGCCAGAAAAAAAACTTTCTAAATATTATTTTGGTTGTTTTTGCTTTTATCTTAGCATCATTATCTCCAACGGATATTTTCCCGGCATTTTTGAGAAAAAACATTGTAATTCCTTATGTATTAAAGGCGGTTCCTTGTATTTTAATTTGGGCAAAAATAATTTACGAACTTATGTTCAATAAATTTGAATTGAAAAAGGAATTGAAATAATTTTAGAGATTTCTAAAAAACTTCCCGCAAGAGTCGCGAACTACCAATTTAGTTTGCATAATTTCTTTCACTTTCTCAGGATTTGACTCTTTATTATTTATTTCATTGATAAGAATTTCGACGGAACGCTGGCAAATTTCATCAATAGGTTGCGCAACTGCAGTTATTGGAGGATAAAAAACTCTAAATAAATCAATATCATCAAAACTAACAATCGCAATATCATGAGGAATTCTTAATTTCATTTCATTAATACATTCTAAACAAGCAACTGTTAGATTGTTATTTGCCAAAAATAATGCCTGTGCGTTTTGTGGTGCTGACAATAAATTCTTTAATTCCTCATAGACCTTGGCTTTTATTTCGCCAAAAGGGACCAAACTAGTGAGATTTTTATTTACTTTAATTCCATGTTTTTTGAGCGCATCAGTATATCCCCGGCTTCTTTCTTTTAACGAACTTAAATGCGAAGGAGAAATTGTCATTTGTGCAATTCGAGTATATCCCATATTGATTAAATGCTCAGTTGCAGCAAACGCTCCTTGGTAATTATCAATAACAACATAATTGGAATCAATATTGGGAAAAAATCTATCAATTAATACAAATGGGAAATTATCTTCTTTTAAAAAAGCGACATCTTTTGAAGTTGACTGTGTTGTAGAAATTATCAAGCCATCAACTTGACGTTCTAAAAGCATATGCATTAAGGATGTTTCCTTTTCTTCATTTTCATCAGAACTACAAATCATCAAATTATAACCATGTTTACTACAACTATCCTCAATATTTCTTGCAATCCTAGAATAAAATGGATTTGAAATATCTGCAACGATAAGCCCAATTGTATTCGACTTTCCAAGTCTTAATCCTCGGGCAAATTGGTTTGGTCTATAATTTAATTCTTTTACTTTTGCTAAGACTCGTTTTTGTGTATCAGCCGAAATCCCCATTTCATTGCCTCGATTATTCAATACCATCGAGACCAATGCTTTTGAAACTCCTAAACTAACTGCCACATCTGACAAAGATATTTTTTTCATTAAATTTATTAATTAATATGAAACCGATATTTAAATTGTCGTTGTTTTTTGCAAAGCTAACTATTTTCTAAATCGGTTTAACATTATTGTATTAAAAAAAAACATTCTGAATTGAATGCATTGTTCAACTAAATATTTATCAAGAAAAAAAAATGAAAATTGACTTATTTTTTGACAAATTTTCTAATTTCAGTCATTGAATTACTCCTTAAATGAACAAAATAAATCCCAGTTGAGAAATTTGAAAGGTCAAAAGAAATTAGATCGTTTTTAGTAGTTTTCACCATCAATGATTTTCCAACAATATCTGTTATAGAAACAATTGTTTCTGAATTGAGGAGGTTATTTTGAATTTTTACATTAATTATGTCATTGCAAGGATTTGGATAAATACTAATTTCATTACCCAATGAATTACAATTGAAATATTTTACTTCAGAATAAGTTACTTTTCCATCAAAATCCGTTTGCCTAAGACGATAATACGAACCTCCCATTTGTGGATTAGAATCAATAATTTTATAGTTTAGGATATCGTTGCTATTACCTGCACCCTTTATATTATCGAGTACCTTCCAGTTTTGGGAATCGGTACTTTTTTCGATTGTAAAATAATCATTATTTTTTTCAGAAATAGTTGTCCAATTAATTTCAATAAAATCATTTTCGCAATTTAATTCAAACTTTGATAGGTCAATAGGTAAAGGTATTAATGTTGGGCAAAAATATTGTTGATTTGCCAAAGCCCCAGTCGAACCAGTTAAACCCCACCATACATTTGGATTACCACCAAAAACATTATTAACAAAATCATAATTTGTTGATAATCTCAAACTTCCATCCACATATACACACATTAATTGAGTTGCTGGATTCCAAGTAATCCTGATAACATGAATCAACCCATCAGCAATTAAACCATCTAATGGATCAGCTTGAACTGGACCGGCCAATGGGGCTCCTGGACCTTGCATATCACCATCAATCTCAATTGCTGTGTGATCAACCGTCATATCATAAACATGTCCAGGCCAATCATTATCATATGTATCAAATTCAATTACCACGGCATTTGAAATTCCGCCCGCACCCAGCTGTCCTCCATTATTCCCACATTGACTAATTCCCATAGGAGAATTCTGAAAAACAAATGCTGCTCCATCAGCTCCACCAGCCGAAGCTCCAAAATACATATTTACTGTATAATCAAAAGCACTTGCAAATGAGACTTGGGCTCTATTCCAAACACAACCATTTTGAGTCCCAACATTTGGAGTTAACTGAGCACAATTAGCCCCACCTAATGGATAATTAGTTGAATTTCCATACATGCAAAACAAGGGATTTGGAGAAGCTCCGGTTGTAAAACTCCATGTTGGACATGCTGCTGCATTACCTGCAGCATTCTTTGGGACAATCTTCCAATAGTAAGTCGTATTATCTGCCAAGGCATTTGGAATTGCATATGTATTGGTTGTCCTATTTAAAAGAAATGGTGGAACAGCAGTTGTACCAAAATAAAAATCATATGAGGTCGCCCCATTACAACCTGTATTTGCAGGTGCCGTCCATGAAAAATCCAAACTACAAGGATTTACGGAAACTGCATTATTTGCAGGAACTGGACTTGTCGCAATCCCTGGAACTAATGCAAGGCAACAACCTGTTACATTTGTTCCTGGTGTTGATAAAGGTTGAGTTGACGAAAGAATAGAAGCACCTGTTCCAGAAATCACTTCAACTCTCATTTCTGAAGGAAAACTACCTGCAGTGCTCTGCGTAACATTGATTAAATCACCACTTGAAGCATTAAAAGTAAAATCCAGAGGACCCAAACCCGCTGCCAATGTAATATTGGTAAGGACAGGAACCCCATTAACTGAAACCGTAATTGTTCCTCCATTCCAACCGTCACCATAAGTATCAGTTAATCGAGCAGTATGGGTACAAGAAGAAGCAATAGGCCTATTTCCAGCTGGAGAACTAACAGTAGGGGTCCTAACTCCTCCAACATTTAACGAAATGCATTGACCATCAATTACGTCGCCTAAAGTAGCACCAGCCAAAACATCATAAGTTAACCAAAAATAATTTTTCCCGCACGTCAAGGCCTGAGTTCCAGCAAAAGTCATATTAACCCCGCTAACTGGAGGAACAACAATCGTAGCGCCAAATTGCGTAGTAGTAGCAAATATTGGGCTTGTCCCAGAATACCACAGTTTTGCATTTGCAATATCCCCAACATTTGTGGTTCCGTTTGTTCTTAATATGAATTGCGTTGCATTGGTTGCAGAATAAGCTTCTACTTCAATTCTAATAAGTTCATTATTAGTACTACCCAAAGCTACAGCGGAAATATTTGACTGAGTAGTTGTACTTGATTGATAACCAGAGACAAGTCCCAAAAAAGAAGCATTACTGGCAAGTCCATAAGTTGCACCACTAACTATTCCATTAGCACCAACCGTAGCAGTTAGCACCCCTGCAGTGGTGGTATTGCATTCATAATAGCCAACAAGATTTGCATATTTTGGATGACAAGCCGTAACAGTTTTATTGTACCAAGCACCAATTTCTGCACTATTTAAACCAAGATTCCAAATGCGAATTTCATCTATTTTGCCTGCGAAATACCGACTATTATCAGCATTCATTCGTCCAATTTCCAAAGGTGTAGAATTGGAGGATATCGATCCTGTTTGAGCTTTTGATGCAACTTGAACACCATTAATATACAAATACATGTTTGTTCCGTCATAAACTCCAGCAACATGATACCAAGTTCCTGTGACCAATAAGCTAGCTGGGCTGTTTAGTTCGGTCCAACCAGCACCCACAGATAGACCAAAATTCAAAATCCCACCATTTCCAACTCTAAGCATATACCCGGCATCAGGACAACCATCACATTCTTTATTAATAATTGAACCCTCCCAATAATTTGCTCTCCATGCGGTTGCATTTATCCATGCTTCGATAGTAATTGAACTGGGATTTAAAGCTGCCGAATTTGCAATTTGAGCATAAGTTGTTGAACTATTAAATGACAACGCATTATCTTGTGCGTTCACAAAAATAGCAGGAGTAATGAATAGAAATAATAAAAGTAATTTTAAGGATTTCATATGATTTAGTTTTACTTAATCGTTTTAGTTAAATTATTCCAATTTACCTTTTACATTGTTTAAGAACGTATTAATTCATTTAAAATTGAAATACTTTATGGATTTTTGGCAAATTTATAAAATATTTTCATGCAAAAAACAAAACAAAATATTTAAATATTATCTAATTTGTTTATTTTCTTATATTTACAAAATCTAAATCGTTTAAATAAAGAAATCTTAACA
>JACAAW010000100.1 GCA_013377115.1 Bacteroidota bacterium | reverse complement strand
ATTGCATAGCCCATAATGCCAGTTGAATGATTCCCAATAAATCTGACGGGATCAATTGCTTCATATGTTGGACCAGCAGAAACCAATACTTTTTTACCCGAAAAATCTTGAGTAATAGAAAAATGTTTTTTCACAATTTCTAAAATTGCTTCTGGCTCTTCCATCCTTCCTCTTCCTTCATAACCGCAAGCTAGATCTCCATAAGCAGGTTCAATAATTTCAATTCCATTTTTAGCAAGAAATTCGATGTTTTTCTTGACAGAAAAATGGTCGTACATTTTGGTGTTCATTGCAGGGCAAAGAATCACTTTCTTATTAAAAGCCAATAAAGAGGTAGATAATGCATCATCAGCAATGCCAGAGGCAATTTTGCCAATAATGTTTGCGGTTGCCGGAGCAACAATAAAAATATCACCCCAATCAGTTAAGGAAATATGCTCAGTAGAATAATCGTTTTCGGTACCAAAAACATCAACATAAACTTTGTTTTTGGAAATAGATTCAAGAGTGACTTTTGTCACGAATTCAAGGGCGTTTTTTGTTAAAACAACCTTTACTTCTGCTCCTGATTTTTGCAACAATCTAATTAGTAATATGGTTTTATAGGCTGCTATTCCACCACTAATTCCTACTAATATCTTTTTGTTGCTAAGCATTATTGAAAGTAAAAATTATTATTTACTAAATTTAATGCTGTCTGCGTCTGGATTTTTGAAATAGATTTGGTCGTTAAGAAATTCGTGAATTGCAATTAAAGTAGGTTTTGGTAAATGCTCATAATATTTTGCAATTTCGATTTGTTCTCTATTCTCAAAAACTTCTTCCAAATTATCATTAGTAGTAGCAAATTCAGCAAGCTTATTGTTCAATTCTTCTTTCATTTCGAGACCAATAATATTAGATCTTTTAGCTATTACAACTAATGTTTCGTAAATATTGGCATTCTTTTCGTTAAAACTTGAAATATTTCTGGTTACTGTATTAGTACCCGCTTTACTTTTTTTGTAATCCATTTTTAAATATTTTTATTTTTTACTTTGTTTAATTCTTTTGAGGCACTTTTAAATAAAGATTCTGCATCCTTTGTAAATTTCCCTTTAGGATAAATAACGCGGTAAACGTTATATGCATCCACTGAGGATTGGAATCTTTCTATTTTTTTTGAAGGAATACTTTTGGTGGCATAATAATAATATGCAGCAATTATTCCGTAATATACTTCTTCTTTAAATTGAGAACTTGGATATTCTTTAATTACATTTTTAAAAGCAGTAACAGCAGCTTTGTAATTTTCTGTTTTTAAATACAGCTTAGCTATTTCAAAATCTTTTTGTTCTAATTTAAATCTTAGCTTGTCAATTAAATCGTTACACTCAGCCACGTGCTGACTTTTTGGATAGGTATTAACAAAAATCTGCAATTCTTTAATAGCACTTATCGAATTGGTTTGATCCAAATAAAAATCCGGAGAATCCAAATACAAACAATAAGCTGCCATATAAGAGCACTCTTCAGCAAATTTGCTATTTGGAAACGTTGTTACAAAATTTTTAAAATGGAAATTTGCCAATAAAAAATCTCGTTGATAATAATGGCAATAAGCATAATAATAATATGTTTTCTCCGCATTAGCAGTACCTCTATAAAATCCTACTAATTCTTCAAGTAATTGAAGCGAACGATAATAATCTTCGCCTTCGAAGTACTTAACTGCCATTTCATATTTCTTAGGAGTATCGCCACTCTTAAGTAATTTTTGAAATTTACAAGATACAGTAGAAAAAAGTGTTACGATAATCCCTAATCCTATGATTGCCTTTTTAATCATTTTGCAAAAGTATAAAATTTCAACGAATTAAAAAAACGAAATTATTATTGTTTTATTTCATTTTAGTGAAAAAGAATTTTTATTCACTCCCTTTTCTAGCTCCCATGCCATTTAAATATTCAATAATTTCCTTCTTATTGGTCAACTCAAGCGCTGTGTGGTTTTTAAAATCCTTGAAATTAACATCAGATCCATAACGAACTAAAAGTTTAATTATTTCAATATTATTTAAAGGACCATCATATAAACAACAAAACATTAGTGCATTTTTCCCTTCGCCCCCTCTTTCGTCAACTTCAGCGCCTTGATCGAGAAGGTATTGGACTATTTCAATATTGTTTTTATAAGCAGCGACCATCAAAAGTGTATTATTCATTTTATCTTTTTGACTAAGGTCGGCACCATATTGAAATAGCAATTTAATCATCTCAATATTAGAATTATACATTGCAATAAAAATAGGATAATTTCCAAATTTATCAGCTTTATTGATATTGGTTCCAGTTTTAAGAATTGTTTCAACTGATTGCAAATCGTTTTTCACAATAGCATTGCTCAAATTCAAATTTTGAGAAAATACATTTAATGTGCTGAATAAAAATAAATTAACTATGATTATTTGAAGTGATTTTTTAATCATTATTTTATCAAATTAAAATACAAATTTACTCCTTTTTAACAGTTTTTCCATATTAATTATAACCCAAATCTAATTCCAAAAATTAACATTCTTGGAGTATCGTAAAAATTAGGATTGTTCATGTTTACTGCATATAAATCACGAAATGACTGCTCGTTGGTTTGCTGTTGAATTAGTGCCTGGGATCCAGGAGCATTCAAAAAACCATCATTATCAGGTTTATTTGTATTTGGATAAACAGAGAAAATATTTTTAGTATTAAAAATATTTTGCACCATTACAAAAGCGCTGGTTGAAAAGTTCTTTCCAAAATAAAACGGTTTTTCAATTTTTACATCAAAATATTGGAAAATAGGCAGTTCGTATTCATATAAATAGTCTGAATAATCAGTTTTTGAGCGAAAATGATGAATAAGTGAAATACCAAAAACGGGTCTTTGAATGATTTGATTATCGATAATTACCTTTTTATTGAACCGGTAATTTATAAAACTATTGGCAATATGTTTTGTAAATGGAGTAAAATGAATAGAATCTTTCGATTTAAACAAAAGAGAATAATAAATTCCAATATTAATTTCTTTTTCCCCTGGTTTATAATACTTTATTGAAAAATCTAATGTATTTCTCACAAAGTTTTTGTTTGTGTTGGCGTAGGTATAGTAAGAACAAGGGTAAGCCTCATAATAATATTTAAGGAGAACCTTATTTTCGATGTTGATATAATTAAAACTTGCCACCGCAAGAAATGAACTAAAAAACATTCTTTTAACTCCGATTTTTGCTTTTACAACTTTTTCGGGCTTTAATGCAGGATTATTAAGAATGTAATCTTGATTTTCAATAAAAAAATATTGATCAGGACGCAATTGACAATAACGATTTGGATTTTGTGTATTTGCTTGGTAACTTCCAAAAAGTTGATATTTTGGAAAAAAATCATAATTAATTGAAAAGCTCGGCAAAAAATTAAACACAGTTTTATAAATTTCAAATGGTGAAGAATTAATTTGAGTTTGATGAGGGTTTAATAAATATGGAGCAATACCACTAGGGGTTTCTAACAATGCAGGATCCTCAATTTTAGTTCCAGCTGCATTGTACCAATTTCCAAGATCACGATAACCAACAATTGAAGTGGGATTATGAGCATCATTCACATAAACGACATAATTTTCTCCAATATTGTCAGGATGTCCTCCAAGGTTGGTAACAGTTTTTGCTGTTCTAGCTTCATACAATAAATACGGATCCTTTAACTTCATTTGGTTAGCATTGTAAAAGTCGCCTCTTACTCCTATTTGAGCATTAATTTTTTTGCCAGTAAAAGTATATTGGATGTAAGCCGTCCTGTAAATTGGATTAAATGCTCCAATAACTCTTGTATTATTTCCATATACATCTTTCTGATTAAAAAAATCATCTAAGCTTGGTTGCGAACCAAGTTTTTTTCCAGTATAATCATAACCAGCGTATTCAATATAACTTTTACCATTATTTAATAATTCATCTGCACTAAACATATCCAGACTGAATGTTTCAGGAGCATAACTATCAATATCAATCCATTCAGTTCCATTAATTGCTAAACCCAATTTTTTACGCAAATTGAAATCAAAAAAGGATTGACTACTAGGGTCATATAATCTATTATAATCAATTATACCCTGATAAGTCCCATTTATATCATATATCGGAACTGGATTTAAAAAATCCAACTCAGAAATATGCTTATTAGTTTCTGTTCTAGCCAAATACCATAAATCTACTGGTTTTATTCTGCATACCATAAACCGTTTGAGGCTTATTTCCATTTAACAAACCTCCATTCAATTGTATATTACTTAAATTCTGAGTATAGGTAGAATTAGGGGCAGAATTATAGTATTGATTGGTGTAATTTGATAAAAGTGGATTAATATCACTTGGAGTAAAATCAACACCATTATCATAATTGTTGTTTTGCAGCATTCCACTAAGACCAGTAATTGTATCTACTCCAAACGCATAAGATTTTTCTTTATGGGTTGTAAATTTTCCCAAGTACCCGTAATTAAAAAAATTATCTTTATTGGTTGCACTTTTCAATTCATAAGTATTGTTGGAATAGTTTAATTGAATTTGGTAATTTATTTTTAGGTTTTCTTTATTCACGATGGAATGGTTAAAGCGAAGGTAATTATTTAAATTTCTTTTACTTTCCTCAGGATTGAATGCCGAATTAAAAACCGTATTTTCGAATACATCTAATCTGCCATCGGAGATATTAATGAAAGAACCCAATGTAATTTTTGCTTTTTCCGAAATTGGGAATAAAAATTTTATATATGGATTGAAGCTATTCTGATCGGTGTTTTTACGAAGCGAGGAGGTTTCAAAATCACTATTTGTGACAAATTCGGCGTTTATGAGTGTTCCCGTGCCACTGGTGTTTAATAACAATGGATTTTCACTTAAAAATGAATACGTTTTATCATTAACATATGTATTTCCAATATAAGAAGGATTTGGATCTTTTGTAAAATCTAGAGTTCCGGCAATTAAAACTGAAGGTAATAATTTCGGATTTGCATATATCTTTTTCAGAAAGGAAAATGGACTACTAAAAGCAAAATTCAATCTTCGTTCATTTAGTTCAACACTTTTACTTCCGGTAAACCCTGAATTAAAAGTAATATCGAAATTGATTTTATTGGAAGGCATTTTTGTGTTACTTTGAGAGAATCCTGCGAGCGAATTCCCTAATTCTATTGGAGCATAACTATTATAAAATGAATAAGTTTCGATTGCGCTAATAGGAAATAAATTATAATCCGTAATTCTCATTCCATCAATAATATAATTGTCACCATCTGACAGAATTCCATTGATACCGTATTCGTTCCCATAATAAACGACACTTGAATTGAGCATTTTCAATTTTTGTAAATCTGTGTAAGGAAAAGACCCAATGGATTTACTTATTTCTAGCGAGTTTTGGTTAGTCTTAGCTGTATCTGATTTTTGAACTTGAGCGGATAATTGAAAAACAGAAAAAATAGAAAAGAAAATTAAAATGGGGATTGATTTCATTATTTGAAATATAGTTTAGATTTTTTGGCAAATATAAGGGATAATTAATCTTATAAAAGGTTATTTATTTTTTTAATAAATCGAATGCCTGTTTAATTTCAATCCTGTTTTTTCCCTGGAAAGCGATCACAAATGCATCCTTCACTCCTGCTGCAATAATTTTATTTTTATAATCAATTGCTGTTTGAAACTCTTTAAAACTACCGGCTGTAAAAACTGTTTTACCTTCGGCATCAACAAAGGTTTGGTAATCATTATTGGTTGCTGTTTTAAAACCATCAACAATTTCAGCTGGAGGAATTCCAACAAATATTCCTAATTGAACTTTGAATAAAACCTCAACTAATTCTTTATTTCCATTTAATTTAAGGCTATCGTTTTTATTAAGATTAATTGGAGTATTGTTAAGGCCTTTCATAATATCGGGATTCTCTGCCTGAATTTTTTTAGCCTCTGCAATTGAAATTTTCTTGCCATTCGACCAAGCTACCACAAACGCATCCTTTATTCCTTTGACAATGATATTGTTTTTTGAAACAATAGCTTCATCAACACTATTGAAAACACCAGAGAAATATCGAATGTAATTATTTGGCATTAAATCATTGAATAATGGTTGTACATTAAATAATTGTGCTGAACTTACTGGTTTCACATAAACACCAACCTGAACTGTGTAAAATAATTCTTGCTTCACTTCTGCAATTGTTCTTATTACTTCATTATTGGCAATATTTACATTATTGTTTACGACATTATTGTTGTTTACCTTGATATTATTTGCAACGTTTACATTATTATTGTCAATAGCTGCAATATTTTCTTTAATTAACTGCTTTTGATATTCAGGATTGGTACTTTTAGATTTGTCTCTCAAATAAACCGTAATTTCTTGATTGATAAATGTCTTTCCTGCTTTTAATAATGCAGAAGCCTCATAAATACTGATTTTTTTACCATTTAAAAATGCAACAACAAATGCATCTTTGTATCCAATTCCTCTAATTTTATTTCTTGCTGCAAATGCATCATTTACATTTCCGAAAATCCCCGCAAAATAACAAGTGAGCCCGTTTGGAGTTGCTTGCCCGGATATCGGATTCATTCCATTAAAAGCAGCTTGGTTTATTGGTTTTCTGAATGCTCCAATTTGAACTTTAAAAACAATTCCTTCGGGCGCTAATGAATTTATTGGGATTGGATTGGCATTATTGTATAAAACAATATTTTTCGCATTACCACCTTTCGCTGGAGAAAACTCAACACCAGGAATTTGCATTTCATAATTAAGTTTATTAATAACATCTGTTTTCGAGTTTTTTATCAGCGTGATTGTGATATTATTGGTAACGTTATTTATTGTTTTGTTGGTATCAACTTTATTATTATTGATAACTTTATTGGTATCTGGGTTTTTATTTACAACAATTTTATTTGAATCGATTTTATTTGTATTGTTAACCTTGTTTGTATCAGGAAAATTATTGTTAACTACCACTTTATTTGTGTCAACTTTATTATTGTTAACATTTAAATTGTTATTAACTACTTTATTGGTATCAATTTTATTATTATTCACAATAACATTGTTCAAAGTATCAACATTTTCAATATCCGGAATATAACCTTTTACAATAGCATTATTATAAATTAAGATGGCTTTATTTTGTTTTTCAATTGCTTGGTTTTCGTATTTTTCAGCATCACGACCGATAAATGTTCGTGAATTGCTTGGTGGCATCTTAGAAATAGAATCTCTCAACTTTTGCGATTTATCAAACAATATCAATGACTCATCTGTTAACATTTTTGCAATATCGAGGCTATCATTTTTGTCATCTGTGACTTTGATTTGTTGAATTTTTAGATTGTTTTCAAAAATAATATTTTTATTTGCTATTGCTTTAATTTCTAATGATTGAGACTGTTTATTAATTGATGAAATTTCCAATTTATTGGCATCATCAAGTAATTTTTGCTTTTGTTCTGGATCTTTATTGTTTTTTGCTTCTATTTTTAATTGATTGGCTTTTGTTAATTCCGTTTTGGATTGTTCATCCAGTTTTTTAGCCTCAATTGTTTCATCAGTTTTAACAATTACAATTTGATCATCTTTAATTCCTGTATCCTTTTTTAATTTCTCAAAATTTTCATTTGCTATAATTAGGTTTTTATTCGTGCTATCTTTTTGAATATTTAGCTTCGTGATATTTTTGGTGATTTCAAGTTTTTCTGATTGATCATCTGTTTTCACTAATGCTTTTTGGTATAAATCAATTTGTTTGTTAACGAGACTTAAAGTCCTTTCAAAATACATCACCTTTTGCTTCGAAATTTGAACTTGATTCTCTTTTAATGTGTCAGTTGGATTAATTGAATTTACTAGATTTAAATTCGTTTTTATTGAATCGTTTTGGACATCATTAACATGAGCAATATCCTCTATTTTTTTATTGTTTAATGCAAGTTCACTAATATTCTTATAATTCGAAACATTGTTTTCCAATTTTGATTTATCATTAGGATCTATAAAAGCATTTGGATTTGAATTGTTTTCTATGCTTGATTTAACTTCGTTTGTAAAATTGATTTGGTTATCAATCAAATTTGATTCTATTTTGAGGTTTTTGCCTCGAGTATTTAAATCTTCAACTTGAGTTTTTGTTAAGTTTGCTTGATTATTTAAATCAGTATATTTGTTTAATAGCTCTGTTTTTTTAGTACCATCTTTTTTCTTATCTGCTTCTTTTTTAACCTTATCTGCTGCTTCTTTTTGAGTCAAATATTTTTTATTAAGTTCGTCTGCTTGAGCAATTAAATTTTTGGATTCACTATCTTTGATATCTAAAGTTGATTTTAAATTCTTATTGATTTCATCATAATCAATATTTTTTTTGTTTTCAGAGTATCTAATTTCCTTTTCATTTAATTCATTAAGCTTTTCCTTTGCGTTATTGACTGAATTTGATTTAATCAGATTTTCAATTTCGGTAATTTTTTTTCCTATAATCTGATTTTCGGTTTTTATTGAATTTGACTTTTCTTCATATTGTTTTGCAATATTATAAGCAATCAATGCCTCCATTGCCAACTTATTAGATTCATTTTGAAGCTCTATTGCTTTTTTAATCAAATCAATTTTCTCCAAGCTATCATTCGTGTTCGATGCTTCTTTAGCGGTATTCTCGGCAAGTTTAGCTTTATTGATACTTTCATTATTTTTTAAAACTGCAATATTGAAAGCATTATTCGTTTCCTCAACCGATTTTTTTATTTCTCGATCATATTTTGTGACAACAGCAGTAACGACTTTTGATATCGAATCTTTAACAACAACATTTGAATTGGTTACTAAATTGGTATTCGTGTTTTTAACTGTATCAACTTTATTATTGTTTACCACTATTTTATTTGTGTCGACTTTATTGTTGTTAACATTCAGGTTGTTGTTATTAACCACTGCATTTGTATCTACTTTATTTTTGTTAACAATATTATTATTTTTTATATTGTTATTATGAACCAGCAAATTGGTTTTTGTTGGATTTTTTGCAAAATCGATAATGTCATCTTTCAACTTATTATAAACTAATTGATTCGTTTTAATACTATCAGATTCCTTCTTTAATTTATTTGAATTTTCCAAAAGTATTTTAGCATCGTTTTCCTTTATTTTAGCTTCATTTTCGAGATCTTCCGCTTGAGTTATGTACTCCTTTTTCAAATTGTCGTTTTTAACCTTTTTGGCGTCATTGCGCAATTTCTCTGCTTCGGTTTTATCATCTTTTGCATCTAAAAGTTTGGAATCTGATTTATCTTTAAACAAAGTTGATTCACGTTTTTTTGTATTTATTTTTTCAATAACGTCATTGTCAAGCTTTGTAAAAAGAGCATTCGTTGAATTAGTATTGGAAACTAGTAGATTGGAGATAGATTTTAATTCTGAGAGCGAAGAATCGCGTGGTTGATCTTTTACATTATTTTCAATATTCTTTGAAATTTCATTGATTGTTTTTAATGAGTTTTGCTTTTTATCTAAATCACTTTTTATCAAGTTTGCAATATTTTTGGCTATTTCAGCTTCATTTTTAAGCTTTTGTGCCTCATATTTTAATTCGTTAGCTCTCGATATTTCTTTCTGTTTTATATTTTCATCTGAAATATTTAATGACTTCCTGATAATTTCATCCGATTCGATTATAAGATCTTCAGCTTCTTGTTCCAGACTTTTTTCGAATAAAAGTGATGCATCAAATAATTCCTGAACTTGCTTTTGTTGATTTTTTGCCGCATTAACTTGTTTTAGAGAAGTTTTTACAATATCTTCAACTGGCATATCCATTGGGATATTGTACAAATCTCTGGGCGTTTTAATTGCCTGACCAGTTGTGTCAATTAAGGAATAATCTAGGTTGTTATTAAAATTATTTGAATAAGTTGGTATAACCTTGGTTTTGTAATCGAGTGGATTTGCATTTACATTTAATTTTTGCTTTTCTTTGAGTAAAGCCAAGCTCTTCAAATAATTTGAATCATTCAGGATGGTTAAATCATCTGAAGCAATTAAATTTAAATCCTCCTTAACTTCAGGACGGACATCCATTCGGACTTTATAAACCGTAATCATGCCATCAATACTAACACGATCAGAAGAAAAATAGGCATTTTCCTGCAAAGAATCAGGCATAAAAAGAATGTCGTCAAAAGGTGTGTTTATCGCAAAATCAACATTAATCGGAGTGGTCCAGGAATTATTTAAAACATCGTAAGTTGATTTAAAAATATCATAACCGCCCATGCTATTATGACCTTTCGAACAAAAGAAAAAGGTTTTTCCATCGGGCATCATAAAAGGATAATCTTCGTCGTATGGCGTATTGATTGCTTTATCTAAAAGTTTGGGTTCCCCCCATTTTCCATTTTCTAACTGTTTGGCATAATAGATATCCTTTCCAGTTTTTCCATCTTTTCCGTAACTTGAATAATAAACTTCCTTCTTTTTATCTGAATAAAAAACAACGCTTTTATCCTTTTTCTTTTTATCAATTTTTGTAATAAAATTGGCTGGTTTTGTAAGGATATGACCACCTAATTCATTGACAAACAAATAAGATCGAAAAAAATCTTTTTCATTAACTTCTACTTTTTCGAAAACAAATAAGTCGGTAATTTTACCCAGCAATGCCTTTCCATTGTTACACATTTGAATTTGTCTTTCAACATCCAATTTCTTGAATTTTCTGTTTGTTGTTTTCGATTTAAATGTATTATAGGCTCTGATAGCTTCGTAAAAACGATAATTTAAATGATAAGCCAAACCTAAATAATAAAACACATCGGCATCAATCAATTCATTTTTTGAAGCAAATTCAAGAAATTTTATTGGCATATAAGTGTCTCTGCGATCTGCTTTTAACATGCAAACTCCAAATTTGTAATTGTAATTTGGATCTTTTGGATATAAACTAATTAATTGGGAAAATAACGGAAGAGCTTGTGCAAATTCATCTTCGTTAAATAATAATTCTGCTTTTTCTATTACTTTTTGAAGATTTTCGTTACTTGTTTGCGATTTTACAGTTATTGTAAAACAAAAGAGCAAAATAGCAATATAGAAGATAATCCTTTTCAAATCAGACAAATAAAATTAATTTGCTTCATAGCAAAAATCTATCCAACTTATACTCAATTTTCATAAAAAAAGTTACCAGAAATCAATATAAAAAAATTGAGTATTATTTTTGAATAATCTTCAAATTTATCAACTTTTATAGGAAGTTTTGCATAGGATAATACCTGTTTCCAAACAGGTATTTTTACTTGGGAATTTCAGAATTGAATAAAACGTATTTATTCAGATATTCAATCGCTTGATTTCCCTCATTATAGAGCAGATCCATAAAAGACAAATTGGGCGAAAAACCAAATTTCGAATCAAAAACTTGGAAATATTGTGGGTAGTTTTCATTTTCGAATTTGGTGTGATTTTTTTGAAAATGATTTCTATAATCAACAAATTCTGGATTTGCTTTATTAAAGGCTTCCGTAAAAGTAAGATTTATTGATAAGCCTATATCTTTAAGGATTTTTGAAATTATTTCAGTATTTAAATCAATCAAAAATGTATGTTTTTTTTCAAAAACAAAATTAAAATCATCTTTAAAATACAAATAAAAAGCAGAGGAATTGTATGCTGCGTCTATTGCTCTTTGATGGATTTTTTGCCATGGGATATCGTAAGAGATTTTCACATCCTTTGATAATTGCTTTGAATTATGACTTTTTGAAATTGGAACCGTTAAATCGAGCTTTCCATTTGCTGACAAAATAGTGCATCTATTTCTTAAAGTTTGTTTTGGATAAGTTTCTTGAACTTCAAAATAGATTTCTTTTTGCTTTATCATTAAGGCAAAATATTCTATTGAAGGAAAATAAGAAGTTGGAAAAATCGCAGGTTTAAAATTCTCGTCCATTTAATTAATTCCTTTTAAAAAGCGGTTCCACCTAAATCCTTTAAAAAAGCCTAAAGCACTATTTGAGGAAAATCCAATAATCACAGCCTTCCCAATAATGTGGTCTTCAGGAACAAAGCCCCATGCTCTTGAATCAGCTGAATTTTGCCTATTGTCTCCCATCATAAAGTAATAATTCATTTTAAATTTATAGGTTCTGGCGTATTTGTTATTGATAAAAATTGAATCATTTTTTATTTCAAGTTTATTCTCCTCATAAACCGAAATAATTCGACTATAGATTGCAATATTAACTTTATCGATTTTGATTATTTGGCCAGCTTTAGGAACTAATAGTGGCCCATAATTATCATTATTCCATGGAAATTCTTCTGAATAAGGAAAATAGTTTTCAAAGGCATCTTTTGGCTTTTCCATCCATTGCTTTATTTCTTTAACATTCTTCATTAACCTAATACTATCAGCAATTTTTCTAGTTAAATTAAGAATATAATTATTTAAATTGTCGACGGGGCCTCCTTCAGAAATTCCCCATTGAGAAAGTTTCTTTTCGTCCAAAGGAATTCCATTGGTTTTTATTGCATAATTATATTCGGCATTTTCGGGTTCAGATTGAGATTTCTTATTTACGAAAAGGAAGGAGTTAATAATTTCTATTGTATCACCAGGCAAAGCAACGCATCTTTTTACAAATGGAGTTCTTTTGTCGATTGGAACCGTAATATTCATTGGGTAATTAAATGCAATTACATCGTTTCTTTTGATTGAAGTAAAGCCAGGAAGTCTATAAAAAGGTAATTGCAACCATTTTAAATAAAATGAATTTCCAAAAAAAGGCAGAGACAGTAAAGTCATCGGTAATCTTGGACCATAATTTAATTTGCTCACAATAATAAAATCGCCGACTTGTAATGTTTTTTCCATCGAAGTGGTAGGAATGGTGTAGGTTTCGATGACAAATGCTTTTAAAAACAAAGCTATTAAAAGTGCAATTAGCAATGCTTTTATCCAATCAAAAAGCGATTTTTTGGTTTTCAACTTTAGAGAATTAATGTTGACTAAAACTAAAAGAATATTTTGTTCCTTTTGATTGATCAAAATTCATTTCAGCATCAATTTGTTGCGAAAGCGTTCCAATTAAAAGGAGTCCTAATGATTCCACGTTATCAAAATCAACATTTCCTTTAATTCCAATCCCATTATCACTAGCTATTAATTCAATTTGGCCATTTTCTTTTTTTGACAGACTAATTTTTACTTCTCCTTTTTTACCATTGGGAAAGGCGAATTTTAGGGAGTTTGAAATAATTTCATTTAGAATCAATCCGAGACTGATTGCTTTCGAAATATCAAAGGTTAACTCTTCACAAGTAATTTTCAATTTTACCTTTTTGCTATCAATATTATAATTCTGGAAAAGATCAAAAGTGAGTCTTTCAATATAATCAGCAAAATTAATATCAGTATAACTTTTTGATTTATAAATATTGTCATGAATAAGTGCCATAGAACGGACCCTATTTTGCATTTCATGAATCAGTATTTGTGTTTTTTCTTCAGAAACAGAATGAGATTGAAGATTTAACATGCTAACAATAACTTGAAGGTTGTTTTTTACCCGGTGATGAACTTCTTTTAAAAGAACTTCCTTTTCTTTTATTTGAGCCTCAAGTTCTTTTTCCTTTTCTCTTCTTTTTGTAATATCAAAAGCAATATTAGTACTGCCAATTATTTCGTTTTTCTCGTCGTACAAATTTCGGGCAAAAATCAAAATGATCTTGTTCTTTTTATTTTTCGATACGATCTCAATTTCAAGTTCTTCAGGAACAGGCTTTTCTAATAACGCTAAAACTTTTTGCTGATAAGAAAAAAAAGCTTTTTCATTGCTGAATAGTTTAATAAAACTAAAGTTTTCATTAATGACTTCTTCTTTTTTGTAACCAGTCATTTTCTCTGCCCCAATATTCCATGACATAGCTTTCATGTTTTTGTCAAAAACAATAATCATGATATTGGGATTTTCAAAAAATATTTTGTGAAAACCATTAACCAGAGGACTATGTATTTCAGGAACATTAAAGTGATCTTTAATAGAATCAAATTCTCCTTTAGGATGCATATTGTTGTTTTTTATTACTACTGAATTATAAAAA
>JACAAW010000010.1 GCA_013377115.1 Bacteroidota bacterium | reverse complement strand
TGCGGTTAAATTATTTTTAAATTTTTAAAACTCCTTTTCAAAAAAAACACGTAATTTTGCACTATGGAAACAGTAGTAAGCGGAATCCGCTCCACAGGAAATTTGCATCTGGGCAACTATTTTGGTGCAATACAGAACTTCGTGAAAATGCAATACGAAAATAACTGCTATTTTTTTATTGCTGATTATCATTCGTTAACAACGCATCCAACTCCTGCCGATTTGCACAGCAATGTAAAACAGGTTTTGGTTGAATATCTTGCTGCCGGTATCGATCCCGAAGCTGCAACCGTTTATATTCAAAGCGATTTACCCGAAGTGGCCGAATTGTATTTGCTATTAAATATGAACGCTTATTTAGGTGAATTAGAACGTTGTACTTCTTTCAAGGAAAAAATTCGAAAACAAACCGAAAATGTAAATGCTGGTTTATTGACATATCCAACTTTAATGGCAGCCGATATTATTATTCATCGTGCAACAAAAGTTCCAGTTGGAAAAGATCAAGAGCAACACCTTGAAATGACGCGCACTTTTGCAAATCGTTTCAACAGAATGTACAATGTTAGTTATTTTCCAGAACCGTTTGCGTATAATTTTGGTTCAGAATTGATTAAAATTCCTGGCTTAGATGGAAGCACAAAAATGGGAAAATCCGAAGGTGAAGGCAATGCGCTATTTTTGGCTGATGCTCCTGAAGTAATTCGTAAAAAAGTAATGCGTGCTGTTTCAGATGCCGGTCCAACTGAACCGAATCAGCCAAAACCTCAAGCAATTGAGAATTTATTCAGTTTGATGAAAACACTTTCAAAACCTGAAACATTGCAGTTTTTTGAAGAAAAATACAATAATTGCGAGATTCGCTACGGTGATATGAAAAAACAATTGGCAGAAGATGTCATTGAGTTTACAACACCTTTGCGCGAAAAGATTTTGGATTTAGCCAAAAATGAGGAATATCTTCGAAAAGTCGCAAAAAACGGAGCCGAAAAAGCAAAAGAAAGTGCAGTAAAAACAATAAAAGAAGTCAGAGAAATAATTGGATTTAAACCATTTTAATTTAATATAACAAAATAAATTTGGCCACACCTGCCTGCCGGCAAGGCAGGGATTCACAGATTTATTTGGATATCGAAAATAATTATTAGCCACGACCTTAGGTAGCTGAGCCTGTCAAAGCTTAAGTCGTGTTTAAAGGAAATATTTAAAGGGCTTCCTGCACTGAGCAAGGTCGAAGTGTAGCCCAAACAACAACGGATATTGATATGAAACCAATAAAAGGAATGTATCCATTTGCAGTTTGGTTGATGCGAATTGCCATCACCGTATTTGCAATAGCAATGTTCTGGAATTCTTTAAAAACATTTGATTTTAAGTCAATTAGTTTTTTTGTTTCCTTAATTTATATTGTTTTTGGCCTTTTGCTTTTGATTGGGGGTTTCACTTCAAAACCCACATTGACAATTATTTCATCGGTTTTTCTTTTTGCAGTTTCTGTTTATAAAATATTCACCTTTTTAAAAGTGGGATTCAATCCTGAATTCTCAATATACTTGCTTTTTGCAAGTGTATCATTGTTCTTCCTGACAACAGGAAATAAAAAATAAAGAATGACAAAACTAAATGATACTTCAATAAAAACGGAAACCACCATTCTTGTTGGATTAATAACACAAAAACAAACCGAAGAACAACTAGAAGAATATCTTAATGAATTGGCTTTTCTCTGCGAAACAGCAGGTTCGGTTCCTCAAAAACGCTTCACCCAAAAACTTACCATGCCTGATTCCAGAACTTATGTTGGCTCTGGAAAATTGGAGGAAATAAAAGAATACATTGCCGCCGGTGAAATTGATATTGCCGTTTTTGATGATGAATTGTCTCCTTCACAACTTCGAAATATTGAAAACATTTTAGAATGTAAAGTCCTCGATCGCAATAGTCTGATTTTGCATATTTTCGCCACAAGAGCCAGAACATCATACTCAAAAACACAAGTGGAACTCGCTCAATATCAATATCTTTTACCACGATTAACCCGAATGTGGACCCACCTTTCTAAGCAAAAAGGGGGAATCGGAATGAGAGGTCCTGGTGAAAAAGAAATTGAAACCGACCGCCGTATCATTAAAACCAGAATTTCTTTATTGAAAGAAAAACTTAAAGACATTGATAAACAAAACATTACACAGCGCAAAAACAGAGAATCATTAGTAAGAGTGGCTTTGGTTGGTTATACCAACGTTGGAAAATCTACCATCATGAATCTAATCAGCAAATCGGATGTTTTTGCTGAAAACAAGCTTTTTGCAACACTTGATACCACAGTTAGAAAAGTGGTCATTGAAAATCTTCCATTCTTATTGAGTGATACTGTTGGATTTATTAGAAAACTGCCACATAGTTTAATAGAATCATTTAAATCAACTCTTGATGAAGTTCGCGAAGCGGATATTTTACTTCATATTGTCGATGTTTCTCATCCAAATTTTGAAGAACAATTGGATGTTGTAAAACAAACATTATCAGAAATTAAAGTAGCCGAGAAACCTGCAATTATTGTTTTCAATAAAATTGATGCATATAGTTTTATCGAAAAAGATGAAGACGATTTAACTCCTGTAAAAAGAGAGAATTACAGTCTCGAATATATGAAAAACACCTGGATGGCAAAGACCAACTCACCATGCTTATTTATTTCTGCCACCAAAAAAGAAAACATTGAGGAATTCAAACAACTTCTTTACAAGAAAGTAAAAGAAATTCACGAAAAAAGATATCCATACAATAGTTTTCTATATTAAGCGTTTCTAAAGTCAATATTTTAAAAAAACATTTTACGTTGATTTTAAATTTCCGTAATTTTGCAAAAAAACAGTTAATTACTTTATTGAAAAAAGATTAAATCATGGAGAAAAAAGAATATTTAAAAGAAATTATCAAACACATCGATATTAAAAAGCACAACGTTGTTCCAATGGTCGACGAAATGAACGACATGGCTTTTCAGGCAAGAAACTTAGCTCGTGGAGCAAAGATTTTCGATATGATGCAGGAAGATAAAGAATGTGTTAACTTTTTAACTTTAGCCGGATCATTAATTTCAGCCGGTTTGAAATTAACGATTGTTGATTTAATTAAAAACAACATGATTGACGCCATCGTTTCAACGGGTGCCAATATTGTTGACCAAGATTTTTTCGAAGCTTTGGGCTTCAACCATTACAAAGGAACACCTTTTGTAAATGACAACGATCTTCGCGAACTAATGATTGATAGGATTTACGATACTTATATCGACGAAGAAGATTTAAGAATTTGTGATGATACCATTGCCGAAATATGTAATTCACTTCCAAGAAGACCATATTCTTCAAGAGAATTTATTATTGAAATGGGAAAATTTCTAGAAAGCAATGAAAAATATGCACCATTTAGAGAAAACTCAATAGTTTACCAATGTTATAAAAAAGGAGTTCCGATTTTTGTTCCAGCATTTTCTGATTGTTCAGCTGGATTTGGTTTGGTTTCGCACCAATGGCACAATCCTAAAGAACATGTTTCTTTAGATTCAGCAAAAGATTTTCTTGAAATCACAAAAATTAAAATAGAGCATTCAACTTCTGGTATTTTTATGATTGGTGGTGGTGTTCCAAAGAATTTTGTTCAGGACATCGTTGTTGCTGCTGAAGTTTTAGAGTTTGACGCACCAATGCACAAATACGCAATTCAAATAACCGTTGCTGACGAAAGAGATGGAGCTTTATCAGGTTCTACATTAAAAGAAGCCAGTTCTTGGGGAAAAGTTGACACTTCCTGGGAACAAATGATTTTTGCAGAAGCTACATTAGCAATGCCTCTAATTGCTGGTTATGCCTATCATAAACAAAATTGGAAAAACAGAAGCGAAAAAAGATTGAATGACTTATTAAATAAATAATTATATTTGTTCACTAAAAAACAAAAACAACTACGTGGCTGATTCAGTTATCATTATACCAACCTACAACGAGAAAGAGAACATCGAAAAAATCATTCGAAAAGTTTTTTCTTTAGAAAAAGAATTCGATGTTTTGATTGTTGAAGATAATTCTCCAGATGGAACAGCCAATATCGTAAAATCCTTAATGACAGAATTTCCAGATCGATTATTCATAGAAGAAAGAAAAGGAAAATTAGGCTTAGGCACAGCTTATATTCATGGATTTAAGTGGGCTTTAAATAAAAACTACGAATTTGTTTTTGAAATGGATGCTGATTTTTCTCATAATCCAGACGATTTAATTCGTTTGTATGATGCATGCAAAAATAAGGGTGGCGATGTAGCAATTGGTTCAAGGTATATCAATGGAGTTAATGTTGTTAACTGGCCAATGGGAAGAGTTTTAATGTCTTATTATGCATCAGCGTACGTACGCTTTATTACCAGAATGAAAATTCGCGATACCACTGCTGGTTTTAAATGTTATACAAGAAAAGTTCTAGAAAATATTGAATTCGAAAAAGTGAAATTCACTGGATACGCTTTTCAAATTGAAATGAAATTCACTGCTTGGAAATTGGGTTATAATATTATCGAAGTTCCAATTATTTTTACTGATAGAACCGAAGGTCAATCAAAAATGAGCAAGGGAATTTTTAAAGAAGCCATTATGGGCGTTATTAGCCTGAAAATGAAAAGCTGGTTTCGAACCTATAAAAGAAAATCTTAACATTTAGTCCGTCAATCGACGGACTTTTTTTATCTTTGGAAACGAACTAATTGAATTGAAATGAGACAGGTTTTATTCGTTGCATTATTTTTTATCAGTGCAACTTTATTTGGGCAAACCGAAACAGAAGGAATGATTTTCGTTAAAGGCGGAACTTTTGTTATGGGAAATAATGATGGTAAGGAAAACGAAAAACCCGAACACGAAATTACTTTGAATAATTTCTATATTGACAAATACGAAGTTACAGTTTTAGAATATAAAAAGTTTTGTACAGCAACAAAGACGAAAATGCCTGATGCTCCTTTATGGGGTTGGATTGACAATCATCCAATTATTAATATTTCATGGAATGATGCTAATGCATATGCGAAATGGGCAGGAAAAAGACTTCCAACAGAAGCAGAATGGGAATATGCGGCAAAAGGTGGAAGTTTATCAAAAAAAAACAAATATAGTGGCACAACAACAGATGCTTTAAATTTTACTTGGTCGGCAGCTAATGCCTCAGAAAAAACACATCCAGTAGGAGAGAAGAAACCAAACGAACTTGGAATTTTTGATATGAGCGGAAATGCATCGGAATATTGTAATGATTTTTATTTAGCTCATTATTATAAAGCTTGTTCTCCAAAAAATCCAAAAGGTCCGCGAGAAGGCAATTTTAATGGTGTTCGTGGAGGTTCTTATTTAAGTCAAAATGCGGGACTAACCAATACTGTTCGCGCTTATGCCGATCAAACCAAAATATCTCTTGGGACAGGATTTCGTTGTGTTAAAGATGTTACAACGATAAAATAATTGATATTGTGAGTTTTAAAAACGAAAAAATGAAACGATTTAAAAATCTTCTAAAATCATTGCCAGTTTTTTTATTATTGATAAGCCAGTTTGCTTTTGCCCAAGCAGTAAAAAAGGAAACTCCAAAAGAAGTCACGACTATTGGGATAATTGATACTCTTGAAACAAAATCGGGATTTAGAATCAATGAATATTTTATTGAACTTTCAAAAAATCAATTGGACTCTTTAAAAGGAAAAAAACTTGCAGTTACAGGAAGTCTTCTTGTCGTAAAAGGCATTGATCCAAAAGAAAAAGAAATTTCCCAGGGTTCATTAGGCGATAGGTTGTTTATTGTAAAACCACAATTCACTATTATTTACGATGCAAGAGAACCATTAAAATCGGAATAAAAAAAAACTAGTGGAAATAAAGCATTTTACCATCCCTATTTTTGTTCCAGAATTGGCTTGTCCAAATCAATGTGTTTTTTGCAATCAAAGGAAAATTTCTGGACAAATTAAAATTCCTACCAATGAAGAGGTAAGAGAAAAAATTGAAATGCATCTTCAAACCATTCCAACAGAAAATCGTTTTATTGAAGTTGGTTTTTTTGGAGGAAATTTTACAGGAATTGAACACAATTTACAGAAACAATTTTTAGAAATTACAGATGAATATTATGCTTCAAAGAAAATAGACAGCATAAGGATCTCAACCAGACCCGATTATATCAATGCCGAAAGACTCCAATTTCTAAAAATTTACCATGTAAAAACGATCGAGCTTGGGGCTCAATCAACAGACGATGAGGTGCTTAGGCTTTCGGAACGTGGACATACATTTTCAGATATTCAAACTGCATCCAGAGAAATTTTGGCAAATAATTTCCGTTTAGGTTTGCAAATGATGATTGGTTTACCAGGTGATACTTTTGAAAAATCCCTTCAAACGGCTAAAGACATTATTTCATTAAATGCACATGAAACCAGAATTTATCCAACCCTTGTTATTGCAGAATCGAAATTAGAAAAGCTTTATTTAAAAGGTGACTATAAATCATTATCGCTGAAAGAAGCAGTTACAATTTCGAAAGAATTACTGCTATTATTCGAAGAAAATAATGTGAAAATTTTGAGAATGGGCTTGCATCCTTCTGAGGAACTTGTAAATAATACAGGTTTCATTGCCGGTCCTTTTCATCGTTCTTTTAAAGAATTGGTCCTTACAGAATTATGGAAAGATTTGTTGAAAAATATTGTTAATAATGATTTGAAAGATGAATTAACTGTTTATATTCCTGTAAATCAGATAAATTATGCAATTGGATACAATGGAACAAATAAGGATTTTCTTCTAAAAATCTTTAAGAAAGTGAATTTTAAAATTGACGAAAAGCTCACTAAACGTGAATATTATGTTGAGTATCATTGATCATCGAATACCAGAAATAGCAAAAGAAAAGCTTTCTAAATATTTTGAGTTGGTTGAATTGCCATCCTCAACCGAAACTTATGAGAGTATTTCTGCACACCCCGATATTTTTTTCTGTAAAACCAATGATGCACTTATTTATGCTCCCAATATTGACAATAACATTATAAATATTCTAGAAAAAAAGGGAGTTTCGTTAATAAAAGGAAAATCTTCTATTGGGAAAAAATATCCTGAATCAGCATATTATAATGCACTAATCACAGAGAATCATTTGATTCACAATATTAAATTTACCGATCCATCAATTTTAGGAATAACTGCTGGTCTTGAACAAATAAAAGTAAATCAAGGATATACGCGCTGCAATTTAATTGGTTTGAGTGAAAATTTATTTTTAACCAGTGATTTAGGAATTCATCAAATTCTATTAGAGCAGAAGTTAAATTCTTTTTTTATTAATCCCGAAAAAATACATTTATCGGGTTTTAAAAATGGATTTTTTGGGGGTTGCTGTGGATTTTATGAAAACAGATTGTTTGTTTTAGGTTCATTGAAATATATCACAGAACAAGATGAATTGAAAAAAAATCTGGAAAAAAACAATATTGAAATCGTTGAATTATTCAACGGTCCTCTTTTCGATGGAGGCAGTATCATTATTATTTAATCCTTTTTCGCTGATTATTATCTAAAAAAATGATTAAGCCTATAGGTGTATCGCCTTAAAAGATTGAACAATACTATTTTCATCCTGATAAATCACATAATAAATTCCGCTTGGCATCGATGAAAAATCTATCTGTATTACATGTTTTCCGGCAAAAAATTCTGAAATATCAATAACGCGCAATAGTGCGCCAGTTGATGAAAATATTTTTAATAGTTTCGTTCTTTTTTGGTCCGTTGAAGGAACTGTAATTGAAAGATTCATTATTTCCTTGAATGGGTTTGGCATTACAATAACATTTCTATTATCGTTTGAAACTGGTGTATTATTAATACCAAGGGTAGGTGGTTCTGAAAGCGCTTCTTCCATCGTAATATATGCGGTATATCTGCATCTCATTTTATAGCTCAGGCTAATGTATATCAGACTATCAACTAGTACAGAGTCCTCACCATAAATTAAGATTCTTCGTTCTAAATCATCCATTTTTGCTTTAGCCCACAAGTATCTTACGTAAAATTCGGAAATAGAGTCATTGCTATAAGGCAAAATAAAAGTTGATCCAACATATCCAAGAACTCCATATCCATGTAAATTAAGCGGATTTTGTGTTGAAGAACTATATCTTCCAGCAACATAAAAAGAGGAACCAGCATTAATTGTTGGAAATGGAGTGGGAACTAAAAATCCGACATCAGATTTGTTAAAATTGAGATTTACATTTTTTATTATTGGAGCGTTAATTTTATTAAATACACTCATTATTTTCTCTTTAATATTATCATTTGCATCAACATAAGTTACAAATCCATAATTATTAGAAGCCGTCATTTCGAGTCTTTCCCTATCAATATTACTTCCTATTCCAATAAAACAAATAGCGGTTCTATTATTGTTTGAAGCACTGATGGCAAGGGGATCAATAACGGAATGTCCATCCGAAAAGCCAAGAATACAATTCTGATAAGATGTATCTGTTATCATTGCCAAGGAATTATTTAATCCCAAGTTTAGGTCGCTTCCTCCAGAGGCAATTACCGATTGAAGAAATGTTTTAGCAGAATGTATATTTCCAGTGTCGGCATAAACAAAATTGCTATTAAATGAAGTAACTGCCGAATTATATAGTAAAATATTAAAAACATCCATAGGCTTCAAACTGTCAAGTGCATCCGAAATTGCACTTAAGCTTTGTTGAAGTTTATAACCATTCATCGATGAAGAATTTCCTAATAGAAAAATAATTCTTTTTGCAAGAATTTTTGACGGAATTTCATATAAAGGTGGTTTGACAAAAATTCCAAAATGGCTTGGGATGGTATCACAATAATTTGAATAAAAATCCACATTTAATGCGCTTTGCTCAATTTTATATTTGAAAGTAAAATCTTCAGCAAGATAAGCTTTATCTTTTAGCATTTCCAGGCTTAAATGATTGCTACTGCTAGATAGAACTTGTGTGTAGCTATTATAGTTGGGGAAATCGTAATTTGTAATCACGGATTTGCTATCAATATTGATATTCACTTTTAAATAACTCAGGTAATATTGAATAAAACTTGAAGTATTTAAAGGATAGGTATATGAATATTCTCCTTTATTATAATCAAGCAATGAAAAATAATGGAAACAAATTTTTTGAACAGAATGAGGTGGGATTCTTTTAAGTTCAAGTTTTATTCCAGATTTTCCAATATATTGATTAACATAAGCAGCTATTCCTCCTTCTCCAGTTCCAGGATTCACTACCTGTTGAACAACTTTTAACACTGCATCGTATGCCGTATCGTTTTTCCAATAAGTTAATCTTGTAGAACGAGCATCTGCAGGCATTGGAAAATTCCAAACACCATCAACAGTATCAGACCACTCATTATAAAACTCTTGGTAAACAATAGTTTCAACCATTTGACCATGGATATTAACGGTTACTTCGGTTAGAAGATTTTTTAAAAACGGATGTGGATATAAAGTATCTTTTGGCAAGATAATTCCATCAGCAAATACGCAAAATGAATCCAAAAGAATAGCAAGAATAATTATTAGTTTTTTCATATTTATTTTCTCCTTTTTTAATTTGAAAAAATTATTTTTACAACCTCTGATGTCCTAATTTCTTCTTTGTCTTTATATTTTACGTGAAGAAAATAAATCCCATTATTAATCTTCTGTTTCCCAATATCAGAAGCTTTCCAATTCCATGAAATAATTGACGAATTTCCCAGTTCTGCAGTTTTAATTATTCTGCCAAGTTGATCCACAATTTCCAAACTACATTCTTTTTTTTCAGAATTTTCAATTTTTAGTTGAACCTGATCACTTGCAGGATTTGGAAAACAAGAAATTTGAGAATGCGTTTTTTGAAAATTTATTGTTTTGATATCATAACCTCCTAAACCTTTATAATGCAGTTCTACTTTTATGGTATGCAATTGACTTAATTGGGCAGCTGAATTATATTTCAGAATGTATCTATTACTTCCAGGTAAATGTGAAATTTGCAATAGAACATCTCTAAAATTTCCATTTATGTCATAAAAATCACCACCTGTGTTTAAAACAATTTGATCGAAATATTGTGTTTGATAATTTGTTGGTGCAATTGCATATACCTTTACAGAGTTTGATATTAATTCAGAAACAACATCATTCACTGTGAGATTTGTCCAGGGACTTGGCGCAATATGGTATCCTGCATCAGTAATCCAAATAAAAATTCGATTGGCTTCGGGGCGAAATCCCATTTGACATCCAGAATGCAATGCTTCTAGAGAGTTTTCATCCGCATCATCTCCACCATTGGCATTTTGTAGAGCAACAAATTGCTGAAAATCAAAAACATTACTTGTAAATGGAAAAACATCTTCAACAACATCCCTAAAGGTAACCATTCCAAGTCTAACATCAATTCCATTTTGAACCAAGCTATCTGCAAACTCAACAATATTATCTCTTACATCAGCAATTTCGTTTGACATACTGCCAGTAACATCTAATATAATTGCTATATCTGCCTGATTTACTCCTCCGGCTGTGTCTTTTTGAAGTGTGAAATTTTGAATATTAACATTATCTTCTTCAGGAAAAACATTTACCTTTTTTAGATTTGAAATCACCTGGCCCGTATTACTATTTGCAGCATCAAAGAACACTTGAACCTCAGGATAATTGAAAACACTAACAGAATCAATAGAAACATTTAGTCCTATGTTTGAAATTGGGCCAGCAGGAACAAAAATTCTTCTTTTAAGAAAATCTGTTTCAACACCAGATTGTTTTAACTTTAGATAAACGTCAAAAATTGTGTCTGAGTACCATTCAGAAATTTCAATTGGAACTGTTACCATTTTGGAGGAATTTCCGTTAATATTAAATGTACTTGGCGATGTCCAATCATTTGTCATTCCACTATCTGGAGAAGATAAGGCGCAACCCGATATTGTTGCAGGCAAAGGATTAAATACTTCTGCAGTGGTGGTTTGTTCAAGAGGATACAAGGCATTGTTTTCTATGGAAAGAAAGGATGTTAAATCCCACCTTAGAAAAGGATTCGAAGTAAATTCGGGGGATAAAAAGTTCAAAATAAAACTATATTCTATTTCCTGGCCACTATTTATGGTTTGAGTATTCCATTTTGCTTGTAAGCATAAATCATAAAGCAACTTTAAATTGGTATTAGAATTAATATTTCCTGATTGTAATTCACTCCAATTAGCAAAAATCAATTCTGAAGGGGATCCAGATGTAAAAGAAAATTCTGTTCCGATTCCCTTTGGATACGAATCTCTTTCCCACAATTCAAAAGTGGATGGAACAGCACTATTAATTATTGAGTCTTTCTGAATAAAGTTTCCTCCAATATAAGGATAGCCATCGCCATTATTACCGATGGAAGGGTCAAATTTAAATCCTAAACCCAGCTGATGGGTCCCAATATCAATGTTTTTAAGCTTGAAAATAAATTTTATTGTATTCCCTGAGTTTTGCTGAACAATGATAAACTTTGACTCAAACTTCACACTATCAGTAAAAAAAGCTGTAAGGGAATCCTGAGAGCTAATTAAATTTTGAGTAAAATTATTGAATAAACTTTCTGGTTTTACCCAAGCACTGTCCGCAAAAATGATAGGGTGAGAAGTTAGAGCATACGGATGTCCAAAAGTAATTTGATTATAATCATCCAAATTAAGAGAGGAGTTCCCTTGAGTGGTACCAATAGTAAAGTAACCTCCTTTAATTAAAGTAATATTACTTACTGGATTTGACATGGATAGCTGGTCATTCGGACCTTTTAATGTGTTTGCTAAGTCAAATTTGTTTTTATTTTGTGCTACTAGGCTGAGAGAAATAAAGCACATTACCGAAAAAAGTAGAAGTCTTTTCATAGGGATGAATTTATTCATCAAACTTATATAAAACATTTTATTTTTCCTAACTTTTTATTATTTATAGAAAAAAAAGATTATTTCAGCGAATGAATGATAAAATTTAATAATAAAAGGAGGGTTTTATTTCAGAAATATTTGATAAATCTAGTTTCTGATTTTTACTGAAATAAAGGAACTTTTTAACTAACCTTTTTATAACGTTTATGCCATTATTGTTTAGAAAAATGAAAAAATTAGGGCAAAAAAAAACCTCGAAATTCGAGGTTTTTTAAGTGGTGTCGACTGGATTTGAACCAGTGACACACGGATTTTCAGTCCGATGCTCTACCGACTGAGCTACGACACCGCTTTTTTGGAGGTGCAAATTTATAATAATTTTTTTAAATCTGCGACTTTTTTTTAAATATTTTAATTTTATTTAAAAAGACCATATTTAACAAGCGAAATAGAATTGATTTTTTGAGGATATTTAATTTTATCGAACAGTTTTTTGACTGTGACTTTTTTTGCGACCAGGATTAAACTCTTTCTTTCCTTTAACTTTCTTGCACTTTTTAAGCATATTTACCTTTAACGAAAAGTAAATATCTGTTCCTGTTAAATTGTGGCCAGTGAACGAACCTAAATTATCCGTTCCAACAATAATGTTATTGTTTAATCTGATTGCCAATCCTACCCTGGGATTTACATAACCATATAAAACAATTGGCACGGCGAGACCAAATCTTCTATGATCAAATCGTGGTGTGATTGCCAGTGAATTGGCCCTGTCCAATCCTGGTGCATTAAAATGAGGAATTCTTTGAACGATTGTTCCATTTATAAAAAAATTATAACCTATATTGTAATCTGCTTGAATACTCAATGCCGTTGGTAACCATGATTTAAAAGTATTGCTAATTGGAGCAGGACTTGGTGAATTATAAAAATGCGTGCTGATTGAGGTGTCAAAAGAAGCAAAATCGTCGGCTTTCATTTCATTAAGATTAAGCCATTCTGCATGACCGTTTCTTATTTCATAAGTGTTTGCAGAATTATCAAATTTGATATATCCAAAATCCAATAACGAAGCTCCTAATTTCCAGGCGTAATATACGTTTCGTTTTTTATCGCAAAAATCTGGACATTTATAATCATGCTTAACCACCTTTTTTTCAATTGAAATTCCTAAATCAATTCCATGACCGCTACCAACGGTGGAAAGAATATTTCCGCTATTCATTGCATAGCCGTAATCAGCATTAACATTATTGAGAATTATCGATGTATCGCTTGGAACATATATTTGCGAGCTTTTATTTAAAAAATAGGCTCCTAAATTTCCAATATTGTATTTATAAGTAATTCCTGCTTTAATAATTTTATTATCCTTGTTTTTCAGAATTCTCCCTGCACTCAATCCAATTTCACTCCAAACCATCAAATTTAATCTAAAACTTGGAACATTGATATCAATTTTCTGTAAAGCATCATAGGTTAAACCTTCATAAAAAAGTTTTGCAGGTTCTTTTTTTAATCCTGTAAGGCTAACGCCAAAACGTTCTGCTAAATGAAACGCAAAACTCCACTTTTTAAACGAAACCATTAAAGAAGGACCCTGAACCATCCCATTTACATGAACAGTCCTTCTGTAATTATTATCTCTTTCATAAAGCATGATGCCAGAAATTTGATCATTGGCATGATTATTTACAAAAACTTGAGTTTTTCCGTTGTCTTTGTAAAGTTTTGGAATATTGGCATCTGACAAAAAAAGGTAATTATTGTCGGCATAAACATGCACGGTTAATATGTTCAAATCCCATTTAAATGGGGAATTAACCATTGAAGCCGGATTAAGCCAAATCCCATTTTCTCCGGCATAAAGACTGTTGGCTATTCCATAACGCTCCTGGGCATAGGAATTTCCGCAGAGAAAAATAAAAAAAACAATAAATGCAGGTATTCGTATAATGCGCTTCATTAAAGCAAAATTATAAATTATTACTCGTTCAATATTATA
Organism: Bacteroidota bacterium; assembly: GCA_013377115.1. Classification (GTDB taxonomy): domain Bacteria; phylum Bacteroidota; class Bacteroidia; order Bacteroidales; family CG2-30-32-10; genus Cfx2-01. Next base: position 29,128 of record JACAAW010000010.1, on the reverse strand, counting down.
ATATTTGATAATTCTTTTATAAAATTATAACTTTGCTCTAAACCATATTTAAAAACAAGCTTATGAACTTCTTGAAAACATTAATATTACTGTCATTGACGCTCGTTCTTTTTTCATGTGCATCCAGTAAACAATCTTCAGCATATAGCTACGGTGATAATTCTGGAAATAGTAAAGTTTCCGCAGGATTATCCGAAAATTCAGATAAGGATGTAAAAAACAATAAGAAAAGTCCTGAAAGGATGATATTGTATAATGCAAGTTTGACGATTACTGCTAAAAAGCCTGACACAGTTTCGAAGAAAGTAATAGATATTGCCAAAAAATATGAAGGCTATATGCTCAACAGCGGAACATATTCAACTACAATCCGTGTAAAGGCCGACAAACTTAAAATGGCAATGGCCGATATTGAGCTTTTAGGAAAAGTTAAAAGCAGAAATATTTATACCGAGGATGTTTCAATAGAATACAAAGACTTGGCGATTAGGTTGGACAATGCTCAAAAAGCAAGAACCCGCTATTTGGAATTGCTTCAAAAATCTGCAAATGTGGATGAAGCCTTAAAGGTTGAAAAAGAACTCGAAAGACTCAATACAGAAATTGATTTGCTAAACGGGAAAATCACCAGATATGATCATTTAGAGGAATTTTCAACGATTTCAATTTATGTTCAAAAGCGCAAACAGCCCGGACCATTAGGATATGTTTTTATTGGGCTTTATAAAGTTGTGAAATTATTATTTGTGATTAATTAACCTTAGGCGAAAATAATTTACCGATCCAATGCAGTAATTTATTTTTAAAAGGCCTTTAGGCATGAAATATCGGTAAAAAAAGAAATCAAAAACTTAAGAAGTGCTGTAGGTACGAAATTTTGAAAAAGGATAGTATCCTAATCAGACCAATTCAAAATCATTTTGTCTCTTTCGACGACTTGTCTTTTGTTGTTGTCTTTTGCTTGGTTACAGTTTTTGTTTTGGCTTTCGGACTAACTGGCTTTTTCTTGCTGGCAGTAGGTTTATGATTTGCGGTTGATTTAGATTTGGTAGCAGTTTTTGTGGTAACTTGTTTTTTCTTTGGAGCAGCTTTCTCTTTTGTCACAACGGTAGCTTTTTGCTTGGCAACTGTTTTGCTTTTGGTCGTGGTTTTAGATGGATGAGGTTTGTTTTTTTCAGTGGTGGTTTGAGCTTGTGTTGAAGTTGATAACAACAATCCGAACCCGATAATAAATCCTAGAATAAATACTAATTTGATTTTCATTTCTTATAGTTTATTAATTTATTAAGGCACTTCAAATTTATAGTATTTTTTATTAATTGATATCATTTTAACTTTAATTAATAAAAAAGCCCAAGAAAAATCTCAGGCTTTTCAGTGTTTTTCATCCTACAGTAAAAGACAATATCTTATTCATTCGGAAAAACATAGATATTTTTTTCTCCATCAAAGAACTTAATTTTGTCCTCTCTTGCCAGCCAACCCAATGCTAAAAAGAAGTCGAATTCTGTTAGTTGACATTCCATTTTGATTTTTTTTAAGTTGGTGTCAGTTAATTCACCTTCTAATCTTTGCCAGATTTTTCCGGCATTAAAACCGATAACATCTTTGGTCATAATTGTGGTTTTAGTTTAATAATTTTTGAACGAACCGAATTTGTAACAAACACTAAGTCAGTTTGATTAATACGAAAGTTAATGAACCTAAATAGGTTTTTCATGGGGTAAAATACCTGATTATTCCAGGTAAAATTGCGTGGATCCCTAAAATTGTTTTTACAAAAAAAGCCCAGAAGAATTTCTGGACTTGAAGAATATGGACAAAATACTTACAAATTATTCTTTTTTCTAAGGACAATATTACCTTCAAATAATAGCATTAGAAAAAAGAGAGAGATTACAATTACTAAAATAAAATACTTTAATAATTGAAAGTTCTGCACAATATCTATTGAATAAGAATTCCCTAAAAAATCAGCAAAATTCAAAATATACTATTTTTTATAATGGTGCATGAATTGCAAAATAAAAAAGGGGAACTAAAATGGCCAAAATGGTCATTATCCAGAACACCATTATTTGGAAACTTTTTATTGTTGCTACTGGGTAAAATCCAAGAGTTTTTCCTAACTTTTTCATAAATGTTTTTTATTTTAAAAATTTGGCAGTGTATGAAGAATTATCATTATGAATCTTTATGTAATAAATGCCTTTAAAAAGAGATTCAATTTTAATATTAAAAACATGAGAATCATTTGAATCCTCGGTAAGCATTTCAGTTTTCAATACTAATAAACCTAAAGCATTGAATATTTCTATTTGTACATTACCATTTACTTGTGCGCTTACATTGATAAAATCATTTGCTGGATTTGGAAAAACAGAAATTCTAGATTGGTTTTCATTGCTATTATCACAATTTGCTTGAATAATATTTGAATATTCAAATTTTCCATCATAATCAGTTTGTTTAAGGCGATAATAATTATCTTTATTAAAAGGAGCATTATCTGTCCATTTATAATTTATCAATTGGTTACTATTTCCTGCTCCGGTAATTGTTTCTATAACATTAAAATCAATTCCATTTTCAGATTTTTCAATGGTAAAATAATCATTATTAAATTCGGATGCTGTTTGCCACAATATGTCAACTTTCCCCGTTTTACATTTTGCACTGAAATCAACCAATTCTATTGGTAATGGAAAAAGAGGTGCTTGGCAACCACTACCTGTATTACCATAAGTTGGATTTCCCAATGTATCAAAATCAACAGCACCGCCATCACCATTAAACACATTATAAGCATTATAAGTCACGACATCACTTGCAACTGGGCTTGAAAAATTAATAGTTAAAGTTCTATTTGTTGGATTGACTGCAGAATGATTTACAAAATGACCATTTGTATTTCCAGCACATTGAAAAATCGCATATAAATTGTAATTCAGCGTCACGAAATTGAATAAAGTATTATTAAATGCGGTACTGGTGAAAAATAAAACTTGGGCTCCCGCTGGTAAAACTCCACCAATAGGCTCAAATATATGTCCTCCTCCAGTAATTGTTGAATTTATTGCAGCAACAATCGCAGCTGTGGATGCATCTTGACAAATACCTTTCCATGTGTTAGCGGCGTTTGGCCAAGTTGTTGTTATGTTTGCTGTGTTTAAAGCAGCAGAACCTACCTGAAATCTTACCATTTCATTTTCTCCTTCAACAGTTCCGCATGCATCCACTAAAATACTTTCTATTTCAAAAACAGAAGCTGGAGGAATTGCGGTAACATTACCATAACAAATTACATTTTGCGCCACAGCACCTCCACCAGAATTTGAAATAGTTTGGCTATTATAAACTCCAACAGGCAATCCTGTCTTCAATCTTACATATATTGTTGTTGCATTTAAATTTGCAGTTGTAAATGGAATATTTATCGAAGAACTAAAAGCTACATTATTTAAAGAAACTTCATAATTAGTTGAACCGGTTACTGCAATATTTCCAGGAAAACCAACTAAACCAGCTCCTGAAAGAGTGTAACTTTGCGAAGTTGATGGTCCTGTTCCAAAAATATATGAAAATGGAGAAAGTGTTGTTGCTGAAATTGTAAGACCAGCAGCTGAGGCAGTAACTTGCCCACTGCAATTAACTGTTTTTGAAGTTGCCCCAGTACTTGTACAATTAATATTTTCAGAATTATAAGCTCCTAACGCCAGTCCACCTTTTAATCGAACGTAAATTGTTGTTGCAGCTACACTGCCTGCGGCCTGAGTTAGGGTTATTGTGCTTGGATTAGATACAAAACCACTTCCACTTGTTGTTGAAATTTCATAATCTGTAGGTGGTGACAAAACAATATTGTTAGTCAAATTATTTCCTGATACAGTAAAAGTTTGCTCTGCTGATGGCCCTGAGCCTAAAAAATAATTAAGGTTGGTTAAAGTGGCAGGTGTAACAGAAATTATTGGACCGCTTGGAATTATCGTTCCTCCAATTGCCAATCCATTATTTCCGGCAGCAGGTGAATTAAATCCCCAACCGCCAGTTGTTGTCTGACCACTAGCGTAATTTCTGATTGTTATAGTTGTGCCAGAAGGAACATTTTGGAGCGGGGCTATACCAGATAGACTTATTTGTGTTAATGTTGCTGGTGTTCCAACTAAATTTTGTGGAGCCCCAATTAAAGTAAAAGTAATTCCATCTAGACTATATGCAAATTGATTCGCTACTCCAGGTGAAACACAATATGTTGCTGTTCCCGCAAATTTCGCATCAATTGTTGATAAGGATAGTAAATACCCTGGTGAAGCAGAAAGGGTAATTTGAAAATAATCAGTATTGGCAGTGGAAATGCCATCATTTTTAAACCCAACCGTCCTGAATGAACTTCCACCTGCGCTCGCCGTGGCATTAGCACCTCTGGTTAATAAATTAGAAGAGCTTAAGTTTGCATTAAAAGTAGTTGCTGTTGAGGTAACACATGAAGTACAACCATTAACATCCCACGTAGCAATCTGCCCCCATCCATTAACAGAAATGTTGGTCAGAAACAAAAAAATAAAAATTGTAAATAAGTTTTTCATAAAATATTTTATTTGTAAGATTAATTTCGGTTTAAAAAGTAGGGGTTTTAATATTTATTAACCACCACAAACCTAATTTTATAAAATAAATTAGCGATAAACTTTAGGTTATTTTTGGGTTAAATAAAAAAGGATATTTTATTATGATTAAATACCGGTTTCACATTCGTTGAAAAATCTTAACCTATAAATAATCATGGTTTAACATTGACTTAAACTTGATGCTTTAAATTTGTAACATCAAACTATAAAAATATTTCTTATGAATGATATTTTAAGAGAACTCGAAGAAACGCTTGCCATGCAAGAGAATTATTTTGATAATCTTATAGAACTAGGACTGTTTTTAGAAAGTTCAGGTCAATACGAAAAAGCCATTAATGTATATAAACAAGGCTTAGAAAAAGCAGATCAGGCTAAAGCAGCATTATCAGGAACAATGCTTGGCTTATTATAAAAAAGGGTTCAATTTTTTACACTACATTTACTGGGTAATACCAGTACTTTTACTAACCAACAAACCATCCAATTTGGATGGTTTTCTATTTTATTACCAAAAGAAAATTTTTGAAGGTTTATTCTTGAAATATATATCCAACCCCTTTTTGGGTTTTTACAATGTCTTCTCCCAATTTTTTTCTCAATTTTCTGATATGAACGTCAATTGTTCGATAACCAGAGCCATTATTTTCGCCCCAAATACTATGAAATATTTCTTCCCGTGTAAAAACTTTATTGGGTTTTAAAGCCAAAATAGTTAATAATTGAAATTCTTTTCGGGGCAATATTATTTCTTTTTGATTGAAGAAAACCATGTATTTTTCAGTGTCTATAACAATATTACCACGATCAATAATCTTTTCCTCAAATCCAGTTTGGCCATTATCCAATTTATTCCTGATTAGCAACTGCTTTAATTTAGCAATCAACACACTTGGAGCTATTGGCTTTTTTAAATAATCATCGCCACCGGCTTCATATCCTGCAATTTGGGAATAATCCTCCCCACGAGCGGTTAAAAAAATAATAAACGATTTGTTTAAACTCGCAATTTTCCTCAGTTCTAAACAGGTCATTATTCCATCCATTTCTGGCATCATCACATCCAAAAGAATAATATCTGGATTCTTCTCTTGTGCTATTTTAATTCCTTCAATTCCGCTTTTGGCATTGTATACCACAAAATCGGCCTTTTCTAAATTATAGGTCAAGAATTCATGAATTCCATTTTCATCGTCAACAATTAATATTGAACTTTTTGCTGCTTCCATTTCTTTTATTAATGCCATTTTGGGAATTTAAAATTATTTAAAATACATTAACTGAATATTAACTGAATATTAAGTATTTGTAACTTTTCCTGAGGAGAATTAACCACACCTTTTTTGATCTAATAGATTTTTGTAAATTTTTCATACAATAAATCCAAAGTGTTTCTGTATAAACAAAAATTAAAAAAGGACGTTCATTCCTGAACGCCCTTACCAAACATATTTATTATCTAACTAAAAACTAACGTTTGATTATCTTTGAAGAGCTAACTCCATTATTAGAAATAATATTTATAAAATACATTCCTTTTGGCATATTTTCAATTGAAATTTGTTTTGAATAATTTCCAATTTGAACATCTTCGTTTGCAATATTTGAAACCAATCTTCCAGAAATATCATAAAGATTCATAATAATATGATCTGCTTTTGCGATATTCAATGTGATTATTGAAGTTCCATTGGTTGGATTTGGGTATACATTGATATTTGAAACATTATTATTATGTTCTTCTATCGAAGTTGGAGTATACCAGATTGAACCAATTAGCATTTCTGTACTTGCTTGTGGCAAGAAATTAGGTGCATTTAAATTGAAAGGATCAACGATATGTAAGTCAAGATTGTCAACAATAGTGTCATTGCTTCTTAATGAATCCAAATACCAGGTTCTTGCATCATTTGCTGAAGCCCAGGTTGTACTTCCTGTTGGTACATCAAAGAATTTTGTCATACCGCTCATAACACAATTATTTACATTTAAAGCTGAACTGTTTGCATTTGCTTGTGATGATGAACCATCTACATATAAACCTGTTGGCCATCCTGCAAAAATTGAATTGTAAACATTTAATGCAGAATTTCTTCTGATATGTAATGCACGTTTAAAGTTTGAATTTACTGCAGTTGAAGAAGTTACTTTTGGACCAAACAAACTTACATTACTAAATACTGGTTTAGTTTGTGGTGTGTTATTTGAGCCAGCAGCATCATTATCAGATTCAAAACCATTTGAACCAGAAATGTCAGCGATATTAGGATCTCTTAATCCAACTAAGAATTGTAATTTTCCTCTGTATCCAAAATCAGTATCATATTCATCATCTAATCCACGGAAAACAACCAAATGTTTTGCATTTACTGTTCCGCCAAACCATTCAAATGAATCATCTCCACTATAAGAAACTTGAATATACTCTAGTTTTGTTTTGCTTCCAACACCACCACAAGTTAATCCATTGATTTCTTGATTTGGTTGTAAAGGAATACCAGGAAATTCGATACGTAAATATTTAATAACTCCAGAACTATCTGCATCATCAGGACTTGCTCCACCACCATAATATGCTAAAGGACCACCTTCAATAAGTGCAGTGTCTCCAGGTACATTGATAGAAGCTTTTCCACATAAAATAATACCACCCCAATCACCATAATCACGAGAACCAGCAGCAACATTAGAAGTAAAAATAATAGGATTATATTGAGTTCCTTGGGCGTTTATTTTTCCACCTTTTTGAACAATTAAAGTTCCTTTTGATGTTTTGTCACCACGAACAATTGTTCCAGGTTGTATAGTTAAGGTAACACCAGGATTTACATATACAAAACCATTTAATTGGTAAACTGTATTTGCACTACTTGGTAAGAAATTTGGAGCAGTTAAATTAAATGGATCAATTACCATTAAATCAGTATTGTTTGGAAGTGTATCGTTATTTCTTGCTGCAGAAAAATACCATGATCTTGCATCATTTGCGCTTGGCCATGTTGTGCTACCAGCAGGTACATCGAAAAATTTTCCCATTCCTGTCATGATACAGTTTTCAACTTGTAAGGTATTGCTATTTGCATTTGCTTGTGAAGCACCATCAATATACATTCCAGTAGGCCATCCTGCAAAAACAGAATTGTAAACACATAAACTAGAATTTCTTCTGATGTGCATTGCTCTTTTGAAGTTTGCATTAACAGTAGTCGATGATGTTACATTTGGACCAAAAAAACTAACATTTGAAAAAATACAATGTGTTTGTGGTGTATTTGAAGATCCAGCAGCATCATTATCAGATTCAAAACCATTTGAACCAGAAATGTCAGCAATATTAGGATCTCTTAATCCTACAAGGAATTGTAATTTACCTCTGTATCCAAAATCGGTATCATATTCATCATCTAATCCACGGAAAACAACCAAATGTTTTGCATTTACTGTTCCGCCAAACCATTCAAATGAATCATCTCCACTATAAGAAACTTGAATATACTCTAGTTTTGTTTTGCTTCCAACACCACCACAAGTTAATCCATTGATTTCTTGATTTGGTTGTAAAGGAATACCAGGAAATTCGATACGTAAATATTTAATAACTCCAGAACTATCTGCATCATCAGGACTTGCTCCACCACCATAATATGCTAAAGGACCACCTTCAATAAGTGCAGTGTCTCCAGGTACATTGATAGAAGCTTTTCCACATAAAATAATACCACCCCAGTCGCCATAATCACGAGAACCAGTGGCAACATTCGAAGTGAAAACAATTGGGTTTGCCGCAGTTCCAACTGCATTTAGGATTCCACCTTTTTGTACAATTAAGGTTCCTTTTGTAGCTTTATCTCCACGGATTACAGTACCTGCCTGAATTGTTAAAGTAACACCTGGTTTAACATAAACAAATCCATTTAATAAATAAACATGAGTATTTGTCCAAGTGGTATTAGTTGTAATGTCTCCAGAAACCGTAACATCTGGTGTACCATAAACAGTGTTTTGTGGAGTCCAGTTTGCCCAACCACTTGTCCAGTCAGTTGTTCCAAAAGCTCCCCGATATCCTACTTGCGTGAAAAAGGGATCCTGCAAATTTGAATTGCTAAATGATGCTCCTGAAAGAAGTGGAGAAGCATTTGGTCCCCAAGTTGTATTGGTAATAATATTACCAGAAACTTGTGTTGTTGGTGTAGGATAATTGGTGTTTTGTGGAGTCCAGTTTGCCCAACCGCTTGTCCAGTCAGTTGTTCCAAAAGCTCCGCGATAATCTACATGATCAAAAAATGGATCTGTAATTTGTCCGTTTACATATAATGTAGAACAAACAAAAATTGCCAGTACTAATGTAAAAATTTTTTTCATTTTTATTTATCTTTTTAAATTTTAAGTTGAGCAAAATTAGACTTGTAATATTATCTAAATGTTAAGCGAATGCTATTAATACATGAATATTTGATTAATTTAATGTTAAGTTGATGGGGTTTTCTTTATTTTTTTGGCAAAAAAAAGTCTAAGAAACTTCTTAGACTTTTTGCTCAAATAATTAAATCAACTACTAATAAAACAGCTGTTTTTGCAGAAATCACTAAGCAAAATGGCTGTTGTTTTTTTATATTTTGTTAAATTTTTGCCTTGTTGAAAATCCATCAATATCTAATGTATAATAAAATTCTCCACTATTGAGAAACGAAATATCAATTGGAATTTCATTATATCCAATCTTTTCAATAATATTGTTTGCACATAAAATTTTTGTTCCATTTATATCATATATTTCAACCAGAACATCTGATTTTTTTTCTGTCTTTAAGCAAATATTTAAGGTGTCACAACATGTTTTTATTATTGAAGTTTGAGCGAGTATTGAATCTGTTGCATTTATTTTAACAGGAGAATCCTTGAAAAAAACAGGTTGTGTATAGGCATACTCATTGTTTATTCCTAAAAATTTTGATTTCTCCAATACTATTCTTACATATTTTTCTGTTGTTCTTTTAAATGAAGCAACGGTTCCATTTACTTCAGATAAAATTTTTCCATAATCACCTATGAACATTATTTTTGTTGCATTTGCAGAGGAAATGGATATTTCGTTTCCTTTCACATAATAATTAGATATTTCAACACCATTGCTTCCATAAAAATCGCCACGTAATAGGGCAGCTTTCACGGAATCCTCAGAAAGTGAATTTGTAAGAATCATTATCCATCCAATATCGATTGATTTGAAAAGGTGGTATTCTTTCAAGGAATGCATATCGTCACTAAAAGTTCCCCATATTTTCCTGTTACTCATCAAAAGAGAATCCCAAATATTCATATTGAACTTTCCAAATGGTATCATGTCGGTTCCCTCATTATGTATTTCAATAAAATCAGGACCATCCTTCAATCCCATAAATTGGGAATAATTATAACTCCAGTCATTTTTTAATGCCTTTACTGGATGATTAAATTGTATTAAGCCTCCTTGGGTTCTTATGGAGTCAATAACCTGCTGAGCATTCATACCGGAAGCATCTAAAGTGTGATTAATAAAGAATCCGTTTATATGTTTATCAAATGTGCATTCCTCAGAGTTAATGGTTAATAAACCAGGAATTGAATATTGGCTGCTTGGTGTCATTGTATTATGATCTGTTAAAAACAGGATTTCATATCCTCGTTTAAAATACTCCTTTGCAACGGATTTTGGACTCATAAATCCGTCGCTATTTGTCGAATGACAATGAAGTTGTGCTTTATGATAAGTATATTCTTGAGCACTCAAACAGTAATAGTAGGAAAAGAAAATTAGAAATATTATTATTTTCATTTTTAATATCATTTGATTTTCAAGGCAAAAGTAAATTCCTAATCTGTATTGGAATTTAAGAGAATATTATTTAATTATTAATGAATGTGCTGGTAATGTTAATTGAAAATTACTTTTAAAGTTTTTTAGTATTTAAGTATTGTCATTAACCGATTTGTTAACTTATTGTTAAATAAAAAAAATTAAACTTTAATTATTTTCAATATTTTTGTGAAAAAAAGAATTATTTAAAACTAATTAAATGAATAAGATACTTGGAAAACTTACGCTTTCATTTTTGGTCCTGACAATAACATTAAATGTAAATGCCCAAAAGGACAGCATTTTTTACAACCCAAAAGTGAGTGGTTGTGTTAGAGCAAAATATGAATACAATTTGAGTACTGAATCTCACCGGTTCGAAGTTCGAAATGCCAGATTTAGCGTTAGTGGCAATGTGGTTCCGATGATCGAGTACAAAGCAGAAATTGATTTGTCCGACGAAGGTGTTACTAAAATGTTAGATGCTTATGTAAAAGTAAATGCCCTAAAAAATCTGGAAATTTATATGGGACAAATGAAAATCCCTTACAGTACTGATAATTTGCGTTCTCCCCATCAACTTTTGTTTTCTAACAGATCTTTTATTGCCAAAAGAATAAGCAAAAACCTCAGAGATATTGGTGCCATGGCTTCATATAAAATTCCAATTTCTATGCCTATTAAAATTGATATGGGTGTTTTTAACGGATCAGGTTTTAATAATCCAGAATGGGTAAAAACCGTAAATTATGGAGCCCGAACAGTTATTGAACCTTTAAAAAGTATTAGCTTGTCAGGAAATTATTATGCAGGAGAAATGGATGACCACCATGTTGAATTATTAGGGGCTGGTTGTGGATTCAAACTTGGTCATTTTGTTTTCGAAACTGAATATGCTTCAAAATGGGCAAAAGATACTTTAGGTAATGCTGTTACTTCTTATGCTTTTTTCGCCTATGGATTATATCATTTTGAACTTAAAAATAAAACTTTAAAAAGAATTACCCCGGCTATTCGATATGACTTTTATGATAGTGACAATTCAACTGATGTATTCGAGCCAGGAAGAATCACTGCTGGTTTAACTTTTGGATTTTCGAAACTTACTTTTGCAGACATTCGATTAAACTACGAAAAGTATTATTACAAAACTTTGCCAAATGTTGATGATAAATTTACAATAGAATTTATTGCCAAATTTTAATTTTTTATTATCTTAATAAAAGGTCAAAACCCTGAAATTTTATTTCAGTTACTTTAGTTTCTAAAAAATTCAGATCGCTTCTACGCCATCTGGCGAATCGCGATGACGTCATTGCGAGGCGCTGCCCTGAGCACTTGCCCTGAGCTTGTCGAAGTGTGTCGAAGGGAGGGACGACGAAGCAATCTAGTTTTGAATGCGAATTTTAATCGCTTTTCTAACCTATGGATATTATATCCTTAGTAGTTGAGTTCACCAATTAAAATCGATTTATTTTCAATGGTTGACAAATCGTTTTTTCAAAAATTTGAAAGTAATTACGAAGAGGATTATTACAAAAAACACGATGATTAAATATTTCTCATTACCCAAACTGTTTTCGGCTAAATTCAAAGAAGGACCTAGAACTCTTCCCGAAATCACATATATCAAACTCCAAATTGTTGCGGAAAATATGGTGATGGGTAAAAAAACTTTTGGTTTAATTTTTAATAAGCCCGCCGAAACAGAGGTATAACCACGGATAAATGGAGTGAGTCTTCCCAAATAAATTGCCCAAAGGCCATTTTTGGAAATTCGCTCAGATAGCTTTTTGATTCTTTTCTTTGGAAAGGGCAGCCATTTAGGCTTGTACTTTTCAATATATTCTCCGAATAAATAAAAAAGAATATATAGAAGATTTGTTCCCAAAAAGTCAGCCGATGAAGCTACTAAAATAATAAAAGGCCAAAATAATACTCCTTTAAATGCAAGAAAACCTGCATATGCAAGCACCAATTCGTTTGGCACTGGATTAGGAATGCCAATTTCTTGTGAAAAAATTAAAAGAAAAATGGCTAAATATCCATAATTCGCAATAAAAACAATTAAATCAGGAGGCATATTGTAATTTCTGAATCTGTGTTTCAAACCCATTTAGTCTGGTATACAAACCAATTAGCTGTTTTCGTATTTCATTTTTTTCAAATTGACTAATAAGTTTTTTTGAAATTTCCAATCCCTTTTCATATTCTTCAGGATTGCTCATTAATCTCATAACATGATTTGCAAATTCTTCGTTATCATCCGCTTTCAAATATTCGTTTTTATACAATAATTCATATTCTAGGAGGTTACGATAAATTACAGGCATTCCAGAGGCTGCCGCTTCAACAGGTGCTAATGGACAATTTTCTTGGTAGGAAGGAAATAAAAATAGATCTCCAGCGGCATAAATGCTGGGCATTTCTGATAAAGGAAACATTCCAGCGAATTTTATATTTGTTGGAGCTCCCTTAATCTGGCCTTCTAATTTCAATATTCCTTCAGTAATGGCTCCGAATGGTCTTCCTCCAATCCATCGAAATTGCGCTTTTGGGATTTTTTTTCCAATATCAATAAAATCATCACAGCCTTTTCTGCCTTCAAGTTGACCAACTCCCAAAACGCAAAAATCCCCTTCTTTTAATCCAAGAATTTCTCTGCCTTTTTTCCTAAGCTCGGCATTTCTTTTCCAGTTGTCCAATAAAAGTGGGTTGTGCAATCTAACAATTGTTGTTTTTGCCCCCAAATCTTTTATAGCTTTTTCAACCATCGGGCTAATTGCAATGCAAACATCTGCATAAGAAAAAACTTTTTTGAAATACCATTTTACCAATGGCATTAATAAATTCGAAGCTGGTATTGAACCTTTTATTGAATCAGGAATAACATGAACGGTATGAATTTTTTTCCCTCTATATCTTAATCCTCTTAAAAAAAAGTAGGGCCCATAGGTATGGCTGTGCATGATATCACCTACACCTTCATTATTAACAAAAACCTCAACATCATTATTCTCTTTCAAAAGCTCTACACAATTTAAAAAGGCAGTATTGACACCTTCGCCTTTCATACGAAGTATTTTTGTTTCAGAACAAACATTTATTTTCATATTTTATAATTTATTAAAAACACCATTTTAATAATGTAAAATTGAAATTTTCTTCTCTTATTGATGTAAACTCTAAATTATGATTCTGTTAAGTTTTCGAACTTGTATTAATGATTATTTAAAACAAAAAAAAGAGGCTAATTTCTTAGCCTCTTTTTACAGATTTTGTTTTCTTTTAAAAATTAACCGTTAATCCTAACGAATAATAAGTTCCGGGAGAATAGATTTTCATATCCTGATTGCGCTCAACGATGCCATCACCAATTCCATCTCCATTGGTATCTTGATTAAATTTAATGGTTTGTCTAAAAATTACATTATCATTAAATAAGTCTTGAACACTGGCCTTGATTTGAATATGTTTTCCAATTTTTTTAGTAATTACAATATCAAATAAATTTCTTGGCAATTCATAAATATCTGGTGTGTTTTGATATGGATTACCAACAGTTACAATTCTCTTTCCTATTAAATTGTACAAAACGCTTACATTTAAACCAATACTATCGTTTTGATAAAACAAACCTGCATTAACAATATAGGGTGATTGGCCTTGTAATGGGCGATTTTCTTCTAAACGTGTTTTATTAAACTGAACTTCACTTTTAATATAAGTACCATTACATACTATTGAGAAATCTTTAAAATACTTTAAAAAATTCGATTTTTTCCCTAAGGTCTGAAATGATTTTCTGATTTCAATCTCGGCACCATAACTAATTGCCGCATCAGCATTGGTAAAAGAATAATCAATTCCCGAACCAGCTGGGATTACTGTTGACTCAATTGGATTGATGAATTTTTTATAAAAGCCACCTATTAAAATTGATTCCGATAATGATGGATAGAATTCATATCTTAAATCATAATTGTGGATATAAGCATTTTTTAAAGTAGGATTTCCTCTAACCCCTGATTTTAATTCAAAATCATAAAACAACATCGGTGCTATTTCCCTGAATTCTGGGCGGTTTACTGTCATTCCATATGCCAATCTGAATAAACTTTTTTCTGTTAAATCATAAGTCAGAGATGCTGATGGGAAAAAGTTCAATGTGTCATTCTTCACATTTACTGGTATGGTTGGGTCATCAATTTGAAAACTGTTCAATGTCTGAATATTTTTTTCCACTCTAACTCCTGCGTAAACATTGAATAATGTTAAAATTGGTATTTTTAATGATACATAACCAGCTATGATTTCATTTGCTGCTTCGTAAGAATCGGAAGCATTTGTTTTTTCATCTAGTTTTATTCCATTGGTATTATTGATATTGGTATCCATAAAAATACTATCAATTGCCATATATGGCAATTCCCAATTAAAACTTGAGGTTTTTGCAACCCGATACCCAATATTTCTAGTATTGAAAGCCCTGTTTTTGGTTTCATAATAAAACCCAGCTTTTAATGTTGGAATGAAATTACCTAAAGTGATTTTATCTTCAAAGTTGGCTCCAACATTGTATATTTTTTCATACATATCACTGTACAATCTTCCTGTTGTTTCTGGTGTTGCTGCAAATGGAATTTGAACTGCATAGTCACCATAGTGAGGAGCATCAGGATCTTCTTCACTTTTTATCAATGTTAAATGCTTTACATCTGGTTCTTTTTTATTGGCATAAGAATATCCCAATGTCCAGTTTAATTTTGCTCCATTGTCGCCAAATGTGTGGTCCCCGCCTAATTGACCAGAATAGGTGGTTCTGCTCATATATTTGTATTCATAAGCTTTTATAGTGCTTCCACCACTATTATCTCTGCCTTCTCTATTGGTGGTTCTATTTAATCCATTCTGATTTAGCAAATTCCTGAATTCAATTTTATTGTTTTTATTAAAACTAAACGACCAGTTATGCAATACTCCAACTTTCACAGTATTGGTATACTGTTTATCATAAAAATAATAGGAGGTATCACATTTATCATGAATGGTATCATAATCTTGATAATCTGCTCTGAAAATATCTTGGTAGTTATAAGTATTACTATAATTCAACGAGGTAATATTGCTCAATGTTCTTTTCTTTAATTTAAAAGCCAATCCGCTGGCAAGAGAGAATCTAAGATCAGGATTTGCTGTCATTTCTTCTGCCGACCAATTCTTATTCATTTCTCTGCCGAGTGCTTTTATTTTTTCTTTATCTTCAGGAAGTGATGAGTTTGATAATCTAATCATTTCTTTATAATCAGGGAAATCAGCAGGCAAAGCACGTGTTCCATCATCATATCCTAACCAATCTTTTCCACCTTGTTTTGATCTAAAAAATTGCTTTCCTGTGGTTCCTGAGCGGTACGATTCAGAAAAAGAAACATTGATGAAATTCTTTTCCACATTGTTTTTAGTGTAAATTTGAATAGCTCCTCCCGCAAAATCTGCTGGTAATTCTGGTGCTGGAGTTTTAAATACCAAAACGCGATCCAACATTGAACTTGGGATTACATCAAACGAAAATGCTTTAACATCAGATTCCGAACTTGGTGTGGATGCATTATTGAGCCATACAACATTATAGCGTTCGTTCAATCCTCTAACAACAATGAAGCGATTGTCAATAATTGTAACTCCTGGGATTCTTTTTACAACTTCAGAAGCATCTCTGTCTTGTGATCTTGAAATTTGTTGTGATGAAATTCCTGTTACGACTAAATCGCCGCCTTTTATAGTATTCATTAATGAAACATCAGTATCGGTTTTTTTTGTGCCAACAACTTCAACTCCTCCAAGTGAAACTGCTTGTTGTTCAAGGTCAATATCAGCAGTAGTTGCTTTATTAGCTTGAACTTTTACTTTTTCAATGGTAAGTGGTTTGTATGAAATGAAAGTAATATCTAAAGAATAGGTTCCTGGTGCAAGATTTTTTATTTCATATTTCCCATCAAAATCTGTTGATGAACCATTGGTAGTCCCTTTAATGATAACATTTGCACCAACAATGGTTTCTTTTGTTTTTGGGTCTTTTACAACTCCAGTTATTGAACCAGTTTGCCCAAATGAAATAATAGAAAGAAAGGTTAAAATAAAAAGTATGTTAAATCGAATCATTTTGTTTGTTTTGTGTTTGTCTGATTTATTTTCAGGTATTTAATGCACAAAATTATTCCTTTAGTATTACTCCAATTTTAATGAATTATTAAAATTAGATTAAGTAATTTGGCCACAATTAACAATAAGTTAACATTGGAGCCTTGCAAACAAAAAAACCAACTTTCGTTGGTTCTAAAATTCTTTTTCTGAAACTATTTTTCCCTTATCATCCCAGATAATCCACTTTCCCTTTTTTTCTCCCATTTTATAGAACATATCATAACGCTGAATTCCGTTTGAATCCCAGATAATCCATCTTCCATCCTTGAGGTTGTCCTTATAATTTGCTTCAGAAAGTTTTGCCCCATTTTCATTATAAGTTAACCAAAGTCCATTTTTTAATCCATTTTTATAGGATTTTTGTTCTTTTGTTTTTCCACTTTCAAAATAAGAATAAGACAAGCTATCTAATAATCCTTTTTTAATAAAACATTCTTCTTTAACTTTACCGTTGGCATAATTCTCTTTGTAATTACCAGTATAAAGTTCTTTATTTTGGTAATAAACTCCTTTTATTAGCTCTATGCTTTGGGAAAAAACAAAAATGCCAGTGAATAACAAAAAAATAGATAGAGATAACTTTTTCATTTCAGATAATTTGATTTTTTATAATTGCAAATTTAATGTATTTGATACTTCAGGTCAACAAAAAAGGCATATAAAATATGCCTCAATATTACCAAAATATATAAACATTTAATTGTCTATTGCAATTTCAATAACTGAAGAGTGTCCAGCAGATAGATTAATGTCTTTTAAAAGATTTTCTTTGTAAGAAATTAAACTAACTTTTAAATCAACAACTCCTGGAGTCATATTTTGAAAAGTAAAATTACCTTCAAAATCTGTATAAACTTCTAAGTTGCTTCCTTCAATTTTTACCAATGCTCCTGTTAAAGGTTCTCCTGTTGATTTATCAACAATTTTTCCTTGAATTGAACAAGTTTGTTCAGTTGATGTAGATTCTTTTAAATCTTTTTTGCCATCAGCAAAAGTAAAAGTTGCGGTTAAAAGTATAAGACTGAATAATAATATTGCCTTTTTCATAATTTTTGTTTTTAATTTATGATGCAAAACTAATGTCTTAATGTTAATTAAATGTTAAGACCATATTATTAGTATGTTAAATATAACATTAATAGACAAATTCTTTTTGAATAGTGATTATATTTATATTAATTTGCTTAAACATTAACATAAATCAAATAAAATGGATACTAAAAATGCAAAAAAAGGTGACATTGAATTAAGAAAATTCTCTGTCGAAATGGCTGTTGAAATTGGTCTTTCTGATTTTAGCATTACAAAAGCGGATGAGATTTTTAAATATGTAAAAACAGGTCTTCTTCCTAAAGCTGCCGTTGTTGCTAAACCTGTTGCTTCAAAACCTGTTGCTTCAAAAGCTGCCGTTGTTGCTAAACCAGCCGTTGCAAAAAAGAAATAGATTTTTGTAATAATAAGTGTATTCTTTATTGAATGCACTTATTGTTATTATTAAATTATTTTACAAGGAATAACCGCGTTTTCATCAATTGAATATGCTGCAGCAACGCGATAATAACCTTCCGCAATAATAACTCTTGTATTTACAGGATCTCTTACAAGCAGTACTGGAGATAAAGCAACCTCCTTTTTTATTTTTTTCCGGTCTTCCTCTATTTGTAAATTTGTATTTGTTATATCAGTGATGTTTGCTGCCCTGATGATATCTCTGGCTTTAAACTCAGAAATAGAAGCTGATTTAAACAATTTCATGAACTCAACTATTTTGTTCCCATCATAAATCAATCCTAAATACGAAAATGCATCAGAATAATTACTGGGTTGTGGTTTTTTAAGCCATTTGATGTTTCTTTTATTTTTCATTTATTCGTCATCTTATAAATTAATTATTTCTTGATGTACAACTTGTTGGAATAAACTTCTTATTATTCCATCAGCCAACCCAAACTTCGGAGCGTGAATTTCATTAATATTTGCCCAACGCATAATATTAGTATAAATTTGTAAAGCAGGAACAATAACATCAGCCCGATCTTCTCTCAAATTGTATTTTTTCATTCGTTCTTCAACGCTAAGTTCGCTCAAATTATCATAGTATTCTTTTAAGGTTTCTATTGAAAGCGGCTTTCCTCCTTTGATTTTTGCTAAACTTGCCACTTTATTAATATTACCCCCAGAACCAATTCCCATTAAATTGTTGGAGTAATTTACTTCGCTTTTCACAAATTCTTTCATTCTTTGCCACTCTTTATTATCTCCATTGCTCTTCAGCATTCTTACAGTTCCCACGTTGAAGGTTTCATTAAAAATCAATTGATTGTTATCAAAAAGGGTCAATTCTGTGCTTCCACCTCCAACGTCAATATATAAATAGGAATGGTCTTTATCCAGAAAATTTTCAATATGATTTTCAAAAATAATGGCCGCTTCTTCTTTTCCGTTGATTACTTTAATTTCAACATCTGTTAATTCTTTAACTCTGGCAATAACTTCTTTTGAATTTATCGCATCTCTCATGGCGGAGGTGGCACATATTTTATAATAGCTAACCCTATGAATTTTCATTAATTTCTTGTAAGCTAAAAGCGTATCAACAATATCTTCTTCCTTTTGTTTAGAAATATAACCACTTTCAAAAACATCAAAACCCAATCGCAATGGAACTCTCACCAAATTCACTTTTATAAACTGAGGGTGCTCGTTTTCTGTTTCTAAAACCTGAGAAATTAGCAACCTTGCAGCATTACTTCCAATATCAATTGCGGCTAAATTTAGATTTTGATTGTTGTCTTCCATTTTTATTTTTTATATTTCGTTACTTTTTGTGCTCAGATATTTCATGATCTCTATTTGTGAACGCAATTTTTTTTCTCCCTTATTGGATTTATAATGATTGCTTAGTTGATCATCTAAAACCCTTGCTTTTACATTGTCTTTCCATTGTAAATTCAAAATATCCTTCATCTCTTTTTTGAGCTTTTCATTATTTATTGGGCAGGTTGCTTCAACTCTATGGTCCAGATTTCTAACCATCCAATCTGCCGAAGAGATAAATATTTTTTCTTCTCCTCCATGATGAAACATGAAAACTCGGGAATGCTCTAAATATTCATCAACAATACTTATTGCATTTATTTGATGTTTTATTTTCGGGAAATCTGTAATCATGCAGAATATTCCACGTATGATAAGTTTTATTTTAACTCCTTGTTTTGCGGCTTCATATAATTGAAAAATTAGTTTATGATCAGCAAGAGAATTCATTTTTAATATGATTTCTGCGTGTTTTTTCTTTTTTGCCTGCTTTATTTCAAAATCAATTAAACTCATCATTTCATCGCGCAAATTATTAGGACACATAATAAGCTTTTTACAGTTTTCAATCAAACTACTTTTACTTTCTGGATTTTCTAAATATTGAAAAATTCTTTCAATATCGGCCATTATCATCACGTTTGAAGTTAACAAACAGGTATCAGTATATATTCTTGCCGTACTCTCATTTAAGTTTCCTGTGCTTACGAATCCGTATTTCTTACTTCTGTTTCCAATCTTTTTTCTAATAACACAAACTTTAGCATGGACTTTCATTTGTGGTATTCCCAGAAGAACCTTAATACCTTCGTCTTCCAAAATTGTTTTCCAATATAAATTAGCCTCCTCGTCAAACCTGGCTTTGAGCTCCAACATCACGGTTACCTGTTTGCCATTTCTGGCAGCATTAATCAAAGCATTCATTACTTTTGAATTGTTGGCAACACGATAAGCCGTAATTTTAATGCTTTTTACATCCGCATCCATTGCCGCTTCTCTAAGCAAATCAATTAACGAATTAAAGGAATGAAAGGGAAAATTTAATAGAACATCTTTTTTCAAGACAACATCCGTAACTCTTGTTGAGCTTATTAATTCGGGATGAGTGATTATTTTTCGTCTTGATTTTAATTGTGGAAAAACATTCGGAAAATTCATAAAATCGCGAAAATTGTGAATTCTTCCTCCTGGATTCATATTGTCTTTGGATGATAAATTCAATCGTTTCACCAAATAATTCAATAATACCAAATCCATTTCTTTGTCGTAAACCAACCTTATTGTTTTTCCTCGTTTTCTTTTTTTGATTCCTGCTTCAATTTTTTCAATAAAATTGGTGTTTAAATCATTATCAAAATCCATCTCTGCATCACGCGTTACTTTAAAAATCCATCCTTCAAATTGGTCAAAATCCATATGTGCAAAAATGAATTTTAAATTATATCTGATAACGTCTTCCAATAAAATGATCTGGGTTTGATTGGCAAAAGATGGTAGTTTTACAAATCGATTGATTTCTCTTGTAGGAATTTCAATAACAGCATATTTTGTATTCGAATTTCCAAGAGTCGACATTTTTACTCCCAAATAGGTTGATTTATCTCTAAGGTTTGGGAACTCAGGAATACTCTCAATCATCAAAGGAATAATATTACTGCGAACTTCATTATCGAAATATTGCTGAACAAATTTTTGCTGAGTGAATGATAGGTGTTTTTCAGTTTTGATCAATACATTATTGAGTTTCATTTCCTCAATTATTTCGCTCCAAATCCTTAAAAATTCGTTTTGCTGCAGTAAAACAATTTGAGAAATTTCTTCAATGATGCGTTTCGGATTTTTCTCTAAATGCATTTTTAAATCTACCTTTTTCACAAACTCAACCATTCGTGTTAAGGTGGCAACTCGTACCCTGAAAAACTCGTCTAAATTATTGGAAAAAATACCTAGAAATCGAATTCTTTCTTTTAATGGAACACTTTTATCGGCCGCTTCCTGCAACACTCGTCCATTAAACGATAACCAACTAATATCTCTTATTACAAAACTTCTCTTCATTCAATTTATTAGATGTGAAAAAGCATATTTGAAAGAAAAATTACGAATACTTAAATAGATTCTTTCATATAATTTACTGGCATCATTTTATTATATCCTTTGATTATAGCAAAAATAGAATCTTAATGTTAAGCAGTTGTTAATTTCATATTATTAGAATGTTAATCGTTTGTTTTTTTAACAAATTATTAACATAAGCCCTGTTAACACTGTAGAAACTTAACTTAACCTTAAGATTCTAATAATATCCATATGATGGGTTGTGAGTAAATTTGTATCAAATGAAAAACAACTCAAATGAAAAAAATTCTTAATAAAATAGAACAACTTTATCTTCGGTTCATTATCTGGAGATTTAATTTGAGAAACATTAGCCTAATGAAAATGTTTTTCGAAAAATTAATGAATGAAAAAAAACAACACCAAACGGCAGCTTGACGCCGTTGTCATTTCTGATGTACATTTAGGTACATACGGATGCCATGCAAAAGAAGTTTTGCGTTATCTTAAAAGCATCGAAACAAAAAAACTAATTCTTAATGGCGATATTGTTGATATGTGGCAGTTTAGCACACGCTACTTTCCTACAAGCCATATGAAAGTCATAAAATATATTTTAAACCTGGTATCAAAAGAAACCAAGGTTTATTACATCACAGGGAACCATGATGAAACTTTGCGAAAATTCGCTGGTTACAAAATGGGCTCCCTTAAGATTATTAATAAATTAGTGCTGCAACACAACGGAAAACGTTCCTGGATTTTTCATGGAGATGTTTTCGATGTTACCATGAAGCACAGTAAATGGCTTGCAAAACTTGGTGCAAAAGGCTACGATACACTAATCCTTATCAATCGATTTGTAAATTATTTCTCCGAAAAAATGGGTTATGGAAAAATCTCTTTATCTCAAAAAGTTAAAAACAGTGTAAAAAAAGCAATGAGCTATATCGAGCACTTCGAAGAAACTGCTGCCGACATTGCAATTTCAAATAAATACGATTACGTCATCTGCGGCCACATTCACCATCCCGTAAAAAGAATAATTAAAAACGACGAAGGACAAGTTGTTTATCTAAACAGTGGCGATTGGATTGAGAACCTTTCAGCCTTGGAACTAAAGGATGGCGATTGGTCAATCTATAAATATAAAGACGAAGATTATACAGATACCAAAATCACCGTTGATAAAGAAACCAATATCACCAATAATAAAGAATTGTTTAAAGATTTGGTTGGTGAATTTTTAAGTATCGCAAATAAAAATTAAACAAATGAAAATACTATACGGAATTCAGGGAACGGGCAACGGACACATAAGTCGCGCCATAGAAATCATTCCTCATCTTCAAAAATGGGGAGATGTCGACATTCTTATCAGTGGTCAACACTGTGAAATAGACTTGCCTTACGAAGTAAAATATCGTTTCAAAGGATTGGGTTTTATTTTTGGAACCAATGGCGGAATCGACTTTATGAGTACTTATTTGAAAAATAAAATAAGGCGGTTTTATAAAGAAATTAAAAATTTGCCTGTTGAAAAATACGACATCGTAATCACAGATTTTGAACCAGTAACTGCCTGGGCCTGCTTTTTTAAAAACAAACCTTGCATCGGATTAAGTAATCAAATTTCTGTTCTTGCTGAAAACGCACCACAGCCAAAAAAAGTAGATCCAATTGGCAAGTTTGTCTTGAAAAATTATTGTCCAATTACCGACGGATACGGCTTTCATTTTAAAAGATACAACAAAAATATTTATACACCAATTTTAAGAAAAGAAGTGAGAAATTTAAAAATTACTGACGAAGGATTTTATTTGGTTTACCTTCCAGCTTATGAAGAAGAAAAGATTATTAAATCACTTTCGAAATACCCAGATGTTAAATGGAAAGTGTTTTCTAAGCATTCTAAAAGAACCTTCACCGAAAAAAACGTAGAAATTAACCCAATAAACAAAGAATTGTTTATGGAAAGCCTTGCTTCATGCACTGGAGTTCTTTGTAACGCTGGTTTTGCTGCAACATCAGAAGCACTTTATTTAAAAAAGAAATTAATGGTAATACCAATGAAAAATCAATTCGAACAACAATGTAATGCTGAGGCATTAGGAGAAATGGGAGTCCCTGTTTTAAAATCATTAAAATTCAAACACCACGAAAAAATGGAAAAATGGATTTCCGAAAGCACCATAATAGATGTTGATTTCCCAGACGAAACCGAAAAATTAATTGATACCATTATTGAAAAACATGTCGTTTCAAAAATGATAAAAGAATTAACGGCAGAAACTGTCTTTTCTAAATCATTATATCCAGTTTTCTAAACCATTGATTTATCTTTGGTCGTGCTAATTTTTTATCATCTATTTTAAATCTTGTTGAAAAACATCGATTTTGGAAATAATTTTACTTGGGGTGCAGCAATTTCTGCAAGCCAAACAGAAGGAGCATACAATTCCTACGGAAAAGGAATGTCTATTTGGGATGATTTTTCTTCCAAAAAATGGAAAATTAAAAACCGCGACAATAATAAAACTGCTTGCGATTTTTATCATAATTATAATGAAGATCTATTACTTGCAAAACATTTAAATATAAAGCATTTCAGGTTTTCTATTTCATGGCCACGATTAATGCCCGATGGTATTGGAGCAATAAACAGTGAAGGAATTGATTTCTACAATAAAGTGATAGACCGTTGTTTGGAATTGGATATTACACCATGGATTACAATTTACCATTGGGATTTACCTTTATTCCTTGAAAAAATTGGTGGCTGGACCAACCGCGAAATCTTGATTTATTTTTTCGATTACGTTAAGCTTTGTGCTACCAAATTTGGCGATAGAGTGAAACATTGGATGGTTCTTAACGAGCCAATGGCATTTACTGGCGCTGGTTATTTTTTGGGAGTTCATGCTCCTGGCAGAAGAGGACTATCAAATTTTTTGCCTGCTTTGCATCATGCAGCTTTATGTCAGTCAATTGGTGGGAGAATAATTAAAGAAGTTAGGCCAGATGCTGAAGTTGGAACTACTTTCTCCTTTTCTCATATTGAACCAAAAAGCCAAAAAGAAAAGGATATTTTAGCTGCTAAAAAAATTGACGCACTACTAAATAGAACTTTTTTGGAGCCCACATTGGGATTAGGTTATCCGATAAAAGAACTTCCTTTTTTGAGGAAAATTGAAAAATATTTTTTGCCGCGCGACGAAGAAAAATTAAAATTTCAATTTGATTTTATTGGGGCTCAGGTTTATACCCGGGAAATTGCCAGGCGCAGTCCTTTCATTCCTTATATCAATGCAAATATTGTCCCTGCAGTAAAAAGAAACGTTGACCTAACTGCCATGAAATGGGAAAATTACCCCAATGCTTTATACCATACCCTCAAATTTTTGTCTACCTATAAAGACATAAAAAAAATATATGTAACTGAGAATGGTGCTGCTTTTCCAGACGAACTAATTAATGGTCAAATAAACGACACCAAAAGAATAGAATATCTCCAAAAAAGTATTGCTGGCATGTTAAAAGCAAAAAACGAAGGAGTGAATGTACAAGGATATTTTCTTTGGAGTTTGTTAGACAATTTCGAGTGGGCAGAAGGTTATCACCCTCGATTTGGAATAATTCATATTGATTACGAAACTCAAAAACGAACCATCAAGCAATCTGGTAATTGGTATCGGGATTTTATTGAGGAATAAATTTTCTTTACAAAAAAACGTGCCAGATCATTACAACCCGGCACGGTCCTTTTAAAACAAAACAGTAAGTTTATTCACAAAGTATTATTTGAATCCGAATAATTAACCTTTTAATTGTGCAATAGCGGTTGGCCATTCTTCGCAATGATAAACGGATTTTATTTGTCCATTTTCAATGGTATGAATATCAATCGACATTGTTTTAAACGACTTGGTACCATCTAATTCCATTCCCATAAAATTTCCTTTTGGGGATGCGCTAAAAATACTTCTAACCACAACCTGACATCCTTCCTGAATCATTTCCTGTACTTCCCATTTTAAATCTGGCATTAATTTCCAAAATCCTCCAATTTGTGCTGTTAACGTTGCTTTATCTTTTATCTCTTTTGCATTAATAGATTGAAAATCATCTGAAAGTAATTTACTCAAAAACTCGGAAGTATTAATACGGTAGTTAACAGTTAAGCATTCTGTGTAAAATGATTTTACAATTTCTTTTAAATTTTCCATTTTGAATTATTTTTAGTTATTAATTATGATTATGCAAAATTGCACATCACAATCAAAAACTGAAAGGTCATTTTCTTCCTTTAAATGATCCTTTTATTCAAAATTAGAATAATCAGCCCTAAATTCAGTGGGTGCTTTATTATTATGTTTTCTGAAATATTTAATAAAGTTCGTAGATTCCTCAAATCCTAGGCTTAAGCCGATTTCTTTAATTGACTGACTGCTGTATACCAGTAATCGTTTTGCCTCTAAAATAAGCCGCTCATCGATAATTTCTTTCGGATTTTTTCCCAGAATTTTTGTTGTTGACTGCCAAAGTCTTTTCTCTGTAATATTTAGAATTTCAGAATAAAATCTAACATTCTTTGCCGTTTTAAAGTTTTTTTCCAGACAATCCTTAAAACCCAACGTAAAATCCAGGTCAGCTCCTTTTTTCATTTCAACAAAACCATGCCGGCGTTTTTCTCTTTCAGCAAACAACAAAAAATTATGTAATAAATTTTTTAGGATGTTCTGATTCGCATTATCAACAGGCATTTTAAGTTCTTCATTTATTTCATCGCAAATTTTCAGAAACATACTAAATGTTGTTTTATCAATCCGAAAACTAGCTTCCCCAGTGAGGTCGTTGAATAAAATAGTGCTTTTTAAAAACTTCGAATCCTCGTTCGAATTACAAAAAAACTCATCAGTAAAAATAATTACTTTTCCATAATAAAGTGAGTCATAATCAAATTGATGTACTCGGTCTTTGTCAATAAATAAAAGCGTATAGGGTTTAATTTGAATAGGATTAAAATCTACAATATGAGTTAGATTACAATTCTCAAATAAAAAAACATGATAAAAATTGGTTCGATGCGGAAAAGAAATAGCTTCGCTGAACTTTTTAGTTAACACAGATAGTTCAACCACTTCGATTTGCAACGGATGCTTTGCTTCAAATTTTACTTTTTTGATTTCCCTATCCATTTTTCTTATTTCAATAAGGTAAAATTAATCAAAAAAATTCTTAATCTAAATCTTTACGAACAGGAATATTCTCAAACCACCTTACTCCAAGCTTCGCACATAACCCAAATAACTTTTTCAATCTTAATAACCTTTTGATGTTGTAAAATCATGTCCAAATGTGTTTTTAAACTTTTGTTGTTTTTCTCTGGGCACGGCGGCATTTGCAATGCCGCTGGTAATTATTATTGAATTCAGCAGTGCGAAGTTTCCAAACTTCGCACATAATTAGTTTACAACTCCAGCGCACATAATTTTTTAATACAAAAGAGCATGTGTTCTGTTTACATAAAGTCTTTCATAATGAAGCAATTCAACTTCATTCAAATAATCACATTTATCCTCTAAGTCTTGAAACAAATCTTGGTTTAATGTCCATTCAAAACGAATTACTTCACCTTGCAAATATTCAACAACATCTTCTACATTAGCAGACAACTCTCTTTTTGTGGCATCAAATTTTTCGTGAAGCGTATCCCTGATTGCGGCACAGCCAACCCTTAAATCTATAATATAACGTGGCATTTCACCATCAATAAAATTTGGAGCGATTTCAATAATGTTTGTTATAATCATCTTTTTTTCTTTATAAAATTAATGTTTTTAATAATGTTTGTTTTCTCTATAATTTTGCTTTTCGAAATTACTTTTGAACCACTGAATTTGGATCAAATTGTATTTTCAATATTTTATAATTGCCGTTTCCACTATCAATTGAAGAAGAATAAAATGCACTTTTTTCGTCACCTGTTATTTTAAAATACAACTCGTCTGCACGTGTGTTTACTGAAGGACCAGCGTTGGTTGGCATACACCATATTCCATTTTCGTTTTGGGTCGTCGAAAAAACATCAAATCCACCTAGTCCATGATGTCCTTCCGAACTAAAATACATCGTAGCATTGTCTGCCAAAATGAATGGCGATTCTTCGTCTTCGGAAGTATTCACACCAGGACCTAAATTTATTGCAGGACCCCAATTACTATTTTCCAATAATTCCGATTGCCAAATATCCATTCCACCATAACCTCCGGGTCTATCACTTGTGAAATATAAGGTTTTGCCATCCGAAGACAGACAAGCACCGCTTTCATTATAACTGGAATTTACTAAACCATCTAGTTTTTTTGGCGTTGTCCAGTTTTTTCCATTATAAGAGCTTTCGTAGATATCATTATTTTCTTTGCTTTTTAAACTTATAAAAAACCTTTGAGCTTTTATAATATCATTGCCCTTAGGTGTATTTAATTGGTTGTTAAAAACATGAAAATTGACTTTTGGAAAATCCGAATTTTTTCCTTCAAAAATTGTAGGCCTGGTAACTTCCAATATCAACGCCCCATTGTCTTTTGGTAAGCTTGATTCCATGACAATAAAGGTGTTGTCATTCGAAAGATAGACTATTTGATCTGAGGCCAAACTGTCTGATTGTCTCTCATCAAATTGATTGTTGTTTTTATCTTTTGGAAAAACGGAAAAAGAATAATTCTTATTTATTTCGCCATGAGTTTGCAACAAAGTAGTTTTTACATTTTTGTTTGCTTTCAGAACTGATAGCAAACAAAGGACTCCAATAGTCAAAGTTACCAATTGTTTTGTTTTCATTTTTTTTGAATTTGAGGGTTTATTAATAGTTTTTGGTTTTCATGTTTTCGATGGAGCAAATTTATTACATGTATTATTGACCGAAATTAAGTGAACATTATCTTTAGGTTAATGATTTTTCATAGTTTGGAGAAATTAGAGAGAAATATTTTAACAAATCTTAAACTTAACTGATCGAATTTGTTTATTAGGTCTCATTACCTGATGGACAAAAAAGGAAAAAATTTTTTTTAACCTTTTGTTTTTTGACATAAAACTATGAAGTAAATGATTTAACAGAGAAATTAACGATTATTAAAAAGTTCATATACCGTTAATGCATCATTTCATGATTTTCGAACTGTCAAAATTGAAGATTTAACATAGTTCTCAATGGTATTGAGTTTTATTAAAAAATAGAAACAAAAAAAGCGTGCCAGATCATTACAAACCAGCACGTCCCAAAAAACAAAACAGCAATTAGCGGTACGAAGTTTATTCACAAAGTGTCCTTTTAATTGGTTATAACGAAATATCAGGGTCAATGAGCCGATTACTGAGCGGAGTCGAAGTGCCCACCGAAAAATCATGAATCGTCATTGCGATAGCAGAGAAGCAATCTAAATCCAACGAAAAATCAACGGTAGTTTCGACTCCGCTCTACCATCGGACATCATCAAATTAACCAATCTTCAAATCAACAAATTATCCCAGAACAACAAACAACAAACATTTTCATCTTCAAATCAACTCACTTCAACAA
>JACAAW010000001.1 GCA_013377115.1 Bacteroidota bacterium | reverse complement strand
ATTTGGATTTGTTCGTGATTTCTTTAATTCGAAATTATTATTTTCGACAGAAGTTTTTTATAAACTATTTCACAATCAGATTGATTATAAAGACCACGCCAATATGCTTTTCAATCCTTTAATTGAAGGCGAATTGCGCTTCGGGGAGGCACAATCTTATGGGGCAGAATTCATGCTAAGGAAACCAGAGGGGAAATTCACCGGCTGGCTCGGTTATACATATTCAAAAGCAATTAAACAAATTGATGGAATCAATAATAATGAATCTTTCCCAGCCTATTACGATAGGCCACATGATATTTGTGTAAATGTTTCATACAACAATACACGCCATTGGGCGATTTCAGCCAATTGGATTTTCCTTTCAGGTGGAGCCATTACAACACCAACAGGTTTTTTCTATTATAATGGTTATTCCGTCCCAATTTATGGAGCAAAAAACAATAGCAGATTGCCAAATTATCATCGTCTGGATCTGTCAATAACCTATAATATTAACAAGCCATCCAGAAAATATCAACATAGTTTAGCCTTTTCGTTATACAATGCTTATGGAAGAAAAAATCCAATCTCAGCAAACTTTAATAAAGTTGTTGATGATAATGGAAACTTTATAGTGCCTTCAGATTTAAATGGACAATATGACATAGTTCCAACAACCATTTCTGTTGCAGGAGCTATTCCTTCATTAACCTATAATTTTAAGTTCTGATGAAAAAATCGAAAAATAATTTCTCAAAAACAATCGTCATTGCAATCCGCAAATTTGCCGAGAAGCAATCTAAATTGAGTCATGCTTTCCATGAGATTGCTTCGGTTCCTTCGCAAAGACGAATTCTTGAATTTTTAATACTTCCGCTAATATTTATTTTATCCATATTAACAGGCTGTGAAGAGAAATCTGACCTTCAATTTGAATCACAACAATCAAATACCATTGTTGTGGATGGTATGATTACCAGTGAAGTGAAAACTCATTCAATAAAACTAACAAAACCTGTCACAACTCTAAATACCTTGCCAGAAGCTGTTTCTGGAGCAATAGTAATAATAAATAGCGAATCAGGAACAGAAACATTAACTGAGCAGCCTGCAAATTCGGGAATTTATAAAACCTCACCTGATTTTTTTGGTGAAATGGGAAAAAATTACACACTTTTAATTTCTTATAATGGTACAATTTATTCAGCGAAAGCCACAATGGCAAGAGGATTTTTATTTTCGGCATTAAAATATAGAAAGAACACCAACGATAATTTCTACCATATTGATTGGGTAGCCAACCCTTATAATGCACAGAAATTTACAATGTATGAGATTTTGTTGGATTGGTCGAGTGTGGCGGGTTACGAAACTCAAAACCCTGATTCTTGCAAAGCACGATTACTTTATTATACGCTGCCAACTTTGGATGTAAGTCAGGTTTTGGCATCAGAAATGGAGCGAGTTTCATTTCCTGTTGGAACTTTAATTACAGAGAAAAGTTATTCATTAACAGCAGAACACGCAGAATTTGTAAGGTCCTTTTTGATGGAAACAAATTGGCAGGGAGGTTTATTCGATGCTGCACATGCAAATATTGCAACAAATATTAGCAATGGTGCGTTTGGCTTCTTTTCTGTTTGTGATGTAAATACGTTATCATTAATTGTTGCTCCATAATTTGTTTTAAACGAAAGAAAATCAATAGATTAAAAAATAATTCAAAAAAAGAATAAATTTGTATCAGGGTAAAATTATTTGTAGGTGTATTATAGACAGAAAGCCATTAATACAAATAACAAATAATATAAATCTTAAAAACTAAAATTATGAAAACTAGAAAATTAATTAACCTCGCAATGATTCTGATCGCAGTTCTAGGAATTAGCATTTCAGGATGTAAAAAAGACAAAAACACTGAAGATCCTGCAACAGATACTAATTCTATGCAACAATTAGCAAAAGATCAAAACTCTGTTCAATCTGCTTCAGATGACGCGCTTAATGATGTAAATGATGTTATGTCTGGAGGAAATAAACAAGTTAACAATATGCCTTGTAATATGACAATTGATTCAAGTTCAGTTATTGGTGATACCATTACTTATAACTTAACTTTTAACGGATTAAACTGTTCAGGAACTAAAAATAGAGTTGGTAATGTTGAAGTAAAAAGAAACATAAACACTCCTTGGAGTCAATCAGGAACCATGGTTTTTGTGAAATTTATCAACTTAAATGTAACACGAATTTCAGATAACAAGCATGTTATTCTTAACGGAAATAAAGCCTTTCAAAATGTAAGTGGTGGATTGGTTAGAAATTTAGGAATTGGAGGATTGACATCTGTAACTCTTAAAATATCTGGTTCTTTAGTTGCCACTTTTGATGATGGAACTAGCAGAACTTGGAATGTAGCTCGTACCAGAACTTTTACTGGAACTCCAGTTCAATTAGTTG
This sequence comes from Bacteroidota bacterium, assembly GCA_013377115.1. Taxonomy (GTDB): domain Bacteria; phylum Bacteroidota; class Bacteroidia; order Bacteroidales; family CG2-30-32-10; genus Cfx2-01. The sequence goes on along the minus strand of JACAAW010000001.1, from coordinate 86,222 downwards.
AAACAATGGGTGGATTTGGTTCAGCCGATGGATATAGCAATCTTTTATTTTGGGGCACAAACAGACATGGCGAATTGTTTTATACTCAAATAACTCAGTCGGTAGTTGCAAAACAAGTTTGTGGTTGGGACCCTGCATCTGGAATCATTGTGCATCAAATACCTAGTGATAGTAAAAAAGCAACAGTAACTTTTGGATACGATGATAACGATCAACCAATTACAGGAACAAATTGCCCAACAAAATACAAATTGGACTGGGAAAGAAACACACATTCAGGAACAATTTACCTTTTTCTTCATAACTAAAAAAAGAAATCAAAAATAAAAAAGGCCGTTCATAATTTTGAACGGCCTTTTTTTGTGAATTTTGAAAATTTCGTTTAACCAATAAAAAGTCCTTCGATTCTAACTTTATAACTTCCATCAGGAAGTTTTACAACTGCGTTTACAAGTCCGCTGTGTCTCCATTGAAGCATACATCTTCTTGGTAAGAACCAATAACGCATTCCAATTTTTATTTCTTTGCTAGATTCTGTGATTAATCCTTCATAACCTTGTGCAACATAATAACCAATATCAACGAAACCTTCTGACCTTGGTTTTAAAGGCCCAGTTACACACCAGTTGATTACACCATTTCGAGCATCAACATCGGTTACAAATCCACAATGAGTAATTGGGCAACCACATGACATTCCCATTGGCCTTCCAATCATGATATCACCTTTTTTTACACCAAGCTCTTTTACCAATGTTGGATTATAAGGTAAAATTGTTTCTCTTGGTCCAGGTTCATTTTCGAAGCAATCAAGGATGAAGTCAAAATCGCGTTTTAGATTGTCTTTCCATCCCATTTTTTCGCCCATACCTTCAGAAGCGCATCCTAAGCAATTGGTATGTGTGTTTTGGTTGCTAGATACTTTTTCGGTAATATGAATGCAAAGTTTTAATTGATCTGGTTCTGCTTCAACGAATTTTGCGAAATCTTCGCAAGTTTTATAGCCACAAGCACCGCAATCGAGCTTTGGCAATAAGTCCATAACATTATCAGTTTTTGTTGTAGTTTCCATTTTTTTTGATTTATGAGAAAATTGGGTTTAAATTTTTTATTGAATTTTGAAATACTTCTGTAAATACATCGATTTCAGATTGAGTATTAAAGCGACCAAGACTAATTCTAATAGATCCGCGCGCTTCAAAAGGATTTAATCCAATAGCTTTCAAAACATGGGAAGCATTTGAATTGTCATTGGATGAACATGCTGAGCCTGCAGAAACTGCGATACCTAATTCATCCAGTAAAAGCAACAATCGAATTGTTTCTCCTTCCAAACCTGCAATGCCGATATTGATATTGTTCGGTAATCGGTGTTCAGGATGGCCATTTAAATAAGAATTTTCGATATTGCTGAGCAATGTTTTCGTTAAGTTGATTCTTAAATCACTTAACCTTTTGGTTTCCGTTTCAATATTTTCGAAACATAAATCTGCAGCCTTTGCAAAACCAACAATCCCAGCAATGTTTTCAGTTGAGGAGCGAAGTCCAAATTCCTGTCCACCACCATGTAGAAGTGGAGCAATATTGGTCCCTTTTCTGATGAATAAAGCGCCAACACCTTTTGGACCATAAATTTTATGGGAATTTAGCGTTAGCAAATCGATATTCATTTTGTTGACATTCAATGGCAGTTTGCCAAAAGTTTGACATGCGTCAGAATGAAAATTGGTTCCTTTTTCCTTACAAATTTTTCCGATTTCTTCTAAAGGTTGAATGGTTCCTATTTCATTATTTGCATGCATTATTGAAACAAGAATTGTTTTTTTGTTTATGCATTTTTCAAGTCGTTCAATGTCTATCAATCCTGTTTTATCAACTGGGATGTAGGTAACAAAAAAGCCTTGAGTTTCTAACCATTTGCAAGTGTTTAAAATACAATCATGTTCAATAGAACTTACAATAATGTGGTTTCCTTTTTCCCGATTTGCGAATGCAGCACCTTTTATTGCCCAGTTGTTTGACTCAGTGCCACTTGAAGTAAAAATAATTTCTTCAGCTGAAGCACCTAGATGCTTTGCAATTTTATATCTGCAAATCTCTAGCGTATCTTTTGCAATTGTGCCATGTGAATGAAGACTTGATGCATTTCCAAATTCATTTTTTAGAAATGGCATCATTGCTTCAAGGACTAAATCATCAATGGGTGTTGTTGCTGCGTTATCGAGATAAATTCGTTTTTGCATATTTATTCTCCTACGTAAAACAAATCTTGGTCCATGGTTCTTAATACACCGAAGTGATTTTTAGCACCAATTTCTTTTTTACCAACGCAGATAGTACAAGTTCCAACTGGAGGATTTCCTCTTAAGAACATAGGTAGTTCGACTTCTTTTGAGTCAATAATTTTTCTTACGATAGGATCGATTCCAATTCCGTAAAGAGCATTACTTTCTACAACAGTAATTTCTTTTGCAGCTTCGAGAACTCTATATCTGAATACTTCACGTTCTGCTTGAGAAATTAAATCAATTTTTGTAATTACTGCAATATCTGCTAAAGTTAGCATTGGACCAATTTTTCTTGGTAAGTTCATTCCGCTTGTAGATTCTAAAACAACGATGCCTAAAGAGTTTTCTACGTATGGAGAACAGCGCAAGCATAAACCTGCAGTTTCTACAAAAAGGAAATCTGAACCTTGTTTTTCGGCCCATTCAACGGCTTCATCAAGAACAACAACATTACAATGGTCAGGACAAAGCTCTCCAGAATAAATTTTCCTTGTTGGAATTCCAAAATCCTTTGCTATTGTTTCATCTTCATCAGCGAAGAGTACATCAATTTTGATGAAAGAAGGTTTTAAATTTTTTGTTAAAATTCGTTTTATAACCTGTCGTATTACTGTGGTTTTTCCGCAAGTTGGAGGACCCGCAAATATTATTAATTTCATGTTTTTTGTTTTTTATTGGTTAATATTTTAGTTTGAATATGCTAAGTTTTTGATTTGAGAATTAAAAATCTCATCAGTAATTTCTTCTCCAGCTCTGATTAGCCTTCTAAATTCTAACATTACGTCATCAATTTTCTTTAATTCCATTGCAGCTCTTCTTTCTTCAGGACCAGTAATGATCATTTTTTCCATGCTACCATTTTTCATGATAATACGGAAATCTGAAAGCAAGGCGATTCTCGAATCATGAGTTACAAAAACAAAAATTTTATCATATTTTTTCAATAATTCTAAAGCCTTTGTTCTGTGAATTCCAGCATTTTCTATTTCATCTAATAAAATAATTGGTGAGTTTCCAATGATTACAGCGTCTGCAATTAATAATGAACGAGTTTGTCCACCAGATAATTCAGTCATACCAGTTAATCTGTTGATAGATTCACCAGTTAATTGATTTGCAAAATCCAGAGTTTCTTCAATAATCGTATCAACGTTATCAGCTCCTCTAACTTTTGCATGAATTCTTAAAAAATCCCCAACGGGTAAATCGGAAAGAAAGTTGGTGTGCTGAGAAATTAATGCAATTGGATGTTTCGAAGGATCGAAGGTGAAATCTTCTGGAACAGGTTCATCGTTGATTAAAATTGTCCTTTCAGAAGGAGTGTTTTTTGTGGCGAATAACTCGATGTCGTTAATAAGAGTGGTTTTTCCGCATCCAGTTGGACCAACAATGCTGATGATATCGCCCATTTTCAGTTAGAATTTTTCAACATTTTCTTTTTGGCCATCTTTACCAATTCCGCCAAGAATTGTGATTTTTTTGATTTCCATGATGTAAATTTAAATTATTAAAATATTAAGTCTATAGAATAAGTCGACAAAGATAATTGAAATATTAAATTTTGAAAATATTTTAACAATTTTTTTGATTTTAGCAGCAGGAGGATCCGGAACAATCGCAGCTAGGCTCTGTTCCTCTTAGTATTCCGTTGATTATTCCAGCAGCACATCCAACTCCTGATTTTACATTAATTGCTCCTGTTTCGCAGTTTTTGGCACAGGCGCCACATTCCATGCAATAATCTTTATTTAAAATATGGGCTTTTTTTTCTCTGAATTCAAATACATTATGCGGGCATACATTAATACACATCATACAACCAGAGCATTTTTCTTTTTCTAGTTCAAGAGTAACAACGTTTTTTAAATATTGTAATGGTGCCATAATTATAAAATCCAAAAATTAGAAATAATCCAAGAGATGAATCCGATTGCAAAAATGATGATGATGATTGGAATAAAGGTTTTCATTTCTTTTAAAACGCCTGAAAGGGAAGTAAAAGTAGTGCATCCAGTGAAATTTAAAAAAGCATAGGCATTAATTGCCGGTATCATTAACATCCAGCCAATTTTCTCAAAAAGAGCCATGTCATTAAATCCTAAGAATATAGTTGTTGTTGTTGTAATTAAACCGAGTAAAATTCCATTCAATGAAAAATGACGGAACGGAAAAATCGGAATCAACAATGGACAAATTATCGTCCCGCTCAAATAACCAATTGTTATAAAAAGTGCCGATCTCAGGCCTTTTTCAAAAGCGAAATCAAGGGAATATCCAGATTTGTTGATTCCAGATAGAATAATAAATGAAGCAACAAATAAAAGAAAGTGCGTCAAACCACCAACCAGCTCAACAGGAGTTAGTTTAAGTCTTTGAAAAGTTTTAAATTCAACAGTACGCATTTGGGAATCACTTCTAAAATTATTTGAAATGAATTTTTTAATGTCTTTGGCTTCAACCGGCCCATATTTTACATTGAAACCAGTTCTGCTTTTTATTTCATGTGCTGCAACACCAACGGCCCCAAGTTGAGGAAGAATTAATTTTTTATGATTTACAACATCAGCTAGGTTCGTGCTTTCAATTTTACTGATGAGCTCTTCAGTTCCAAAAGTTCCTTTTCCGGCAGCGCACCAAACGTTTACACCTTTGGTGTCTAAAACTAAAATCCAGGCATCCAATTCAGAGAGGTTTTTCCGTAAAGTATCAAAACTTAATTTGTAATTTGCAGTTACAAAAACGGTTGAGTTTTTATCAGGATTCCCTAAGGAGTATAAGCCTGGTGCAACTTTGTAATTGTTTCGATTGATTGCCCAACGTGCTTTCATTGCTCCAAAAAAATCATTGAAGTTTAAATCGGATGTGGTTTTTATAGCTGAAATCGTTTCCATTTTTAAAATTTTCTATAATGTGATTAGAAAATAAAATCCGATTGCAATTAAAATAATTCCGGCAATATACTTTATTGCTGTACTGAAAGTGTTAAACGTTTTTGAGAGTTTTCCCAGACCTAAACCAATCCCAATCATACCTGCAGCAAGTGGAAGTCCATATCCTAAAGCGAATGAGAATAGTATTGCCATTCCCCATGCATAATTTGCTTTAATAAAAGCAGCGCCCAATACAATCGGAAAAATTGGATTACAAGCTGTGTTACAAACTGTTGAAAGACCACCAATCATTAAGCCAAAAAGCAATGCTGAAAAAAATCCACTTCCTTTTGCTTTTAAAAAAGTAACGGATGGCAGATTAAATGGTAATGCATTCATGGTTGCTAAACCGAAGAAAATAGAGATTACTCCTGCAAAAATCTTCCAGTAATCCCCAATGGTATCGCCAATAAAATTGCTGATATAACCAGTTAATCCACCAATAATTCCCAGAGAAACAACCGTTCCAAGAAGAAATGCTAATCCACTCGTAGTGACGCTTTTTTTCTTTTGTGAAACACTGATGCTCCCAGAATAGCCAACAACGGCACCAATTACAGCAAAATTACAACACGAAGTTATTGTTGCCAGAGCTCCCAGTAAAAAGCCAGCAATTAAAACACTAAATGAAATACTTTCAGAATTAATAACCTGATTGATCCATTCTTGCATAATTTATTTTTTTTCACAATTAGTCTTTGATCCTGGACAACAACTTGGTTTTTCCCCAGCTTTTGTTTGTTTGGTTGAGTCCGTTACGGCGCAATTTTTTGTTGTGGCTTCCTTTTTCATTGTTGAATTGCTGTAAAGTTTAAATCCAATAATTCCAATGGCAGCGCCAATTACTAAAATAAAGATAAATTTTACGAATTTGTTTTTTTGTTTTGGCTCGCAACAAGATGAATCGCTGCAGCCACAGTCTGATTTTTTTTCGTCTTTTGTTGAACAGCAAGTATCTTTTGAGTTTTCATTCGAATCGCAACCACAATCTTTTTTGTTTTCATCTTTTGGTGAACAACAATTATCTTTTTCGTCTTTAGTTTCCATAATTTATTTTTTTAACAACATTTAGTTTTAGTAATGTTCTTGAATAATTTGCCGAATAAATCGGTACATTTTTTCATGGTTTGACTATTGATACAATAGCAAATTTTAACTCCATCAATTTCTCCAGTAATCAATTCTGCTTTTTTAAGTTCTTGCAAATGCTGCGAAACTGTAGTTCTGCTTAATGGAATTTCGTTAGTGATATCTCCTGAAATGCAACTATTAGTTTTAGCCAAATAACTCAAAATAGCAATTCTGGCAGGATGCGAAAGAATCCTTGCGTAAGTGGCAATTTCTTGAAAATCTTTGTCGAAATCTTGAGTTTTTTTGTACGTCATTTGTATTTTTGAATTATGTTGCAAACATACGACATATATTTTGCAAAATCAATAAATTTGAAAAAATTTTAGTTTGAAAAACAAATATTACTAGTTTGGAGGCTGCAACTTTTCTTTGGTGATTTTACTTACTATGGTTTCCACGAATCACTTCTGTTTTATTATTACTTTTCTGAGTTTTCGTTCTCGTCTTTTATTTAACAAAATGTATATTGTCAAAAGTAAAACAATAAAGAGTGAGGCCAAAATAAAAAGAAATAATTGATTTTCTGTTTCCTTTGATTGAAGAATTTGTTTCACTAGAGGGTCGTCTTTAAATAACTCATACATGTAAAACGTCCTATTCCCTTTTTCAAGTAATTCCTTTATATTTGTTTTATATGGTCTACTATAATTCATTGCATAGTAAAACCAAATATCTCCTGTATTGAGATTTTGAATATTAGAGTAATTTGTCCATTTTTCTTGACTTGTGGAATCACATATATTTCTAAATGTTTCTAACCCAATTTCCTTTGATTTTAATATCCTTTCAGCTATTGGGAAACGCAAGCAATGAATATTATCTTTATTTGGATGACACAAATTGTAATTTGTAGAAATTTGATAATTTGCTTTCGTAATCCACATGCTGTCAGCTACAATAATTCCAAAAGTCCCGTACTTATCAGCAAAATGCAATTGACTTCCTTCAAGTCCTTTTAACCTGTATGTTTTAAAAACATTAAACACTTCTTGCACGGTTTGACAATTTTTTAAAATGAAAAACATCATTTCATTAATTCCATTTGGGAAATCTTTCTTTTTATCAAAATCTTTATAAACAGAAATCGGAACAGAATTGCCATCAAAAAAAAGACCAGCATCATTTAAGCCTCCTTGTGGAAATTCATTTGGATTTTTAGAATTAGTAAAATAAAAATACCCAAAAGTCTTATTGGTAGGTGCTATAACATTAATGCATGTATTTAAACTAAAAATTCCGTCCTCGTTATTTCCAGTCCAAACATTACCATTTTTGTCTATCCCAGAGAAGATTGTACAAGCTTCTGAATTTGCAATGCTAATTAAAAGGAGTATAATTACAACCATAAGTTTTTTAATCATACATTATTATTGAAAAGATTAGAAGTTTAAGCGTTTTCTGGTCTTGCAAATTACCTAATTATTGAATTACAACTGTTTTTGTTTGAGTTGAAGTGGCGTTAAAATAGCCAAGTGCGCCATTATTGATATTTGTTGTAGGATTTGCAGGTGAAGCAGTTTCGCTATAACCACCCAATGTGCTTAGTGTTTTAAAATATTCAAAAACATTTTTATCAATGCATTGCATAACAACTTTTAAAGTGTCACCAATTTCAAAATTGATTTTATAATCATAAATACCAACTGGAATATAACTTCCATCCATAAATTGATCATTTGCAATAATAATTGTTTTAAGCAATGTGTCGTTATGGAAAGTGACGAAGCGATAATAATTATCTACACCAACTGGGTCAAGGAAAATTGCGTTTACGTATCTAAATGTATCACCAAAAGATATTTCTTTGATATTTACCAGAGTATCAAAATTTACTGCTTGTGGCATTGTTGATTCTGCGTGATATTCTTTTCCTTCTGCAAAAATATCAAGATAATAAGTTCTTCCAGGAACACCTTGCATTACATTTGCTGTATAAATTCCTGGAGCAGTTTCAGTAAGCGTTTCTGAGTTTCCTGAATTGTCAGAAACCTTAACCACAGCACCTGAAATTGCTGGAAAATTATTCTCTTCGTCGTAATTCACTGTCTTGGTTATTTTGAACGAAAATGGGCCAGGCTGATTTGTAATTTCTGCTTCAATAACATTTTGTTTTGGAACGGAATTTAAATTAATATCCACTACCTTTTGGCAAGAGAAAAGTGCCATGGTTGAAAGGAAAACAATGCCAATAAAATTAAGTGGATTTCTATATAAAATTTCTAATATTTTCATTTCTTAAAATTTAAAATTGTAAGTAATTGAAGGAATAAGTTTGAATAAGGTTGTTTGAACCGCTTGTGTTTTTGTTGGGTCGTTGGGGTCCTCCTGGAAACTTATCGAATATGCGTTTTCGCGAGCATAAACATTGTAAACCGAAATATTTAAACTGGATTCAAATTTTTCGGTTTTCTTGGTGATCCATGTTGCTCCAATATCTAAACGATGATATGCTGGCATTCTGTAACCATTTCTTTCTGTGTAATAATTAAAAACTTGACCGGCAACTTCATATTTCCCACTTGGAAAAGTCACAGCGTTTCCAGTATAATAAACCCAAGTTGCAGAAATATTCCATTTTTTTGTAAGATCAAACATTCCAACTATTGAAATGTCGTGAGTTCTGTCTTGTTTTGCTGCAAAATACTTTCCGTTATTAATTTCTTTGAATTTGCGTTCGGAACGAGAAAGTGTGTAACCAATCCAACCATTAAAACGGCCATATTTTTTCTTGAAAAACAATTCAATTCCGTAAGCTCTTCCAACGCCATAATACAATTGAGACTCTACCATTTCATTAAAATTTAGCTCTGCACCATTTTTATAATCAATTTGGTTTTGAAGGCTTTTATAATAAAGCTCAGTAGAAAACTCATAATTGTTATTGAAGAAATTCCTGAAATACCCGAGAGAAACCTGATCGCAAAGTTCTGGTTTCACATTATTACTGCTTCCAATCCACAAATCTGTTGGACTTCCTGAGGTTGAATTTGAAAGCAAATGAAGATTTTGAGTATTCCTTCCATAAGATGCTTTTATAGAACTTTTTTCATTGATGATATAATTTACTGCCAAACGTGGCTCAGCATTGAAATAGGTTTTTACAAATTCGCCATTCTTAGAAACAATAGTGTCTAAAATCGAACCATCTGAATTGTAGGAATAAAAATTTCCTGGTCCGATGGCGCTATAGGAGGCAAGGCGAATTCCATATTCAACACTGAACAAAGCAGAAAGTTTTAATTCGTGAGAACCATAAATTGCGTTTTCCCAACCATATTTATTTGGAAGATGCAGATCTTGAATCGACTTATCACTGTTGGTAATTGCGCCAGGAATAATTTTATGGTAAATAGAGTTAAATCCAACTTTTAATTTACTATTCGAATTTGCAAAATATTGAAAATCTTGCTTCAGGTTATAATCTTGAATTCTAGAAATGATATTCATTTCGTTTCCATTAAAATCGAGTTTGATTTTATAATCGTAATTGCTAAAAATTAACGAGGTGTTCGAAAACAATTTATCATTTACCAAATGATTCCATCTTAAAGTTCCTGTTGCATTACCCCAATCAATACCAAACATTTTCCCAAATCCTAATATGTCTTTTCCAAAATAACCTGATAAGAAAATTCGATTTTTGTCATTAATGGTATAGTTTCCCTTTAAATTTAAGTCGTAGAAATAAAGTTTTGCATCAGTTAAATTAGTGTCTGACGAAAGTTTCAAAAATAAATCGGCATAAGTTCTACGACCTGAAAGAGAAAAAGAACCTTTATCTTTTACAATCGGACCTTCAATATTTAATCTTGATGAAATTAAACCTATTCCGCCACTGGCACCAAACTTTTTATTGTTCCCATCATTCATTTTTATATCTATAACGGATGATAATCTGCCACCATATTCTGCCGGTTGTCCACCTTTATAAACTGTTAAATCTTTGATGGCATCCGAATTAAAAACTGAGAAAAATCCCATTAAATGGGAGGCATTGTAAACGGTGGCTTCGTCCAATAAAATCAAATTCTGATCTGCGCCACCACCACGAACATAAAAGCCACTATTGCCTTCTCCAGCTGATTTAACGCCTGGTATCAATTGCAATGTTTTTAGAAGATCTTTTTCTCCCAACAAAACCGGAATGTTATTAACGGCTTTGATGTTAATTTTTTCAACTCCCATTTGAGTTTTAACAATGTTTTCTTCACGTTTTTCTCCAGTAATTGAAACTTCTTTGAGATTAACGGTTCGCTCTTTAATAATAAAATCAGATTTTAAATTTTTATCCAAATTTATTATGATGCTCGAAGGCTCGTATCCAACGAACTGAGTTGTTAAAGTGTATTTGCCATCAAGTAAAGTTAGGGAGTAAAAGCCATAGGCGTTTGTTGAAACACCAGTTCCAGGAATTTCCTTAACAATGACTGATGCACCGATAAGCCCTTCGCCAGTTTTTGCATCTTTAATGTATCCGCTAATGGTATGTTTGCCTTGTGCGAGGGATTCTAATTTAAACAAGAACAATAATATACCAATAAATAACCAAATTTTTCTCATAAAATTTAATGCCAAATTTTTCGACAAAATTAAGAAAATTGCGTAAAGTTTCTTAAACAATTTTAATATTCAGGATCTTGGATTTTTGTTTTACAATAAAGAATAATTATTAAATTTTTGTTCTTTTTAAAAATTCAATAAATGTGTATATTAGTTTGAATTTTTTTTTATATTTGCAGTTAGAGGTCATTAAAAAATTAATTTCATACGTAAATCGCGGGTTTCCATTTTATTGTGAATAATGAAAAATGAGCAAATTTTAGGTTTTGTTATAGAAAAAATAGGAAATAAATGATTTTAAGAATAATTAACATTAGATAATTTACAAAAACTCTAAAATATGAATTACGAAATATTAAGTCTTGAAGTGGAAAACGGAATTGGTATTGTTAAAATTTCGAGGCCTCAAGCTATGAATGCATTGAATACCAGATTTTTTTCAGAAATGGATCAAATGCTTATAGATGTGTCAGCAAGAAAAGATATTAGTGTTTTGATATTAACTGGTGATGGAAAAGCTTTTGTTGCTGGTGCTGATATTGCCGAAATGGTTGATATGAATGACGAACAAGGTAGCAATTTCTCAAAAATTGGACAAAATACTTTTAATAGCATTGAAAAATTGGAGATTCCGGTTATTGCTGCAATCAACGGTTTTGCTTTAGGTGGCGGCTGCGAACTTGCCATGGCATGTGATTTCAGGATTGCAAGTAATCTTGCAAAATTTGGTCAGCCAGAAGTTAATCTGGGACTTATTCCTGGTTATGCTGCAACACAAAGACTTCCAAGAATTGTTGGACTTCCAAATGCATTGTATCTGCTTTATACTGCTGATATGATTACTGCTGATGAAGCACTTCGAATCGGATTGGTTCAAAAAGTTGTAGAACCAGAGCAATTAATGTCTGAAACTATTGCAATTGCAACAAAAATTGCTTCAAAAGGTCCTAATGCTGTTAAAAAAATAAAATTAGTGACAAGACAAGGAATGCTGACCGATTTTAAATCCGGCAGCGATCTTGAATCAAAAGAATTTGGCTCTTTGTTTGGAAATGAAGGTGCCGAAGGAATGCGTGCTTTTCTTGAAAAAAGAAAACCTAACTGGAATTAAGAAAATAAATTAAAATAAAGAAAATGAACTATTCAGAAAAATTACAAAACGTAACCGTTCTGGGAGCCGCAGGAAAAATGGGTAGCGGAATCCTATTGCTTACTGCTATTGAAATGGCAGATTTAAGTTTATTGCCCGAAAACAAAGGAAAACTTTTTGTGCTTAATGCAATGGATACTTCCAGTGAAGCTCTTAAAGGCTTGATGAAATACCTAAAAACTCAAGTTCTTAAAGCTGCTGAGAAAAAAGTAATTGCTCTTAGAAAAGTTTACGAAGACAGAGCTGATTTAATTGACAACAGCGAAATCATTGATCAATATGTTGAGGATGTACTTTTCATTGTTAGACCTACAACGAATTTGGAAGCTGCTTATGAATCAACTGTTATTTTTGAAGCAATTAAAGAAGATCCAGAATTGAAAGTTAAAATCTTCACTCAAATTAATCAAAACAACAAAAAATCACCTTGGTTCTGCACCAACACTTCTTCAATTCCAATCAATGTAATTGATAGTAAAGCAAATTTAGGTGGCAGAGTTTTAGGAGTTCATTTCTATAATCCACCTGCAATTCAGAAATTGGTTGAAATTATCAAAACCGAAAATGCAGACATGGAATTGGTTGAGTTTGCAAATATGTTGGCTAAAAATCTTAAGAAAATCGTTGTTCCTTCTCACGATTTTGCTGGATTTATTGGCAATGGTCATTTTATGCGTGATGCTCAATACGGAATTGCTCAAGCAGAAAAATTAATGGCAACTGCTTCTTTCCCTGAAGCTGTTTATATGATTAATAAAGTAACTCAAGATTATTTGATTCGTCCGATGGGAATTTTTCAATTAATTGATTATGTCGGAATCGATGTTTGTCAATATATCATGAGTGTTATGAATCCTTATCTTGCTGACGAAAATTTGCATTGCGATTTACTTGACAAAATGTTAGAAATTGGAGTTCGTGGTGGACAAAATTCCGACGGTTCGCAAAAAGATGGTTTCCTAAAATACGAAAAAGGAAGAGTTACTGGTTTCTATGATTTGAATAAAAAAGCCTATGTTGCTGTTGACGAATTCCAAGCAAATTGCGATTCAAAATTAGGAAATCCTCCAGCTTCTGTTCAGCCATGGAAAGCAGTGGTTGGAAACAAAAAGAAAGAAGAAGTTTTCGTTGCCTATTTCAATGATTTGAAAACTTTTGATTCAATGGGAGCAGAAATTGCAAGAAATTATGCAAAACGTTCAAAAGAAATTGGTTTAAAATTGGTTTCTGATAAAGTAGCTTTTAGCGAAAATGACGTGAACACAGTGTTACTCACAGGATTTTTCCATGCTTACGGACCAATAAACAATTATTAATAAAATAAGGAGGATTTAAAAATGACAAAATTACGTAGAAAAATATATATGGTTGCCGGATACAACACCATTTCGATGGGAACCGGTAGAAAAGAATTCAATCCTAAAAAAGAGCGTCCAGGCTTAGAAGAATATATCAGAGAAGCTGGTCAGGCAGTTCTTAAACAAATCGGTGGTGCTAAAAACGTTGACGAAGGCGTTATTGGAAATTTTATTGCTTCTCGTTTCAACAGACAAGCAAATATGGCAGGATTTATTCCTTACATTGATGAAGGTTTAAGATATATTCCTTGTACCAGAGTTGAAGGTGCTTGTGGAACTGGTGCATTAGCATTAGCAGCGGGAATTAAATCTATCTTAGCTGAAACAGCAGAAGTTGTTTTGGTTTTAGGTGTTGAAGTTCAAAATACGGTTAAAGCAATTTACGGAGCTGATATTCTTGCAGCAGCAGGTTGGGCAAAAGAAAGAAAAACAGGTCATGCTTATTTCTTCCCTGGAAAATTTAGTGATCGCTCAAAAGCTTATGCAGAAAGATTTGACAGAGAAAAAACAAGAGCGGCAATGGCAAAATGGTTTACAAACGCCATTGAAAATGCACGTCTTTGTCCTACAGCACAAGAATTCCACAATACAACCAAAGATTTACAAGCATGTGGATTAGTAACTCCAAATCCAAAGGGTTTTGTTGATTCATTAAATGTTTTTGATTGTTCAAAAGTATCTGATGGTGCAAGTTCAATCGCAATTGTTTCTGAAGAAGGTTTGAGAAGATGCGGTATTGACAAAAAAGATGCAGTTGAAGTAATGGGATTTGGAATGGCAGAAGATGATATCACAAAGCCACCAACAGATCCTACAGTTCTTTCAACAACAAAGGTTGCGGTTAAGAAAGCTTTCGAGTCTGCAGGAGTTACAAAAGATCAAATTGGAACTGTTGAATGCCACGATTGTTTTACAATTGCAGGCGTAATGGCAACCGAAGCCATTGGTTTTGCTGAACACGGAAAAGGAATCGATTTCGTTTTAGAAGGAAATACCTCTAGAACAGGAATGGTTCCATTTAATACCACTGGCGGTTTAATTGGTTGGGGCCATCCAACTGGTGCAACTGGAGTTCACCAAGCCGTTACTATTTGGGAACAACTAACTGGAAAAGCTGGTGATGCTCAAATTACAATGAAACCTGAAAGACCTTATGGTTTAACCATTAATATGGGTGGCGATGATAAAACTTTAGTTTCTATAGTTTATAAAAAAGCGGAATAAATAATTTAGCGAAAACAAAGCGAGACTACAAAAGTTTTTAAAACTTTTGTAGTCTTTCGCTTATGAAGTTTTTTATTTTATAAAATAAAACGAAGTTATCTAATTTCTATCTTTACAAGAATTTGTAAGTAACAATATTTTTTTGAATGAATACTTTGTTTTACTATAATTACTTATTCTATAAATGGTCAAAGGTGGAAACCCAGCCAATACTCAGCGCATGGTTTTCTTTGAGTTTTTCTGAAATGATTTTTGTTATGGGATTTTCAGATTACTTAAGTTCGTTAATTTTCAAGCACACAATAGATAATTGGATTTTATTTGGTATAATTCTTTTGCCCTTTGTCTTTAATTATTTTTATTATGTTAAAAAAGGGTATGCAAAAAAAATAATTAAAGAGAAACCGATGTTTTTCAAAAGTCATTTTTTATCAATAGTTTTATCTTGGTCATTTTTGATTTTAACCTTTGCATCACTGATCCTTTTTAAATTTTTTATAAATAGAATGCTAGTATAATCATTATTTGGAAGAATACAAAAGCAGTATAAGACTAAAAATTTTTCAAAAACTTTTTTAGTTTCTCTAAAAGATAAACGAAATGATTGAAGGCGGATATTACCACGTATTTAATAGGGGTAACAATGGCGATATTATATTTTATGAGGAAGAGAATTATGATTATTTTCTGAAAAAATTTCGCCAATACCTCGATCCATTTGTTGATGTCTTTTCATATTGTTTGATGAATAATCATTTTCATTTTTTAATAAGAATAAAAGAAAATGAAAAATTGCAGTATCAAAATTTAACGAAACAACTAGCTTTAACCCCAATTGAAAAAGCTTTTCGAGATTTTTTTATTTCATATGCTAAAAGTATCAATAAAAAATATCATAGGACTGGAAGTTTATTTCAGTATAAATTTAAACGTAAACAAATAGAAGACGAAATTTATCTTAAGAATCTTATTCGATACATTCACTTGAACCCTGTGGAAGCTGGAATTTGTTCAGTTGCCTCTGATTACAATTTTAGTTCTTTTAATGCTATTACAAAAAATGATTGCGAATGGCTAGGTTCAAAAGAAATTATTGAAATGTTTGAGGATATAAATAATTTTAAAGCATTTCATTTAATGGAAAATACTAATTTTGAACTTGATTTTCAGACTTAGCTTAAGATAACAAAAGTTTTTAAAACTTTTGTTGTCTCGCTTAAAAAATAAACGATGAATAAAATTACCGAATTATTCAAAATTAAATATCCAATCATTCAGGCTGGAATGATTTGGTGCAGTGGTTGGGAATTGGCTTCTGCAGTTAGTAATGCTGGTGGCTTAGGAATTATTGGCTCAGGTTCAATGAAACCAGAAATTTTGCTTGACCATATCACTAAATGCAAAAAAATAACCGACAAACCTTTTGGAGTAAATATTCCTTTAATTTTTCCTTATGCAGAAGAGTTTGTTAATATTTGCATTCAAGAAAAAGTAAAAATTGTTTTTACTTCAGCTGGAAATCCTGCAAAATGGACCCCATTTTTAAAAGAAAATGGAATGACTGTAGTTCATGTGGTAGCAAATGTTAAATCTGCAATAAAATGCGAAGCGGCTGGTGTTGATGCAGTTGTGGCCGAAGGTTTTGAAGCAGGCGGCCATAATGGAAAAGAAGAAACAACAACGATGGTTTTAATTCCAATGGTTCGAGAAGCAATATCAATTCCTTTGATAGCTGCCGGAGGGATTGGAACAGGAAGAGGAATGCTGGCAGCAATGGCATTGGGTGCCGATGGAGTTCAAATTGGAAGTCGTTTTGTTGCCTCAAACGAATCGAGTGCACATCCACTTTTTAAAAGAAAAATTCTTGAAGCGGTTGATGGCGATACTAAACTTAGCATGAAAAGATTGCAACCAGTTCGTCTTCTGAAAAATAAATTCTTTGATGACGTTGAAAAACTTGAAATTGAAGGTGCTTCAGTTGAGGAAATTGCAAATTTGCTCGGAAAAGGTAGAGCCCGAAAAGGGATGTTTGAAGGAAATCCTGATGAAGGTGAATTAGAAATTGGACAGATTTCAGGAATAATTAAGGAAATTGAACCAGCAGCAGCAATCATCAATGAAATAATTTCAGAATATATACAAGCAAAAAAAGAATTGTTTATTTTCGATTTTTAAAAACAATGAATAGTACCAGTGGTTTTATTAATGCAAATAGCAGGGAAATTTATTACGAGTTTCACAATCTTCAATTTCGGAAGCCTGAAAAACCGTTATTGATTTTTCTTCATGAAGGTTTAGGAAGTTGTGCCCAGTGGAAAGGGTTTCCTAAAGAAATAAGCGATAAAACAGAATTGCCCATGCTGATTTACGATCGTTATGGATACGGAAAATCGGAAATGCTGAACGAACTTCGTGATAACGATTATATGGATATTGAAGGGTTTGATTCCTTACCTGATTTATTGAAAAATTTGAATATCACTGAAAAAGTAATTTTAGTTGGACATAGTGATGGAGGAACCATTGCACTTTTGTTTGCATCAAAATATCGCGAAAAAGTTTTAGGAGTAATAACTGAAGCAGATCATATTTTTTGTGAAGAAATTACCTATCAAGGTTTCCGGGCCACATTAAAACATTTTGAATCAGGTGTTCTGAAAAGAGTCCTTTATAAATACCATCAAGAAAAAACCGAAACCATGTTTCATGGTTGGTGCGATACTTGGCTTTCGGAAGGTGGAAAAATTTGGAATGTTGAAAAACATTTAAAAAATATTACCTCTCCTGTCCTTTCTATTCAAGGAAAAGACGATGCTTACGGTTCTGTTGAGCAATTGATTTCAAAACTAAAAAACGTAAGCGGAACCATCGAAATTCTATTTATTGAGAATTGTGGACATGAACCTCATTTTCAAGCCAAAGAATTGGTGCAAAGAAAAATGATGGAATTTATTTCGAAAATTCAATTCTAAAAGTGAAAAGTTAAAAATAGTTAAATTTCCTATTAAAGCGATAGGAAAAACAGCACTTACGGCGCCTTTTTTAATTGTGATTTGTTTTTTGTCGATTTATTTTTATCTTTGCGATATAAAGATTAGTTATTTGTTATAATATTTCTAAAATTTGACATAACTGATTTAGATTGCTATATTTGATTTTATAAAAAACTTCATTAAAAACAATTACAATTTGGAATCTTTAAATGAAATTATTAGTAAATGTGAAGATCTTTCCTTTGATTTAAATTTTACTAGAGCAAAAGAGTGGAAATCGCAGGATCAGTCAAGGGTTCTGGTAGGTTATATGCCAATTTATTTTCCTAGAGAAATTATACATGCTGCAAATGGTTTAGCCATTGGTATAATGGGTGGTGGAGATAAAAAACTAATAGTAAAGGGTGATGCTTATTATCAATCCTATATTTGCCATATGCCCAGAGGTATCATTGAGCTTGCTCTTGATAATCATTTTGAGGGTTTTGATGGATTTATTTTTCCTTCTATTTGTGATGTTATCAGAAATTTATCTGGAATGTTTAAACTCTTAAACAAAGGTAAGTTTGTAAAATATCTGGATTATCCGCAAAATTTCAAATCTCATATTGGGGGAACCTTCTATATTCAAGAAATGGAACACGTATTGGCAGAAGTAAAAAAAATCAACAATGTTGAAATTACACCTGAACGCCTTAATCACTCTATTTCTTTGTTCAATAAAAATAGAAAATTAACTGAAGAGATTTATTCCATTCGCGATGCTGCTCCTTGGAAAATAACAGCTGCTGATGTTTACC
This sequence comes from Bacteroidota bacterium, assembly GCA_013377115.1. GTDB lineage: Bacteria > Bacteroidota > Bacteroidia > Bacteroidales > CG2-30-32-10 > Cfx2-01. Next base: position 67,788 of record JACAAW010000001.1, on the reverse strand, counting down.
ATATTGTAAGGGCAGGATTGGTAATTCCAGTTGAAGAGCATAATGAAATTCTTGAAAAAGTAATTAGTTTGCTTAATCAAGAAAGTGGAGAGCCACTAGATAAAATCAGAGTTTTAGTAATTGGAGCATTTTGTGAGCAACCTCCAGTTGGATTAATTAGAGCTATTGAATTGGCAGGTTGTTATATTGTTGAAGATGATTTCCTTTTAGGAACCAGATGGATTCAAGGAGATATTCCAACTGACAGCAATGATCCTTTTAGAGCATTAAGTCACTCATATTTAAATAATAGCACCTTCTCTTCATCAGTTTACGACGTTGATAATCCGAAAGAAGCTCGATTATTAAAACTTGCCAGCGAAAGAAAAGTTGATGGAATTATTTTTGCTGCTCCTAGTTTTTGTGACCCAGCATTATTAGACCATCCAATTCTTCAACAAGCCTGCATTGAAAACAATATGCGTTACATAAGCTTCTTGTATAGTGAAAATACAGGACAGTTTAAAGTTATTAAAGAACAGGTTGGAACTTTTTCAGATTCTATTAAACTTTGGGATTAGTGTATTTTAGTAGATTTCATATTTGAATTTATACTGCAAAAATACTCGTTTTTTTAACTATTAATTTTACTTAAAATATGTCAAAAGATATTGCAAAAGAAAAAAGTATGATTATTCAAAAAGAGATGATTTCTCGTCTTTTTAAGGATTTGAGTACTGCAAAAGAAACTGGAAAAAAAGTTGTTTATACTTTTGTTCCGGGGAATATTTCAGAATTAATATTGTCATTCGGCATGTTGCCTGTTTATCCAGAAATAAATGCATTGCAATCTGGAATGAGAAAAAAATCTGCCGATTTTATTAGGGATGCAGAAAAAATAGGGCATTCTGAAGATGTTTGTACCTATGTTAAATGTGATGTTGGAATGATGATTAATGGAAACATTGGTCCAAATGGTGAAAAAATTCCTGAACCCGATCTTTTTCTTTTAAGTTATACTGGCTGTTTCACTTTCATGAAATGGTTCGAAACATTAAAACGTCTTTATCCAGATGTTCCTGTTGCCTTATTGCACACACCTTATCAAGAAAATCATAAAGTTACTCCAGAAATGACTGCTTATATGGTGAAGCAATTGAAGGAAGAGGTTATTCCTAAAATGGAAAAAGTTTCTGGAAATAAATATGATGAAGAAAAATTAAAGGCCTGCTTACGAAATTCTAGCAAGGTGGAAGATTATATTATGAAGATTTTTGATACCACCAAAAATGTTCCATCTCCTATTGATGCCTATTTTGCTGGCGTTTACTATATCGGGCCAATTAATAATGGTTTTCGTGGTTCTGATGAAGCAGTAAATTATTATCATGAACTTTATAATGAAATTTTAGAAAGAGTTAATCTTGGTTTGGGCCCAATCACCCCTGAAGGTGTAATGGAAAAAGAACGATTTAGATTGGTAGTTGAAGGTCCTCCAAATTGGACTCATTTCAGAGAATTTTGGAAATTATTCTATGATATGGGAGCCGTCATCGTTGCTTCTTCCTATACCAAAGTTGGCGGTGTTTATGATATGGGATTTAGAGTTAATCCTGAGAAACCACTCGAAAGCCTTGCAGAATATTGTATGAATTGCTATACCAACCTAAATTTAGAACAAAGAGTGGAGCTTTTGTCAAAATGTATTACAGATTATAAAGCCGATGGATTTTTAGTGAATTCAATAAAAAGTTGTAATTCTTTTTCTGCCGGACAATTAATGATTATGCAACAATTAGAACGACAACTGGAAATTCCTGTCGGATTTATTGAATCTGATTTAGTAGATCCGAGATATTTTTCTTATTCCAACATTAAAAACAGACTTGAGTCTTTTTTCCAAATGTTAGATCAAAGAAAGATGTATTAAAAATTTTACAAAATTTAGAAATAACAGATATCAATGAAGAAATACTTTTTAGGAATAGACCTCGGCTCAACAACATCTAAAGCAGTAATTGTTAATGAAAAAGATGAGATAATTGGAAGAGGAATTACAAATACAAGGGCAAATTATACGGTGGCAACTGAAATTGCCAGACTTGAGGCCATTTATAATGCTAGATTTTCTTTGCTCAAATTAAAATTGGAAGATGAGATTCAGAGCAAACCAGAATATAAAAAATATATCGAGGATGTTGAATCCGTATTTCAATATTTACAGTTTAAAAAACGATTGGATCGCCTAAATGTTCAATTCAAAGATACCATTGCAACTACCTTCGAAAACGAATTGAGAGATATTGTTGCAAAGCATGTTGAGAATATTGTAAAAACTATTGGACCAATTATTCATGATGATTTTTTGTATGGAAATTTAGGTTCTAAAAATCAATTTTTTCGTGATATTGTAAGTGAGCATTTTAACAAAGAAATTGGGAAATTAGATAAAGCACTATTTGAACCTTTGATGCTGGTTTATGATAAAAGTATCACATCCGTAGAAAATGAGCTCACGGAGTTTAATTTCAAAGAGTTGGTGTTTCAGGCATTAGAAATTCTTCACGATAAATATCAGAATCTTGAAGAGACTATTGCTGAAAACCAAAGTATAGAATTTGATACTGAAATGAATTTATTGAAGGGCAACTTTAAAAATGTTCATGATTCAATAAAGGAACACATCATGTTTGTTGCCAATATGGATATTCACATAGCCAATATGGTAGGAACAGGATATGGAAGAGCATTATTGCCATTCCCAGAGAAATGTATCAAATCTGAGATTTTATGCCATGCTTTTGGAGCTCATGCTGTTTTCCCTAATACAAAAACAGTTTTAGACATTGGTGGGCAGGATACAAAAGCGATTCAGGTTGATAGTCATGGTTTGGTAACTAGTTTCCATATGAATGATAGATGTGCTGCTGGATGTGGAAGATATCTTGGTTACATTGCTGATGAGTTTAGTATTTCATTAAATGAACTTGGACCATTAGCTTTGGAGGCAAAAAGTGAAGTTAATATTTGTTCAACGTGTACTGTTTTTGCTGCTGCAGAAATTCGTGAGCTTTTAAATGTAGGTCAAAAACGTTCTGATATTTTAGCCGGTTTACATCGCGCAATTGTGATGAGAGCGATGTCTTTATTAGCTCGTTCAGGTGGTGTTAGAAATGAATTTACATTTACAGGTGGTGTTGCTCGTAACCAAGCAGTATTGAAATACGTTTCTGAGTTGGTACATAAAAATTATGGTGATGATATTATTATTAATATTCATCCTGACTCAATATTTATGGGAGCTCTGGGCGGAGCAATGTTTGCTAGAAGAAGTCATGTTGAATAATCAGTAAAAATTAAATAAAGAAATAAGTCTATATGGATAATAAAGTTTATACCCTCGGAATTGACGTTGGAAGCAGTACAATTAAACTGGTTTTAATGGAGTATTCTGATAATCCAATTATTATTGACAAGGTAAACGAGAAAATAAGAAAAAGGAATCCCGAAAGTATTTCGGATCTTTTATTAGATGCAATACTTTTAAAAAACAATTTGAAATACGAGGATATTGCTTATGTGGCTTCAACTGGAGAAGGAGAACTTCTAAAAAGAAAGAAAGGTCATTTTTATAGCATGACTACTCATGCAAAAGGTGGGCTATTTCTTAATCCTGGTTCAAAAACAGTTTTGGATCTTGGAGCTCTTTTCGTAAGAGCAATAAACATTAGTGATGAAGGCCGAGTATTGGATTATAAAATGACAGGCCAATGTGCTTCTGGTTCGGGACAATTTGTTGAAAACATTTCAAGATATTTAGGATTAGCAATAGAAGAAGTTGGCGATGCATCACTAAAATCAATGTCACCTGAATTGCCTTCAGGTATTTGCTCAGTACTTGCAGAAACGGATGTGATTAACATGGTTTCTAGAGGGATTTCAACTCCAGATATTATTAAAGGAATTCATTTATCCATAGCAAGTAAAGTAATAAAATTGCTTTCTTCATTAAAAGCCGATTCAAAAGTTGCATTAATGGGTGGAATGGCAATGAATAAAGGTATGGTTCAGGCAATTGAAGAACTTGGAACAGAAGCAAAATTAGGTTTAACTTTTTCGACACATCCCGATGCAATTTATTCTGGAGCAATTGGAGCTGCAATATTTGGTGGATTTAGATACCATAAATTGAATAAAAAATAATACCAATTATTGAAATTGTAATTATTTAGAATTTTCTTAATTATTAAGTAACATGAACTGGGATTTCAATCCTAACAATATTCTCATCAAAAATGGTGATTGGGTGATTGCGGAATAATTTTTGTATTTCCTGATAGATTTTCCTTAGAATATTTGTTGTAAATTGTCTACTGTAATAAATAATTGTTGATAACTCAACCCTCCAAATTTTCAAAATCATTTTTTAAAGTACGCACTTTTAAGTATTTTTGAGTTCCAGAAAAAACAAATTAATGAGCAATATAAAACTTTTTGAAAGTAAGCAAATACGGTCTGTTTGGAACGAAACAGAGAACAAATGGTATTTCTCAGTGCAAGATGTTGTAGAAGTCCTCACCGATAGTGCGGATGTTAAGCAATACATAAAAAGAATTTTAAGTCGTGATGAACAACTAAAAAGCAACTGGGGTACAATTTGTACCCTAGTTGAAATGCAGGCAGCTGATGGTAAAAGACGTAAAGTACAGGCTGCAAACGCTAAAGGTCTTTTGAGAATCATTCAATCAATTCCATCACCCAAAGCAGAACCATTTAAGCAATGGTTGGCACAAGTTGGTTCAGACAGATTAGACGAAATTGAAAATCCGGAATTAGCAACTCAACGAACCAGAGAATTGTATAAAGCCAAAGGCTATCCTGACGATTGGATTGAAAAACGAATGCGTAGCATTGCTATTCGTGAAGAATTAACTGAGGAATGGAAAAATAGAGGCGTAAAAGAACAAATTGAATATTCTATTTTAACTGCAGAAATTTCTAAAGCAACATTTGGTTTAACACCTTCTCAATACAAGAAAGTAAAAGGTTTGAAAAGCCAAAACCTGCGTGACCACATGACCGATTTGGAATTAATTTTCTCAATGCTCGGAGAAGCATCAACAACAGCTATTGTAAAAACTAAAAACCCAAAAGGTTTTGTCCAAAATAAAGTGGTTGCCAAACAAGGCGGTAAAATAGCAGGTGATGCTAGAAAAGCATTGGAATTAAAAACAGGTGAAAAAGTAATTTCTGAAAACAATTTTTTACCCGAAGCGAAGAAAAATAAGAAGTTGAAAAAATAGGTAGAATTTGTATCAATATTTCTCAAAATACCACTTTTTCAACCGCCTAAAAATAATCAATACCACCGGAATTATTTGATAATAATTTAGAAAGTACTTGCCGTTATTTCATTAATGAAATCAGTGTATTTGTGAAGAGGAATTACCTCGAAAGATAAAATATTTCGTTTTGAATTAAAGGATTAAATATCTAACGTTTTTATTTTGATTTGCGTTAAATATTAATAAAATGTTAAAAATAGTTAATTTCCTACTAAAGCAATAGGAAAAAAGGCGAATTCGTTTGTTTTTTCAAACCATATTTGTTTTTTGTCGATTTATTTTTATCTTTGCGATATAAAGAATCCTTATTTGTTATGGTTTTTTTAAAATTTGACATAATCAATAAAGATTACTATATTTGATTTTAATAAAATAACTTTAAGAAAGATTTAAATTTGGACTCGTTAAGTATTTTGATTCTCCTAAAAACTTCAAATCTAACATCCTGCTTTTCACCTGAATTTTTATAGTTTATGAATAAAGATAACTTGAATTATTTCTACGAACCCAAATCAATTGCGTTAATTGGTGCATCAGTAAAAGAGCTTTCTATTGGAAATATCATCATCAAAAACTTAGTTCATTATGGTTTTACAGGGCCAATTTATCCAATAAACCCAAAGGTTGACGAGATTCGGGGAATAAAAGCTTATCCATCAATTATGGATGTTCCTGGCGAAGTCGAATTAGCTCACATCGTTATACCTCCACCGTTTGTTCCAGAAGAGGTTGAAAATTGCGGAAAAAAAGGAGTAAAAGCTATTATTATCAATACTGCTGGTTTCAAAGAAATGGGGGCAGAAGGTCAGGCTCTTGAAGATGATTTTTTAGCCCGCGCAAAAAAATACGGTATCAGAATTATTGGTCCAAACTGCCAAGGTACCATCAATTCCGACCCAAAATACAATGCTTATTGCAATTTTACATTTACATTTTACAAACCAGGTTCTATTTCTATTGTTGCGCAAAGTGGCGGTGTTGGGGCATTAATTATGCAAGTATTGCATGATATGGAAATTGGATTGAGGCTTTATTCTTCTAATGGCAATGGCTCTGATGTTTCCATATCCGAAATTTTAAAATATTATGGCGAAGATGAAGGAACCAAAGTAATTATTCTTTATCTCGAAAGCCTTTCAAATACAAAAGAATTCATGGAAGTAGCGATGGAAGTTGCTGCTAAAAAACCAATTTTAGCCATTTCTGCTGGTAGAACCGAAAAAGGTGCTGCGGCTTCCAAATCCCATACTGGTGGTTTGGCTGGTGGAGTAACAATGGAGCTGATATTTCAAAAAGCAGGAATTCTTTCATTCTCTAATTTAGAGGAAATTTGTCATGCTGCCATTGCTTTTTCTTCGCAACCAATACCAAATGGAAGCAACGTTGGAATGATTACCAATACTGGTGGTCCTGCTATTATTGCAACCGACGAACTGGTTTCTTGTGGTATGGCAATGCCTCCAATTTCGGAAAAAGCCAAAGCAGAATTAAAACTAACCATGTTGGAACAAGCGTCAATAAACAATCCTTTGGATGTTGTGGCGACTGCTGGTGCTGCACATTTTAAAAGCGCCATAGAAGTGATGATGAATGAAGAGCAAATTGACGGGATTTATCTCACTTTTGTAACTCCTCCTTTTGTTGATTGTGTGAGTGTCGCTAAAGAAATTGCTGAAATAAGCAAAAAACAAATAAAACCAATTGTTTGTAATTATATCACGGATAAACAAAACTGGGGTGAAACTTCTAAAATTCTTGCTGATGGAGGAATTCCATGTTTTGATTACCCTGAAACTGCTGCAAAAGCCCTTTCGTCACTTTCAAAATACAATGAAATCAGATCGAGGAAAAAAGGTTCAATAAAAACTTTTACAGATATCAATAAAGGCAAAGCTAAAGCCGTTTTCGATTCAGTAAAAGCCCAAGGAAAAGAAGTTTTAACAGCCAAAGATGTTTATGAAATTTTAGAGGCTTACAAAATTCCAATAGCAAAATGGAGTATTGCAAAAACTGTTGATGAAGCTGTTATTGAAGCCGAGAAAATTGGATTTCCTTTGGTAATAAAAGCGGATTCGGAAAAAATCATTCACAAAAGTGATGTGGGTGGAGTTGCAATAAATATTAAAAACGCTGAGGAAGTCAGAACTGTAGTGCAAAATATGCAAAACAAACTTCAGCAACCAGATTTAAAATTCTTCATTCAGGAATTTCTTCCTGAAAGCCGAGAATTAATTATCGGAGTTAAGGAGGAAGAAGGATTAGGCCATTTAATTATGTTCGGAATGGGTGGTGTTATGGTTGAGGTATACAAAGATGTGGTGTTCAAAATTGCTCCAACCACTGATGTTGAGGCAAATGAAATGCTCGAAAATATTAAATCGGCCGCATTATTGAATGATTTTAGAGGGAAAAAAGGAATTGATAAAGGAAAAGTATCAGAGATTTTACAAAGAATTTCCACTTTGGTGAATGATTTTCCAGAAATCAAAGAGTTGGATTTAAACCCCATTTTTGCAAATGAGAATAGGGTTTGTGCAGTAGATGCTCGTATTATTATGTAATTTATTAAAGGATTTTTATTTTATAGAAAGAAGAATAAAATTATGGGAGAAAAAGTATTTCGATTCGGAATTATTGGTCTTGGTCCTGTTGGGCAAGCATTAGCAGTTCATTTAAAAGAAGCTGGATGTGAAGTTGCTATTACTGACATTGATAAAAACAAACTTGCTTTAATTAGAAATTCAGGAATTGAATTGGTTGATAAAATTGAAAAGCAAGCTTATTTTAAACATGTTTATAGCTCAATTCAAGAATTGCTGGAACATGATTTTGATGTTTTAATTAGCGCTGTAAAAGATTATAATGTTGATAGTATTATCGAACAAGTAAAACTTTGTGATAAAAAAGATGTTTTTTTATTGATTGCCCAAAATGGAATTGGAGTTAGAAAAAAATACATTACACATTTTGAAGAATCAAAAGTGTTGAGAATGGTTGTCAACTATGCTGGAAATCTTCATGCTCCTAATGTTACAGCAGTTAGTTTTTTCAATCCACCAAACTATGTTGCCTCTGTTGATGATTCTCATCCTGAAATAGCTGAAAAAATAGCCGAATTATTAACAAGCGTTGGTTTAATTACCGAAAAAGTTGGCTCTTTTGAAGTCGTTAACAAAATTTGGGAAAAAACAATTTTAAATGCGGCTTTAAGTCCATTATGTGCGATTTCCAATCTTACCATGAAAGAAGCAATGGATCATCCAGATACTTTAGAAATTGTAGAACAAATTATTTATGAAGCTGTTGAAGTTGCAAAAGCAGAGGAAATAAAATTACCTGAGAATTTTGTTAAATTGTGCATTCGTTATTTGAAAAATGCCGGAAATCACATGCCTTCATTAGCAGTCGATTTAATTAACAAAAAAGAGACAGAAATTGATTTTATGAATGGAAAAATTGTTGAATATGGTCGTAAACATTACATTAAAACACCATTAAATTTAACGTTTACAAATTTAGTAAGGTCAATAACCTACAAAAATAGAACATCCAAAGACGGAGAAAATATTTAAAAAACAAATAACATTATCATATGGAAGGAAAAATGTATTCTTGGAAAATGACGGAGCTAAAAGCTGATTTTCAACTTGTAGAAAGTCCTTTACCAGAACTCAATCAAGATGAAGCTTTAATAAAAATTTCTGGTTGTGGCGTTTGCCATACAGATTTGAGCTTTTGGCATTTTGGTGTAAAAACAAAAAAAGAATTGCCTTTAACTCTTGGTCATGAAATTAGTGGAAAAGTCATAGCTGGACCAAGTGAGTGGATTGGAAAAAATGTGATTATTCCTGCTGTTCTTCCTTGTGGCGAATGTGAACTTTGTAAAAAGGGACGCAGCAATATGTGCCAAAAACAACTAATGCCAGGAAATGATTTTGATGGAGGTTTTGCTTCTCATATCAAAGTTCCTGCGAAATTTTTATGTCCAGTTCCTGAAGCCGTTTTAGAAAAATACCCTTTGGAAAAATTAGCTGTTGTTGCTGATGCAATTTCAACTCCTTATCAAGTATTGAAAAAATCTGAATTGGAGGTAGGCGATTTAGCAATTGTTATTGGTGTTGGCGGTGTTGGCGTTTATGCTGCATTAATCGCAAAAATTATGGGTGCCAAAGTTTTGGCTTTGGATATTGATAATGAAAAATTAGCAACCGCAAAAGCAAACGGAATTGATGCCACTCTCAATATTAAAGGTATGGATATTAGAACCGTGAAAGAAAATGTAAAAGAGATTGTTAAAATCTTGGGCGTTTCTCGCTTTGGTTGGAAAATTTTCGAAATGTCTGGTACAAAAGCCGGACAAGAATTGGGATTCAATTTGATTACCTTTACTTCAACTTTATCAATTGTTGGATTTACCATGGATAAACCAGAAGTTCGCTTGAGTAATTTAATGGCTTTCGATGCAAAAGTAATTGGCACCTGGGGTTGCAAACCTGAATTATATACAGAAGTAATTGATTTAATTGCGACAGATAAATTGAAAATCAATGATTTTGTTGAACTTTTCCCAATGTCGAAAATCAATGAAGTATTCAAAAATACATTGGAACATAAATACAAAAAAAGGTCTATTTTGGTCCCCGACAATCAATAATATTAATAATTAAAAAATATAGAATTATGTTATCAAGTCACAATTTAGTAAAGCACGAATACCAAAACATTATTTATGAATTGCGCCCTTGTAAAGATAAACATGGAAATGCAATAAAAGGTTTATTCAATGCCTGGATTATTCTAAACAATCCAAGTCAATACAATTCTTACACAACTGATGCAGTTAAAGAAGTAATTCTTGCAATGCGCGAATCTTCTAATGATAGAAGCGTGGTTGCTGTTGTTTTCACTGGAGTTGGAGATAAAGCATTCTGTACAGGTGGAAACACTAAAGAATACGCAGAATATTATGCTGGAAATCCTCAAGAATACAAACAATACATGCGTTTGTTTAATGACATGGTTTCTTCAATTTTAATGAATGACAAACCTGTTATCTGCAGAGTTAATGGAATGAGAATTGGTGGTGGACAAGAAATTGGAATGGCTTGCGATTTCTCTATTTCTCAGGATTTAGCCCGTTTTGGTCAAGCTGGTCCTAAACATGGAAGTGCACCAATTGGTGGTTCAACAGATTTCTTACCTCTTTTAGTTGGTATTGAAAATGCAATGTATTCTTGCACAGTTTGCGATCCATGGTCGGCTCATGAAGCTTTACGTTTAGGTTTACTAACTGAAGTAGTTCCTGCTTTAAAAGTTAATGGCGAATATATAGCAAACCCAATGGTTGTTGTTGATAAATGGGTTGACGATAGAGGTCAAATTGTTTATGGCAGATCAAAATCTGGTGATGATTTAGCAAAAGGAAAAGAAATCATGAAATCTGGTGTTGTTGATTTGACAGCATTAGACGAAGCCGTTGAAAAATGTTGTACAAAATTACTTTATACAATGCCAAATTGTTTAAGCAAAACCATTAATGCTCTTAGAATGCATAAACTTGCTTTCTGGGATATGAACAAAGAAAGCCACAGAGATTGGTTAGCTTTAAACATGATGACAGAAGGAAAAGCTGGTTTCAGAGCATTCAATGATGGTCCAAAAGACAATAGAGAAGCTGATTTTGTAAAATTACGCCAAATGCTTGCTGAAGGTCATGAGTGGAATGATGAATTGATAAAAACGATTTCGCCACAATTTCAATAAACTAAAAAATGTTTTATGTTTGAGGATCTTTGTTTTATGTTAAAACCATATTAAATTACTGATAATCAACATTGAACTTATCAATTTGAAATGGCGACTTTTAAAAGATTTGAAGATTTAGAAATATGGCAACTTGCAAGAAAATTGTGTGTTAATATTTTTGAGATAACAGAAAAGGGTTCTTTTCAAAAAGATTTCAGATTTAGAGACCAAATAAAATCTTCAAGTGGTTCAATTATGGATAATATTGCTGAAGGCTATGGAAGAGGGGGAAACAAAGAATTTGTTAATTTTTTGAGTATAGCACTTGGTTCATGCAATGAATGTCGATCACAATTATACAGAGCCATTGATTGGAAATATATTTCGGAAGAGGAATTTAAAATCAATTCTCAAATTTGTGAAGAAATAATTTCAAAATCTGGAGGGTTAATTACTTATCTGAAAAATTCTCAGTATAAAGGTACAAAGTTTCATAAAACGACCAATATAGAACAATAAACATAAAACAAAGAACAACAAACATTTTAATACAATGCAAAAAATAAAAGTAGAATATTTATACGAAAACACCGTCGCAAGAATTGTTCTCGATGACGGTAAGGGCAATGTTATTGATGATATCATGATGAATGAACTGATTGAACTTTTAGTTTCGTACAAAACCAGAAACGATTTAAAACTCATTACTTTTGAGGGAGCAGGAAAACATTTTTCATTTGGAGCCAGTGTTGAAGAACATACCAAAGAAAATGCATTAAAAATGCTCACTACTTTTCATAAAATATTCCAAACAATAGTTGAACTTCATATTCCAACCATGTCTAAAATTTCTGGTCAGTGTTTGGGTGGAGGTCTCGAATTAGCATTGGTTTGTAATTTTATGTTTGCAGATAAATCAGCAAAATTAGGTCAACCAGAAATTGTTCTTGGCGTTTTTGCTCCGCCAGCCTCAATTATGTTGCCATTGAAAATTGGAAATGCAAAAGCTGAGGAACTTTTAATTACAGGGAAAATTATTTCTGCTGATGAAGCAAAAAACCTTGGTTTGCTCAATGAGGTATTTGAAGACAAAGAAATGTTGGAAGCAGAAACTGAAAAATGGATTACAAGTAATATTTGTACCAAAAGTGCAGTATCATTAAAATATGCAACTCGCGCTGCCCGTGCTTCTTTCGATTATTTCATGAATAAAAATCTGCCTGCTTTTACTGATATGTTTGTAAAAGAGTTGATGGAAACCGAAGATGCAAACGAAGGGATTAATTCATTCTTAGAAAAAAGAAAACCAGTTTGGAAAAATAAATAACGATGCAAGAAAAACCTGAAATAGTAAAACTTCAATCTGTTGGTAATCTCCGTGTTACTATGGATGATTATTTTAACCGACTAAAAACCGCTGACGAAACCAAGAATAAAAAAATTGTCTGGTGCACAAGTGTTGGTCCGGCAGAATTGCTTTATTCCATGGGATTTGAAGTTTATTTTCCTGAAAATCATGGTGCCATGTTGGGAGCTTCAAAAACTGCTGATAAATATATTCCTACAGCTGTTGCTCATGGTTTTTCACCAGATATTTGTTCGTATTTAACAAGCGATATTGGTGCATTTTTGCAAAACGAAACACCGCTTCAAAAAAGTGGATTCAAATCGGTGCCAACACCAGATATTTTGGTTTATAATACCAATCAATGCCGCGAGGTTGGAGATTGGTTTTCATATTACGCCAGGTATTTTAAAGTTCCTATTTTAGAGATCAATACACCACTTTGTATAAACGAGCTCACGCCAAGCATCATAAAATCTGTTGCAGAACAATTCAAAGAAATTATTCCTGAATTGGAAAAGGTTGCAACGCAAAAATTCGACATTGACAAATTCAGAGAAACGATAAAATTATCTCATGATGGTTGCGTGCTTTGGCGTCAAGTTTTAGAAACAGCGAAAAATAAGCCATCACCAATCAACTTTTTTGATTCAGCGATTCACATGGGACCAATCGTTGTGATGCGTGGAACTCAGCATGCTGTTGATTATTATAAAATTTTACTTGCAGAACTTCAAGAAAGAGTGAGGAACGGAATTAGTGCAGTTCCAAACGAAAAACTAAGACTTTACTGGGACGGAATGCCATTGTGGTACAAATTAAGCAGCAATGCTAAGATGTTTGCAAGTCTCGACACTTGTATTGTCGCTTCAACCTATTGCAATAGCTGGATTTTTGATGCCTTAGACCCAGCAGATCCTTTTGAATCTTCGGCATTGGCCTATTGCAAATTATTTATTGTAAGAGCCGACGAGGAAAAGGAAAAAGTTTTGACAAATCTTCTATCAGAATTTTCGATTGACGGAATTATTTATCATGAATCCAAAACTTGTCCACGTAACTCGAACAACAGATACGGTTTGCAAAATAGATTATTAGAAAAAACCAAGGTTCCTTTTATTGAAATTCATGGCGATTTGAATGATTCAAGGTGCTACAGCGAAGAGCAAAGCATTATTTCAATAGAAACGTTTATTCAACAATTGGCAAATAGAAAATAATTTTCTCTTAGATTTACATTATTTTTAAATCTAAATGTAAAAAATATATAATGTACCGAATAGGAATTGATTTAGGATCTTCATTTACCAAAGGTGTTCTCGTTAACGAAGATAACGCTATTGTCGATTATTTTGTTGGCCGCACTGGTTTTGACTTTGATAAAGCTTCAAAAAAAGTAATTGACCATTTTTCTGCCCAGCATGAAATCGAATATCCAATTTTTACCTGTGGCTATGGCCGCGAAAAGCTTACGGTTCCTTTGGTTTCCAATTCTGAGATAATTGCATTGTCCAAAGCTGTTTTTGATATTTACAAAAAGCCATGTTCCGTAATTGATATTGGCGGTCAGGATACAAAGTTTGTGAAAATTAACGCAGAAGGTCAAGTTGATAAATTTAAAATGAATCGAAAATGTGCTGCTGGTACTGGTTCATTTTTGGAAGAAATAGCTTTTCGCTTAGATATTTCAGCATTAGAATTCAATGAATTTGCCGAGAAAGCAACTGAAGAAATTCGAATTAATAGTTTTTGCACTGTTTTCGCTGTTTCGGAAATTATTGGGATGATAAAAAATGGATCCAATATGCCAAGTATCGTTTTGGGAATTTATAATTCAATCATTGAAAGAAGTTTCGAATTGGCATTGGTTGAAGACTTTTTGGTCGTAACTGGTGGAATTCCTGATAACCATCCAATGATATTGAAATTGTTTAAAGATAAGTTTAAAAACACAGAAAGTCCTGAAAAGTCACAGTTTTTGGCGGCATATGGTTGTGTTTTGTTAAATACGAAATAAAGAAAAAAAAAGAAAACATAAAGGAGGCGTAAAAATGAAATTAGTTGAATCAATGTTTCCATTTGCTAGGATTCCATACGGAACTTGGGGAAGTAGTTATTTCCCAGGATGGCAAACATCACCTTTAGCTGAGGTGAATATTGGCCAGTTTGCTGGAGAGGCAATGGCAAATATATTAGGAAAACGAAAAGTTCGTCGGAAAGAACTTGAATATCTTGTTATCGGATCTACTGTTCCATGGCATTGGAAATTTTGGAATGGACCTGCTGTGGCAAGTTGCATGGGACAAAGAATCCCTGGTTTCCAAATGGAACAAGCTTGTGCCACAGGACTTAGTGCTGTGATAGTTGCCGGATCAGAAGTGAATTCAAAATCCTATGATGTTGCCGGAGTTTTAACCTTTGATAGAACAAGTGATTCGCCAGTTGGAGTTTTTCCAGAACGTCGCTCTTACAGAAGAACAGAAGTAATTGCCGATGTTTGGGATAATTTCGGTTTTGATCCTTCTACAGGTAGTTCAATGCTTTCAACTGCCGGTATGACTGCTCGTAAATACAAAATTGACAGAGCAGAAGTTGATGAACTTACCTACTTACGTTATAAACAATATTTTGATACAAAAAAATCTGGCTTCTTAGATAAATGCTTGTTTTCATTTGATGTATTGAATGTACAAGGCCGACTTTTAGGAACAATTAGCGAAGATGTTGGCGTTCGCGAAATTTCACTTCAAACACTCAGAGAACAAAGAGAATTGGATACTTGTATTACTTCAGGAACTCAAACTCATGCTGCAGATGGAATGGCAACTCTACTTGTTTCTTCTATTGAAAAAGCGAAAGAACTAAGTACTCGACCAGAAATTAATATCGAATTTATCGCAAAAGTTGATATTCGTACTGGACCTGGTTTGATGCCAGAAGCTCCGGGAATGGCAGTTAAAAAACTTCTTGATCGCACTGGATTAACATTGAATGATATGGCGGTTGTTAAGAACCACAATCCTTTTGCAGTGAATGATGCTATTTTTGCTAAAACAATGAATTACGATTGGGCAAAAATGAACAATACTGGATGTTCTCTTGTTTGGGGACATCCACAAGCACCAACGCTTACAAGAACCCTTATCGAAGCTCTCGAAGAAGCTGTTGATTTAGGTGGTGGATTTGTATTGATATTTGGTTGTGCAGCTGGAGACGTTGGCACTGCAGGTATTTTTAGAGTTTCTTAACTAACGATGGAGGAAAAATATATGATAAATCAAATGAGATCATCTACACTTCAGACGCTGGGGTTAGGTTCAATTATAGAAATATTTCAAAATGGAAAATTACCTGTTACAGCAGGTGAACTTGTTGACCAAGTTTTTGGAAAAGCAGGTAATAGAGGAGCTCTTGTAATTACAGGAGCCAATGGAATTGTTGGCGCAGGAAAAACAATGCAGTTGGGTTCAAGACTGGAACCTTTCGATATTCCAATTATTGCACTGGATTTTCCAGGTGTACCAGATGGTATTGCAAAACAATATCCCGGACTTGTTAAAGCATTCGGAAAAGGAAATGCCAATAAAGTAATGGGAAATATTATTAAATATTCATACGACGGAAAAACATTACCAAAAGCTTTGGCTTCTCACAATCCTAAATTTTTACTTGAAGCAATTCCCGAAATTCTCGAAATAAAAAAGGATCATTATAAAGCATTCAGAGAAAGTTTTCCTGATATCGATATTTGGTCTGTTACTTCTGGATTTCCAAGTTCACAACTAGGAGTTGGAATTGCACACCCCGCTTTTCCTCACGAAGTAAATAAAATTTGGGAAATTGTTGAATCAACGCCTTCTTCAAGTTCAAAACTATTATGGGCTTTGGGATTAATTCCAATGCAAGTTAGCGATAATTGGGCCTTTGTTCTTGATGTTTTCTTCTGCGGACTCACAGGTGCAGCTGCTAGATTCAACGAAACTACCAATATGCCTTATTGGAAAATAGATAAATATATTCGTAAATATTTTGGTCCAAATCCTTTCAGAGCGCATGATGCAATTGGTGCTGCTGGAGCAAACTTCCTAACTTGGTCGTGTTTGCATCATTTAGGTCAACATTATGGCGAACTTTTTACACCAAGTGACAACATGAACGAAAAGAAAGAAAGCGGTTCAAACTGGTATCCACTTGATCATTTCAGACCAATGGTTGACTGGTCGATGAACGAAGAAGAAACTGCAGAATTTGATGCATGGATTCTCGGTCCATTGTTCCAAATGACCAGCTTGATGCTTCATGAAAATCGCTCGCATCTTTCACAAATGAATTTAATTGGTGAATTATGTGCTCAATTTAGAAAAGGCGTACTTGCACTTATTCGACATTATGGTGCTGATGCCGCTCGCAAAATTGTAAGCGATTATCATAAACTTCAGCCAGAAGCGGCTAAAAATGCTTGGTATCCAAAAGAATTTGATAAAATTGGTAGTCCAGAATGGCAACAACTTTATGTAAATGCCGAGCATGACGGAAAAGTTGGTGTAATTTCTATTAATCGCGAAAGCTATAATCATGATGTAAATGCTGAATTAAACAGAGCCATTGATTATTTGAAATCAGCTGGAATCGAAAACGTAATTATCACTGGTGATTTCCATATTTCAACACAAATGGTTGGTGCTGATACAACAGATTTTTTCCCTGCAATTGAAGATGCAAATAAGGGAATTGAATTGAGCAAAGCATGGTCAGCAACTGCACGACGTTTACATACCGACTTTAAAAATTCTGTTGGATTTATCAATGGAAAACGCTGTTTGGGTGGATTCCTTGAATTAATGGTTCATTGTCATTATTTAGTTGCAGAAGAAAATGCAGCTTTGGGCATGCCAGAAGTTACTTTGCCAGTAATACCAGGAATGGAAGGCTGTCACTGGCCATTTAGAAAAATGCAAGCTGGAAATTATCAAAATTTACTAAAGTTGATTTTATCAGGAAAATCTGTAAAAGCAAAAGATGCTGTTGGTTGGCTTATTGATTATGCTGGTTCTACTGAAGACTCAATCAAAATGGCTTTGAAAATTGCTTCAGGTGGGGATCATGGAATTGCAAAAAGAGCAGTTAATGAAAATCCAATTTCTGATATTCCAAATGAAATAGCAGGATTAGAAAATAATGAAGATGAAATTCTAAGCCAAGCAAGAAAAGCACTTTTAGATTGTATTAAAAATTCTTGTAATGCAACTTTATCGGATGCAATTTCAATCCAAGCTAAACACTCAGGAGAATTTATGACGACAAAACTTTGCAAAAAGGGAGTTATTGGTTCTACTTACACAAAAACTTGGCAAGTTTAAACAGCTGAAGTAATATCATTAAAAAGGGATATTTGGATTTAGTTCAATGTCCCTTTTTTTAATAAAACAGAAAAATGTAAATTAAGTTTTATAAATTAGCATCAAATTTTACCATGAATTAATAGTTATGAAAAAAGTTGTATTGAATTTTGTTTTGTTTTTCTCGATTTTTGCCTTATTTGGTCAAAAAGTTCCTAGGTTCCAAAAAATTCCAATTTCAACAAGTGGCTGCTATGCCTATTTTCCTGGCACCCCAACTAATTTCGAATTCAATTATTCACCTGATTCTGCAAAAATCTATACAGGTTCTTTTGATTTTGATGGATACACCTACGGAATTGTAACAGTAAAATTTGCACAAAAGACAGGAAATGATAAAGCTGATTTGGAACTTTTATTAATTCAATACATGGATTATTTAAAAACTTCCTGGGAAATTACGGATGCAGTTGGTTATGGAAAAGGTCACTCCTTAGAAAGTAATCCTGACGCAACTGGAGTTATTGATTATTGGAAAACCAAAGATGGAAGCCAACTAAGCGTAAAAGGTTGGATCGATAATTATTATATCGGACTTCTTTATATTTTAGGAAAAACTGAATATCCCAATATTAATGTAGTTCAGTTATTTCAGAATGGGTTTAGATTTCCAGAGAAATAAAATTTAAGATTCTCTTTTTATTATCATTGCTGTACTTACTCCACCGCCACCACAAATGGAAGCAACACAATATGTTTTATTGAGTCTTTTTAGAGCATAATAACCAGTCACTAATATTCTGGCTCCACTTATTCCGGTAGGATGTCCTAATGCGATGGCACCGCCATTAACATTTAGTTTTTCTGGATCTATATTAAGAACTTTTTGGTTTGATAAAACTTGAACTGCAAAAGCTTCGTTTATTTCAACAATATCCAATTGATTCAAAGTCATATTTGCTTTTTTCAATGCTTCAGGAATGGCAACCGAAGGACCTTCTCCCATTGTTGAAGGATTTACAGCAATTTGCGAATAAGAAACAATTGAAAAAAGTGGAGTTAAATTTAACTCTGAAGCTTTTTTACGGCTCATCACAACTAAAGCTGTTGCGCCATCACTTAATCCACAAGAGTTTCCTGCAGTTACACTTCCACCTTCTTTTCTAAATGCAGGACGAATTTTAGCAAGATCTTCCATGTTCACATTGGTACGGATGGTTTCGTCTTTATCAAAAATTGTTGCAGCAGCATTTTTTGCACCTGGAATTTCAATAGGAACAATTTCTTCATTAAACCAACCATTCTTTTGCGCAGCAGCAGCTTTCAAATGACTATTAACTGCATATTGATCTTGTTCTTCTCTCGAAATTTTATATTTATCAAATAAATTTTCTGCAGTTTCACCCATTCCTTGTCCGATAAGCGGATCAATACTATCGCTCCAACCGTCTTCAAGAGATTTGTTTCCCATTTTAAAACCATCCCAACGGGCATTTTTCAATAAATACGGAATTGAACTCATGCTGTCGAAACCTCCAACAACCATAATTTCAGCCTCGCCCAAACGAATTGCCTGCGATGCCATTGCAATGGATCTCATTCCTGAAGGACATGCCATATTCAGTGTGATAACAGGTTTTTCCATTGCAATTCCACCTTTAACAGCAGCAGTTCTTGCAGGATTTGGTCCGTTTCCGGCCTGACGGCAGCTTCCTAAAATCACATCATCAACTTGATCTCCTGAAATAGAAACCCTTTTTAATGCTTCTTTAATAACCACTGCGCCCAAATCGTAAGAAGGAATATTTCTAAGAGTTCCTCCAAATTTTCCCATGGCAGTTCTACAGGCTGATACTATTACAATGTCGTTTAAATTCATAATGCATTTTTCTTAATAATTCTTCTAAATATATTGTCCGCCATCGACTTTTATCACTTCGCCTGTAATATGGCGCGATAATTCGGAAGCCAGAAAAGCCACAGTATTTGCAATATCTACAGATTGGCCCATTCTTCCCAACACAATTTCGGCAGTTGCTGCTTCGCGAACCACAGGATCTGCGTTTTTCATCATTTCGGTTTCAATTAATCCGGGAGCTACAGCGTTTACATTTACATTGTATTTTCCTAGTTCTTTAGCAACAGTTTTTGTTAATCCTATAATACCAGCTTTTGCAGAAGCATAATTTGATTGTCCAAATTTTCCTCTAAGTCCGTTTATGGAAGTAATATTAATAATCTTTCCTGATTTTTGCTCTCTGAAAATTGGCGAAATTGCTCTGATATAATTAAAATAACCTTTTAGATTTACATTGATAACTTTGTCCCATTGGTCTTCGGTCATTTTCCAGATAACACCGTCCATGTTGATTCCAGCATTGTTAACCAAAATATCAATTTTTCCAAATTCCTTAATAATTGAATTCACGGCATTGTCGGCTTCTTGGAAATTTGAAATATCAGCAATAACAACAAAACTTTTAACACCAAGGTTTTCAATTTCCTTTGTAGTTTCTGAAGCTTCTTTTTCTTTGCGATCAATGATGACGATATTTGCTCCAAGTTCAGCAAGTTTTAATGCGATAGCAGCGCCAATTCCTTGACTGCCACCAGTTACAATTGCAGTTTTTCCTTTTAAATTCATTTTGTTAAGAGGTATTTATTAACTATTATTAAGGCAAAATTAAACCCAATTCCTGAAAACTTCTCTTCAAATATACTGAAATCATTTCTTTCCGGTATTTCCTGGAATACATATCATTGTCAACGGTTCGTGCTTTTTTACTGGCTATTATGATAAGTTCGTTTAAATCATCATTTGCAATTCCCTCTACAACAATAGGTTTTGGATCAACACCACCTAAAACAATCTTTATTTTTCCATTTTTACTTTTTGTAACTGCAGTAATTAAGGATCCAAATTCTAAGGTTTCGCGTTGTCGCAACTTTTTATAAACTGAGGTAAATCCTTCATCATTCGAAATGAAAATAGATTTGATAATTGCAGAATTACTTAAATTTCTTGGATTTACACCATCTCCAGTATAAATACTTTCTAAAGGAATTATTGAAGTTTGATTATTGTCAAAAATTTCAATACTTGCATTCATGCTAATCAATACAACGGCCGTGTCGGAAATGAATTTTGATAAGCAGTTATTTTTTCCTCCTGTCGCAATGCAAATATCACCGTCACATTTTAAACAATATCCAGCAGCTTTTCTCCACCATTCTGTTTGATTGTAAAAAGTACAACGATTTTCGCATAGTAAATTTCCACCGATTGTAGCTGTTTTACGAATCATTGGTGAGGCAACAGCATGCGCGGCTTCAAATAATGCAGGAAAACTTTCAGCAATGATTTTGTGATTTTTTAATTCGTCTAAAATAATGAGGGCACCAATCTCTACCTGATTTCCCTTAATAGTAATTTGCTTTAAACTATCTATACCTGAAAGATCAATGAGCATTTTTGAGTTCTCATTTCCTTGAAATTTATTGACAAGAACATCTGTTCCACCTGCAATATATCGAAAATTGGCAATATGATTATTTGCTTCAATAATAGCTTCTTCGATGGATTTAGCTTTGAAATATAATTGTTCTTTTATCATTTCTTGCTTAATTTTCTTTTGAAATTTGATTCTCTTTCATTTTAGCTAAAACATCTTCTGCGCTAATCGGTAATTGTGTAATTCGAACACCAACAGCTTTAAAAACTGCATTTGCAATTGCAGGAATCACAGGATGAATTGCACCTTCACCAGATTCTTTTGCTCCAAAAGGTCCTTCAGGATCCATTGTTTCAATAATGTTTGCATGAATATCTGGCGTATCAAGTGTTGTTGGGATTTTATATTCAAGGAAATTGTTGTTTAATAAAAGTCCTTTATAATATTTCATTTGTTCGCTAATTGCTTGTCCAGCGCCCATATGCCACGAACCTTCTAGTTGACCTTCAACTGCCATTGGATTTAGCGCTTTTCCGCAGTCGTGAGCTCCCCAAACATTGAGAACTTTTACATGGCCAGTCTCTGTATCAACTTTCACTTCGGCAACACAAGCACCAAATGTATAAGAAGGACTTAATCCAGCTCCAGCTCCTTTGAAATCCCCACCTAATTTTGGAGAAATGTATTTTCCGCTTACACAAACAGCTCCTCGTTTTGCTGTTAAAATTTCAATAGTTTCATCCCAAGATAAATCAACAGTTTTGTCGTTGCTAAATACTCGGTTATTTCCAAAATTAAGTTCGTCCGAATTAATTCCTTTTGCTTTTACAACAGCATCTAAAATTTCTTTTTTCAAGTTTTCGGCGGCATCTTTTGCAGCATTACCTGCCATAAATGTAACTCGACTCGAATAGCTGCCAAAATCCACAGGAGTAAGCAATGTATCCGCAGCCAAAACAAAGATTTTGTCCATCGAAATTCCAAGAACTTCTGCAACAATAATTGCAAGCATAGTATCACTTCCTTGACCAATATCGCTGGAACCAGAAGTTATCAAAACCCTGCCATCGAAATCAAGTTTTAAATGAACAACTGATTGTGGTAATTCATTCCAGATAATTGGCAAAGCGCTTCCACTAATAAAAAATCCGCAAGCAACGCCAAGCCCATGACCAGTTTCTAATTTGCCAATGCGTTCGTTCCATTTTGATTGGTCCATAACTTTTAGCAAAGATTCTCGACTTCCATTAGAAGTAATTCGATATTGACCAACAGTTTGGGTGTTAGAATCAAGGAAGTTTTTTAATCTTAATTCGCAAGGATCAACATTTATTTTGTTTGCTAAATCATCAATTAGTGATTCAACAGCATATCTGGAATTCACAGCACCATGGCCTCGCATTGCACCACATTGAGGTTTGTTGGTGTAAACTCGATAAGTCCTGAAACCAAAATTATCAAGTTTGTATGGAGCTTGTAATAAAACTCCGTTATAGTATGAAGTTACAATACCAAAACTTCCATAAGCTCCGCCATCAATGGCAATATCAGCATCGAGAACTTTGAAAAATCCATCTTTTGAAATTCCCATTTCTACCGACAATTTTGATGGATGTCGTCCATGGTTGGTAAGAAAAACTTCTTCGCGAGATAATCTTACGCGAACAGGTCTCCCAGTTTTACGAGCCAGATGAGAAACAATCATTTCGTGAGGAAAAGGATCACTTTTTCCGCCAAAACCACCACCAAGATAAGGTTTGATAACTCGAACTCGATTTAAAGGAACTTCCAAAACTTTTGCCAATGCGCGATGCAAATAATGAGGAACTTGTGTTGCAGTGGTTATTGTCAAGCCATTTTCATCCCAAAATGCAGTGGCAGCATGAGGTTCAGTAAAACCATGATTGATGCCTAAAAATTCAAATGACATTTTGGTGGTAATATCTGCATCTTTTAATCCTTGTTGCTGATCTCCAAAACGTAATTCTGCCTTTTTATGTATGTTATTGTTAAATTTTCCAGCCGCGTGAATTTTTTCGTTTGTACCAATGTCGTTTAATGAATCATCGATTTTTAAAAATTCTTTTATTGGCTTATAGTGAACATAGATTAATTTACATGCTTCAGCTGCAATTTCCTCGCTATCTGCGGCAACAGCGGCAACAATTTCGCCAATATAGCGAACTTTATCGACTGCCATAGCTGTTTCATCAGCAGAAATAGGAAGAACTCCAAAAGTAATTGGCAATTCTTTTCCAATTGCTATATAATGAACACCTTCTAATTTGAGAGCTTCGGAGGTGTCAATTTTTTCGATTTTTGCATGAGGATAAATGCTGCGTAAAAATTTACAATGCAAAGCATTTTTCATTACAATGTCATCAGCATAATCTGCAGCACCTTTTACTTTTTTCTCGGCTTCGATATACGGTCTAGAAACTCCTACACTTTTCGTTTCTATTGGTTTCTTAGGCTTTTCAATGATGTTTGCATCTTCTAAAGCATATTCGGCAACTGCTTCAATAACTTTTTTATAACCGGTGCATCTGCATAAATTTCCTGATAAACCATCTTTAATCTGATGCATCATTGATTCAAGACCTTCATCCTTGTTTAAGGTTGGAGCCAGGCTGAGAGCTGTCATCACCATTCCTGGAGTACAAAATCCGCATTGAATGGCACCTTTTTCAACAAATTTTTCTTGAAGCTTGTGTAATTTTCCATCTTTGGCTAATGCTTCAATTGTAATTATTTCGGCATTTTCGCAACGTAAAGCGGGTGTAATGCAACTCAAAACAGGTTTGTTGTTTACTAAAACTGTACATGCTCCGCAACTACCTTGTTCACAGCCTATTTTGGTTCCTGTTAATCCAACCTTTTCTCGTATTACAGTTGATAACATTTCATGGCTATTCACCAAAAGACCATAATGTTTTCCGTTTACTTTGAAATTAATTTGCTTCATTCAAATTTGATTAAGCTATTTTTTTATTAATGAAATGATTTAGGAAAAAGCATTTTCGCCTGTAATATCAAGGCCTGTAATTAGAAGATGAACATCATGAGTTCCCTCGTAGGTGATTACAGATTCTAAATTCATCATATGTCTCATCATTGGAAAATCACCAGTGATTCCCATTGCCCCAAGTATTTGGCGAGATTCACGTGCAGTGTCCAAAGCCATTTTTACATTATTTCTTTTTGCCATTGAAATTTGAGCTGGAGTGGCTCTATTTTCGTTACGAAGAACACCCAATCGCCAAGCTAGGAATTGTGCTTTAGTGATTTCTGTAAGAATTTCAGCAAATTTCTTTTGAGTTAATTGAAATCCAGCAATCGGTCTTTTAAATTGAATTCTCTCTTTTGAATAATTTAAGGCAACATCATAACAATCCATTGCTGCACCAATAACACCCCAAGCAATACCAAATCTAGCTGAATTTAAACAGGACATTGGCCCTTTTAATCCTTGAACGCCAGTTAATAAATTCTCTTTTGGGATTATCACATCGTCAAATACCATTTCGCCAGTATAAGAAGCTCTTAAGGACCATTTTTTTGTCGTTTCTGGAGTTGTAAAACCTTTCATTCCACGTTCAACGATAACTCCTCGAACGATTCCATTATCATCTTTTGCCCAAACAACACCAATGTCAGCAATTGGAGAATTTGTTATCCACATTTTTGCACCATTAAGAAGGAAATGGTCTCCTTTGTCGGTAATTCTGGTTACCATACTTCCTGGATCGGAACCATGATTAGGCTCTGTTAATCCAAAGCAACCTACCAATTCGCCAGTGGCAAGTTTTGGAAGATATTTCATTCTTTGTTCTTCAGTACCAAAACTATAAATTGGATACATTACCAGAGAAGATTGAACAGAAGCCATAGAACGAATTCCCGAATCTCCTCTTTCCAATTCTTGCATAATTAATCCATAGGCAATATGATCCAATCCTGCGCCACCATATTTTTGTGGTATATATGGCCCAAATGCACCCATTTCTCCAAGTTCTCTAATCAAATGTTTCGGAAAAGTATGTGTTTGGCATGCATCATCAATTATTGGAATTACTGAGCGATTTACCCAGTCTCTAATTGCACCTCGAACCATTTTATGTTCGTCAGTAAAAAGCTCGTCTAAAAGGAAGTAATCAGGGGCATTGTAATGAATTGTTGCCATAATTTTTTTTCAAATTTATTAATATAAGGCAAAGATAAAAATTAAAAAGGTGAAAACAAAATACTTATTTAATGAGACCTATAAATGAAAATACACTTCTATTTTAGTAGGATAAACAAAATATGTAAAAATTTATTTCCTATTACTTTTGTTCCAAAAATTTTTTATCTTTGTTGCTCTTCTTGATGAAGTTGGTAATTTATTTCAAATCCAAAAATCTATAAACTTAATATATTAAACCATGAATTTTGAATTTACTGAAGAACAAAAAATGATTCAGCAAGCAGCTAAAGACTTTGCTGAAAGAGAATTACTTCACGATGTTATCGAAAGAGACGAAAAGTCGGAATTTCCAGCAGAACATATAAAAAAATTAGCCGAATTAGGATTTTTAGGTATGATGACAGATCCTAAATATGATGGTGGCGGTATGGATACCATTTCTTATGTTTTGGCAATGGAAGAAATATCAAAAGTTGATTCTTCAGTTGCGGTTGTTATGTCGGTATGTAATTCGCTTGTAATTTGGGGGATTGAGACTTATGGAAATGAAGAGCAAAAGCAAAAATTCTTAAGACCATTAGCTAGCGGACAAAAAATTGGTGCATTTCTTTTATCAGAACCAGAAGCTGGATCTGATGCCACTTCACAAAGAACAACTGCAGAAGATAAAGGCGACCATTATTTATTAAATGGAACCAAAAATTGGATTACCAATGCAAATTCTGCTTCAACTTATATCGTTATTGCACAAACTCATCCTGATAAAAAACACAAAGGTATCAATGCTTTAATCGTTGATAAAAATTCTCCTGGAATCACATTAGGACCTCACGAAAATAAAATGGGAATGAGAAGTTCTGATACCCATTCGGTAATGTTTAATGATGTAATTGTTCCTAAAGAAAACAGAATTGGTGAAGATGGATTTGGATTTCCATTTGCAATGAAAACTTTAGAAGGTGGTAGAATTGGAATCGCTTCTCAAGCATTAGGAATTGCCTCTGGTGCATTTGAAAGAGCACTAAAATATTCAATGGAAAGAAAAGCTTTCGGAACAGAAATTTTCAACCACCAAATCAATGCATTCAAATTATCTGATATGGCTGTGAAAATTGAAAACGGAAGAAACCTTTGCTTAAAAGCTGCTTGGTTAAAAGACCAGCATTTACCTTATGGTACAGCAAGTGCAATGGCAAAACAATATTGTGCTGATATGGCAATGGAAGTAACTACTGAAGCTGTTCAAATTCATGGTGGATATGGTTATGTTAAAGAATATCATGTTGAAAGATTGATGCGTGAAGCCAAACTTACCCAGATTTACGAAGGAACTTCAGAAGTTCAAAAAATTGTAATTTCTAGGTCTTTATTAAAATAAAAACAAACACTAAAATATTTTTTACTCGTTATGAAAATTTTAATTTGCATTAGTAATGTTCCTGACACCACTACAAAAATAAAATTTGTAAACAATACAACTTTTGACAATGCAGGTGTTCAGTGGATTATCAATCCTTGGGACGAATTAGCACTAACCAGAGCCCTAGATATTAAAGATGCTCAGCCAGGTGTAATTGAAACTATTACTGTTGTTACGGTTGGTTCACAAGAAACTGAACCAACTATAAGAAAAGCGTTGGCTATTGGAGCTGATAAAGGAATTCGCGTAAATGCGGAACCTAAAGATACTTTCTTTGTGGCTAGTCAGCTTGCCGAAATCGTTAAAAAAGACAATTACGATATCGTAATTTGCGGAATAGAATCTAGTGATTATAACGGTGCTGCTTTAGGTGGAATGTTGTCTGAATTGCTTGATATGCCTTCTGTTTCTGCAGTTTCGCATTTGGATGTAATTAATGGTCAAGTTCAATTGAAAAGAGAAATTGATGGTGGACAAGAAACCGTTGAAGCTCAACTACCATTTATTGGCATCGTTCAGAAGGGGATTGCAAAAGAACCTAGAATTCCTTCAATGCGTGGTATTATGATGGCAAAAGGAAAACCAATGGAAGTTTTTGAAGGTGTTGGAGCTGATTCTTTCACAGAGTTTGTTGGTTTCGATATGCCAAAACCAAAAGCAGCATGTAAAAAAATTGACCCAGAAAATGTAAAAGAATTAGTGAATCTTCTACACAACGAGGCAAAAGTAATTTAACGGGACTAATAAAAATTGCATTTTCGTCGTTGAACTTCAATTTTAAAAATGCTCATTTACTTTAGTAAACTCCGCTTTTTAAAACCTTGTTCGCCTAGAAAATTCTAATTTTCAGAACCCCTTTTAATATTTTAATATAAATTTAAAACTCAAAAATATGTCAGTATTAGTTTATACAGAAAACTGGGATGGTAAATTTAAAAAGCTATCCTTCGAATTGGTTTCTTATGCAAACGAAATTGCCAAAAAACTCAACACTTCGGTTGTTGTTGTTTCTATTGGTAATGTTGGCGAAGAAGAATTAAAAAAACTTAGCAATTACGGTGCTTCTAAAATATTAAATGCAAATAACGAAAAATTGAATGGTTTAAACAACCAAGCTTATACTTCTGTTTTGGCTGAAGCCGTAGCAAAAGAAAATGCAACTGTAATAGTTTTTGCTCATAATAATTCTGGTAAAGCAATTGCTCCAAGACTTTCAGTTAGATTGAAAGCAGGTCTTGCAACAGGAGTGATGACACTTCCTTCAAGTACAGAACCGTTTACAATTACAAAAAAGATCTATACTTCAAAAGCATTGGCAAATTTGGTTATTAAAACTCCAGTAAAAATTGTAACGCTTCTTCAAAATGCCTTCGGCTTGGTTGAAGGTCCAGCAAGTGGAACGATTGAGCAGTTTAATCCAGAATTGAAAGACTCAGATTTTAAAACCAAAGTCGTAGATGTAAATAAAGTTACTGGAAAAATTCTTTTATCTGATGCCGAAATAGTTGTTTCTGGCGGAAGAGGAATGAAAAGTGGCGAAAACTGGGGTCCAATTGAAGAATTAGCAGTGCTTTTGGGCGCAGGAACAGCTTGTTCACGCCCAGTGTCTGACGAAGGTTGGAGACCTCACGAAGAACATACCGGACAAACAGGAAAAATTATTGCTCCTAATTTGTATTTTGCATTTGGAATTTCTGGTGCAATACAACATCTTGGTGGAATAAGTGGTGCGAAATGCATTGTTGCTGTTAATAAAGATCCTGATGCTCCAATTTTTGAAGCGGCTGATTATGGAATTGTTGGCGATTTACAAAAAGTATTGCCCGACCTTATTTCTGCAGTAAAAGAATTAAAAGCAAATTAATAATATTCAAAAACCCCGAATTTTCGGGGTTTTTTTATGCAAAATAATCTTCCTTAGAATTTTTCGTAATGGATATTCTCAAGATTAAATCTCACGGGAATTTCTTTTTGTTCATCTGCATAACCTAAAGCAATTAGAGAAATTGGTAGAATGTGTTCTGGTAACTCAAACAAATCAATTAAAGGGGTAATTCTTTCAATTCTGGGATAAACACCTAACCAAACGGAACCAATTTCCAAACTATGGGCAGACAACAAAATGTTTTGAGTTGCGGCAGAACAATTAATTGCTAGATAACTTTCATTTTCTTCTTTTAATTTATCACCACAAACTAAAATTGCCAACGGAGCTTCCAAAAGCATTTTTGCATAAGGATGAACTTTGGTAATTGCAGCCAATTTTTCTTTGTCAGAAATTACAATAAATTGCCAAGATTGGGTGTTTCTTGCTGAAGGTGCATACATTGCGGCTTCCAGAAGTTTCGAAACAATTTCTTTGCTAATTTCCTGAGTTTTATATTTGCGAATACTTCGTCTACTTACTATACAATCTTGGGTTTCCATATTTAAATTTTTTTCCAAACTTATTAAATTTGAATAATATCACCAAAAATATTTTGTTGTAAATCCTCTATAAACATTATTTTTATTGCTGTTTCGAAATCAAAACCACATTATTTAACTATTAATCTTTTGAATTACAAATGAAAATCTTAATTTTGGCGGTTAAATCCATTGGATTTAGGATTTTTAATAAATAAAACGGTTATAATTTCGATTTTTGATGTGGACCATACTTGTTAGAATAATATTACGATACAGATTAACCATCATTATTGTAATCTCACTACTTACCGCATTCATGGCTTATAAAGCCTTAAATGTGAAAATGTCGTATGAGCTTGCAAAAATGCTTCCTGCAAATGATAGTGCTAATGTTGAATACGAAACATTTAAAACTAGATTTGGAGAGGACGGAAATATTTTCGCTGTTGGAATAAAAAACGATAAAATTTTCGAATACAAACAGTTTTGTGCCGTTTATCAGCTTTGTGAAGATATTAGGAAACTCGAAAGTGTTGAGGAACTGGTTTCTATTACCCGAATGCTTAATATCGTAAAAAACGACAGCACAAAAAAATTCGATTTTATTTCAGTTGTTCAAAACATGCCAAAGGATCAAGCTGAAGTTGATAGTTTGAAAAACGTCATTCTT
The DNA here is from genome assembly GCA_013377115.1 of Bacteroidota bacterium. Classification (GTDB taxonomy): domain Bacteria; phylum Bacteroidota; class Bacteroidia; order Bacteroidales; family CG2-30-32-10; genus Cfx2-01. The sequence continues at coordinate 37,898 of JACAAW010000001.1, read as the reverse complement.
TCGCTACCTTTTTATAGAGGCTTAGTGTATAATGAAAAAACTCAAGTTTATCTTATCGGAATAACACTAGATAGAAAGAAAATAAATGACAAAAGTCGTGAAAAACTTATTTTTAAAATTAAAGATTTAGTTGATAATTATAAGTTAAAAACTCAATCTGAGGTTCACTTTTCAGGTCTACCCTATATTCGGACTCAAACCTCATTGATGATTGAAAAGGAATTAAAATTATTCATCATTGCATCATTGCTTATTTCAGCATTGATAATGATTTTATTCTTCAGATCTTCCAAAATTGTATTTTCCTCAATGATATTAGTAGCTTTGAGTATTATCTGGACTTTAGGTATCATTTCACTATTTGGCTTTAAAATCACAATTTTAACTGGTATCATTCCTTCACTGCTCACAATAATTGCCATTGAAAACTGTATTTATCTGATTAATAAATATCATTGGGAATATAAGAACCACGGCAATAAAGTAAAAGCTTTATCTCAAGTAGTTAGAAGAATTGGTTTCGCAACTTTGATGACCAATGCAACCACCGCTACTGGTTTTGCCACTTTTATTTTTACTTCAAATGCAATTTTAAGGGAATTTGGAATCGTGGCATCATTAAATGTAATGATTGCGTTTATTATGTCACTTGTATTGGTGCCTATTATTTTCAGTTATTTAAAGCCTCCATCCGAAAAGCAAATTAAACATCTTGAAAACCGAAAAGTTAATTTTATTATTGAAAAAATAATCCACTTAATTTTTAATAAAAGAGGATTGATTTATACGGTTTGTATAATATTCATTGGCGTTTGTATTTACGGTCTTACATTGATGAAGACTTCTGGGAAATTGGTAGATGATTTAAAAGCAGATGATCCGATTTATACAGATTTAAAATTCTTTGAGAAAAATTTTAGCGGTGTAATGCCCTTTGAAATTTCAATCGACACAAAGAAGAATAACGGTGTAATGAAGCTTTCAACAATCAGAAAAATAGATGAACTTCAGCAAGAACTTGCAAAATATCCAATTTTGTCAAAACCTATGTCCTTGGCCGAATTGATAAAATTTAGCAGACAATCTTTTTATAACGGCGATTCTATTGAGTACTCAATGCCAAATGATATGGAAAAAGATTTCATTTTATCTTATATGCCAAGCAAAATTAAAGGTAAAAAGAATATCCTTAAATCATTTATGGATAGTACAAAAAGATATACTCGAATAAGCGTTCAAATGGCTGATGTTGGTACGAAAGAAATGAATCTTATTTACAAACACCTGCGTCCAAAAATTGATTCAATCTTTAATCCAGAAAAGTATAAAGTTGTAATAACTGGAAATAGCGTTGTTTATACCAAGGGAACAGATTTTCTTATCAATAACTTGTTGGAAAGCGTTTTGTTTGGGATTATTATTATTTCACTATTAATTGCATTGGTTTTCTCTTCATACAGAATGGTAATTATTGCAATGATATGTAATTTGATTCCCCTGCTTTCGACTGCTGCAATTATGGGTTTTGGCCATATTCCGGTAAAACCTTCAACATTAATTGTTTTTAGTGTAGCCCTTGGTATTTCTATTGATAATGCGATTTTATTCCTCTCGAAGTACCGGCATGAGCTCAAACTGCGAAATGGCGAAATTAAAATATCCATCATCAACGCTCTAAATGAAACAGGGATTTCGATGATTTACTCCTCAATTGTTTTAGTGCTTGGATTTGGAGTTTTTATCTTTTCCGATTTCGGAGGAACTCAAGCGCTGGGAATGCTTATTTCACTGACATTGTTCATGGCTCTGTTTTTTAATATCATTGTTTTACCTTCATTAATTCTATCTCTTGATAGTATCGTTACAACAAAAGCATTTAAAGAACAGCCAATAATTGATATTTTTGACGAATCAGATGATGATTCAGAAGAAGAAATTAACCTTGATAATATTAAAGAAGAAGAAACAAAATAACACTTTATGAAAGGAATTATTTTAGCAGGTGGTTCAGGAACCAGACTTCACCCATTAACTTTGGCAGTGAGCAAGCAACTTATGCCAATTTACGATAAACCAATGATTTATTATCCATTGTCAGTTTTAATGATGGCAGGGATTTCAGAAATATTAATTATTTCGACACCGCACGATTTGCCAAATTTCGAGAAATTACTTGGAGATGGAAATCAAATTGGTTGTTCCTTTAGCTATGAAGCTCAAGTTGTTCCGAATGGTTTAGCACAAGCGTTTGTTATTGGTGAAAATTTCATTGGAAAAGACAAAGCCGCATTGGTTTTGGGGGATAATATTTTTTATGGAACCGGACTTCAAAACTTGCTAAAAGAAAACAATAATCCTGATGGAGGCGTTGTTTTTGCTTATCACGTTTCTGATCCTGAAAGATATGGCGTTGTTGAGTTTGATAAAGATCATAAAGCAATTTCTATAGAGGAAAAACCAAGTAATCCAAAATCAAATTTTGCAGTTCCTGGTTTGTATTTTTATGATAATTCTGTGGTTGAAGTAGCAAAGAATATTCAACCTAGCAAAAGAGGCGAATATGAAATTACAGATGTAAATAAATATTATTTGGAGCAAGGAAAATTAAAAGTTGGTATTCTAAATAGAGGAACTGCATGGCTTGATACTGGTACTTTTGCTTCATTGATCCAGGCTTCGCAATTTGTTCAAGTAATTGAAGAACGTCAAGGATTGAAAATTGGTTGCATAGAAGAAATTGCTTATAGAATGGGCTTTATTAATAAAAATCAATTGGTTAAAGTTGCTGAACCACTTTTAAAAAGTGGATACGGAGATTATTTAATGAGCCTTATTGACTAAATGCAAGAAATTTTGTATTTTTATTTTTGAAAATATAAATTATGAGAAGAATTTTAATTACTGGAGGCGCTGGGTTTATCGGAAGTGATTTGGCAGAAAAATTATTAAAAGACGACCGAAATTATATAGTTTTAGTGGATGATCTTTCTACTGGAAATATTGCAAAACTTCCAACTCCAGCTAAAGATAGATGGCGATTTATAAAATGTGATGTAAATAATTACCGCGACATTGCAGGTGTAATGCAATCTTTTCATTTTGATTATGTGTTCCATTATGCTGCATTGGTAGGTGTTCAAAGAACACAAGAACATCCAGTGAAAGTTCTGCAAGATTTACATGGTATTGAAAATATCTTAGATTTATGCAAAAATTCTGAAGTAAAAAGAGTTTTCTTTTCCTCATCTTCCGAAGTTTATGGCGAACCTGTTGAATTTCCTCAAAACGAGCAAACAACACCTTTAAATTCCAGGGTTCCTTATGCTGTGGTTAAAAATATTGGCGAAGCATTTTTAAGGTCATACCATAAAGAATTTAATCTTGATTATACTATTTTTAGATTCTTTAATACCTATGGACCAAAGCAAAGCCGTGATTTTGTAATGTCAAGATTTATTGCTTTAGCTCTTAAAAATAAAAATATTACCATTTATGGTGATGGTTCACAAACTCGTACTTTTTGCTATATAGATGATAATATTGACGCATGTGTTACTGCGTTTTATAACGATCTTCATATTAACGAAGTAATAAATATTGGAAGTAATATTGAAATTTCTATACTTGATCTAGCAAAACTAATTATCAAATTCACCAAATCAGATTCAAAAATCGTTCATTTACCTGAGCTTGAAGAAGGGGATATGAAACGCAGATTTCCTGATATTACCAAAATGATGAAACTCTTAGATAGAGAACCTTTACCAATTGAAGAAGGAATACAAAAAGTGCTTTCTTCAAAACTTTTTCTGAAAAATTTATAATATGCAAACCATTGATCATCTCCTTTCACTTGTTCAAAACGAGTTCGAAAAACAAAAATTTAATTCTGACCCAATTGAGCTTTATGACCCAATAGATTATACCATGTCGCAAGGGGGGAAACGAATCCGTCCTGTTTTATGCTTAATGGGTTGCAATTTATTCGATGGAGATTTGGAATCAGCATTATATCCTGCAATGGGAATAGAAATTTTTCATAATTTCACATTGCTTCATGATGATATCATGGATAATGCACCAATTCGTAGAGGTAAAGAAACCGTTTACAAAAAATGGAATTCTAATATTGCAATTCTTTCTGGTGATACGATGTATGCTTTGGCATATAAATATTTAATTAGAACCAAGAGCCCAAGACTTTCCGAAATTATTGAAGTGATTACACAAACCGCCATCGAAATTTGTGAAGGACAACAATATGATATGAACTTTGAAACAATGGAGCAGGTTTCTATTGACGATTATTTAAATATGATTCGTCTTAAAACCGCAGTTTTATTGGGTGCCAGTTTAAAAATTGGCGCAATCATCGCGAATGCCAGTAATGAAGAAGCTGATTTGATGTATAAATTTGGTGAAAATGTGGGAATGGCTTTTCAATTAAAAGATGATTTATTAGATTTATATTCCGATGAATCAAAATTTGGCAAGAAAACTGGAGGCGATATCATTGCCAACAAGAAAACCTTCCTTTATTTAAAAGCAATTGAACAAGCTGATGAAACCAACGCAAACAAATTAAAAACATTATTCTCAACTTTAGATATTGACAATGATATTAAGGTCAATACAGTTAAAGAAATTTTTAATCAATTTGACGTTAAAAAGCTTACTGAAGAGAAAATGGAAGCCTTTTATCAAGTGGCATTAGGGAATTTGAATCAAATCGATTTGTCTTTGGAGAAAAAAGATGCATTGAAAAAAGTTGCAGAAATTCTAATGTCTCGCGACCACTAAAAAACAAGGAATTGTTTTTGATTTTGAATTTTAAAAATTGTTATATTTGACCTTTCTAATTTAACAAATTCATGATGTTATTTATTAAACTTATTCTCTTTAAAAACATCAAAAACCGCGACAGTTATTCTGTTGTCCTTTTCTAATATTTTATTTTTCTGATCCTCTTTACCTTTCTTAACTGATTGATTTCATTTTGGGATCAGTTTAAATAAAAGCAAAATAATTATTGTTTATTTTATCATTATCGCAAAAATATTTTAATATGGTAACCCAAGAATTAATTAATCCCAAAAGTATCGTTGTGGTTGGGGGCTCAAACACCCTTAATAAACCAGGAGGAAAAGTATTGTTCAATTTACAAGATGGCCATTTTAAAGGAAATGTTTATGTTGTAAATCCAAAAGAAAAAGAAGTTCAGGGAATAAAAACCCACGCTAACGTTGCAGATTTGCCACAAGTTGATTTAGCAATTCTTGCAATTGCTGCTCAGTATTGTCTAAAATCTGTTGAAGTTCTTGTAAAAGAAAAAGGCACGAAAGCATTTATCATTTTATCTGCTGGATTCAGCGAGGAAAATGAAGAAGGAGCTGAAATTGAACGTCAAATTGTCGAACTGATCAACAGTGTCAACGGAACTTTGATTGGTCCAAATTGCATTGGATTTTTAAATCCAAATTATAGTGTTGTATTTACGACTCCAATTCCAAAACTAGATCCAAAAGGTATCGACTTTATTTCTGGTTCTGGTGCCACAGCTGTTTTTATTATGGAAGCTGGAATTCCAAAAGGACTCACTTTCGCTAGTGTAACCTCAGTTGGTAATTCTGCACAAATGGGTGTTGAAGATATTTTAAAATATATGGACGAGAGCTTTGATGCCGAAAGAGATTCAAAAGTGAAGCTTTTATATATGGAAAATATAAAAAAGCCTCAAATGCTTTTAAAACACGCTTCTTCATTAATTAGAAAAGGATGTAAGATTGCCGCAATTAAAGCTGGTTCTTCTGCAGCAGGAAGTCGTGCAGCTTCATCTCACACGGGAGCCCTTGCTTCACCCGAAGTTGCTGTTGATGCACTGTTTAGAAAAGCAGGAATTGTGCGTTGTGATAGCAGAGAAGAACTTACCACAATTGCTTCAATATTTATGCACAAAGAATTACAAGGCAAAAACATTGCAGTAATTACTCACGCCGGAGGTCCAGCTGTAATGTTGACAGATATCCTTTCAAATAACGGACTTGAAGTTCCGCCAATTAAAGGCCCAAAAGCAATTGAATTATTAGATAGTCTTTTCCCTGGTTCATCAGTAGCAAATCCAATTGATTTTTTAGCAACTGGAACAGCTGAACAATTAGGACGAATTATTGATTATTGCGAAAACGAATTTTCTGATATCGATGCAATGGTTGTAATTTTTGGTAGCCCAGGTTTATTTGAAGTATACAATGTTTATCGTTTGCTAGATCAAAAAATGAAAACTTGCAGCAAGCCTATTTATCCTGTTTTACCTTCAATAATTAATGCTGAAAAGGAAATAGAAGATTTTATTTCCAGAGGCAGAATATTTTTCCCTGAAGAAGGCGCATTGGGCAAAGGTTTGTCGAAAATATTTTTCACTCCAAAACCAGTTCCTGAAAATTTCGAAATGCCAGAGATCGACAAAGCAGCGATTCGTAGCGTAATTGATAAATCAGAAAATGGTTATTTATTACCAGAAGATATTCGCAGTTTGCTTGATGCAGCTGGAATTCCAAGAGCAGGCGAATCTGTGGTAACCTCAAGAGAAGAAGCAGTAAAGGCCGCAGAATCTTTAGGTTTTCCTGTTGTAATGAAAGTCGTTGGTCCTGTTCATAAATCCGATGTTGGCGGAGTTGTTCTTAATGTTAAAGATACAGAAACTGCAGCTCGTGAATTTGATAGAATGATAAAAATTGCCGAAACTACAGCGATTCTTATTCAACCTATGCTTTCTGGACTCGAATTATTTGCTGGAGCAAAAAGAGAAGATAAATTCGGACACATTATTCTTACTGGTATTGGTGGAATTTTTATTGAAGTACTAAAAGATATTAATTCTGGTTTAGCACCACTTTGTAAAGATGAAGCTAAAAGCATGATTCGATCATTGAAGAGTTATGAAATGCTTAAAGGCGTTAGAGGCCAAAAGGGTGTGAACGAAGAAATTTTCATCGATATCATAATGCGTTTATCAGCATTGGTAACAATTGCACCAGAAATTTTCGAAATGGATTTGAATCCATTGCTCGGAAGTCCTGATAAAGTTGTGGCAGTTGATGCCAGAATTAGAATTGAAAAATAATTATTAATAAAAAACAAAAACTAAAAAAATGGAACTTCCTTTTTCAGAATCATATAAAATAAAAATGATTGAAACCATCCGGAAAAGTACTCGTGAAGAACGCGAACAATGGATGAAAGAAGCAAAATATAATCTATTTAATCTTAAAAGCGAACAAGTTTTTATCGATTTGCTGACAGATTCAGGTACCGGCGCAATGAGCGATAAACAATGGTCAGCAATGATGGTTGGCGACGAAAGTTACGCTGGAGCAACGTCATATTATAATTTAAAAAATGCAATTAAAAATCTTCTTGGATTTAATTTTTTCCTTCCTACTCATCAAGGAAGAGCTGCAGAAAATGTATTGTTTTCTGCTTTGCTAAAAGAAGGCGACATTGTTCCTGGCAATTCTCATTTTGATACCACAAAAGGTCATATAGAATTTCGTAAGGCTCATGCTGTGGATTGCACTATTGATGAAGCATTTGATACAACTGCGATTCATCCTTTCAAAGGAAATTTGGATTTAGCAAAACTGGAAAAAGTCCTTACCGAAAATCCAATTGAAAATATTCCATTAATTGTTGTAACTGTAACCTGTAATTCTTCTGGTGGACAGCCTGTTTCATTGCAGAACATGAAAGAAGTTTATGCAATGGCAAAAAAATACGGAACAAAAGTATTCTTTGATTCTGCAAGGTTTGCTGAAAATGCATATTTTATTAAACTTCGCGAAGATGGCTATCAAAACAAAACTATCAAAGAAATTGTTAAAGAAATGTTTTCTTATGCTGATGGAATGACCATGAGTAGTAAAAAAGATGCCATCGTTAATATGGGCGGTTTTATTGGATTGCGCGACGAGGATTTATTTAGAAAAGCCAGCGTTTTCAATATTATTTATGAAGGATTTATCACTTATGGTGGAATGTCGGGCAGAGATATGAATGCTTTGGCACAAGGTTTAGATGAAGGTACAGAATTCGAATATTTAGAAACACGAATTAAACAAGTAGAATATTTAGGCAATAGATTGATTGAATTTGGTATTCCAATTCAAATGCCAATTGGCGGACATGCCATTTTTATTGATGCAAAAAGAATTCTGACCAATCTTCCAAAAGAGGAATTTCAAGCTCAAACTTTAGGTATTGAATTGTATTTAGAAGCTGGAATTAGAGGCGTTGAAATTGGTGCAATTTTGGCTGATAGAGATCCAATCACCAGAGAAAACAGATATCCTCAATTAGAGTTTTTAAGATTGGCAATTCCTCGCAGGGTTTATACCAACAATCATATGGATGTTATTGCTGTTGCGCTAAAAAATGTTTTTGATAGAAGAGATTCAATCAAAAGAGGCGTTAAAATTAATTATGAAGCCCCTATTATGCGTCACTTTACTGTTGAACTAGAAAGACTGTAGTTTGTAATTTTGTGCTATTAACTCAGAAATACATTCTGTTTTGATAGCACATTTTTTTCAAAATAGGAATTAAATTTTTTCTTGAGAATCTTTTAAGATATTGAATAAAAATTCACGGGCTCTGAAAAGTTGAGCTTTTACAGTTCCAATAGGCAAATCCAATTCTTGTGCTATTTCTTCATAAGAATACTCTTTAAAATAGCGAAGCTCGATTAATGAACGATATTTAGGTTTCAGTTTTTCAACAACCTCGCGCATTAATTGAATTTTTTGTTTTTCGATAAACTTTTTCTCAGGGTCAAGGGTTTGTGAAGGTATGCTATGAGCAACTTCACTTCCATCAGAGTTCTCCCAAGGCTGATCAATTGAAAAAGTGTTTTTCTTTTTCTTTCGAATAAAATCAATGCAATTATTCGAGGCAATTTTAAAAAGCCACGTGCTAAATGCATAATCAGGAGTATATTGACTGAGTTTTTTGAAGGCTTTCCCAAACGCTTCCAATGTCAAATCATCAGCATCGTCAGGATTGTTGGTCATCTTTAACAACATGAAATAGATAGAATCCTTGTAAAAATTCATCAACTCAGCATATGCTTTTTGATTTCCTGTTTCAACTGCAAGTTGAACAAGTTTATAATCACGCATTGCTTTATCAGTCAATAAAGGACTTACTTCCATTTGTTTTCTTTAAAGATAAAATTTGAAAATCCTAAAAACATATTTATGATAATCAAAACAAATTCAAATATAGGCGAAAGTAATAATAATTTTTTTTCATTTAACCGATTCATGCATTTTTTAAAAATTATCAGTTGACTTAAAACTTTTATTACGAAAAGAGATCCTATAAGAATTAAGGTATATAGGTTTTTATACGACAACCCTATCAACAAAAATAAAGATAAATAAAATACAAATGAAGAAAAAGAATAAAGCCCTAAAATTATTTTATGCTTTGCTTTATAATATATAGAAGTAGATAAATGTCGTTTTTTTTGCTTAAACCATGCGCTGAAACTTTGCTTTGGAATTGAAACCGTATGCGTTTTCTCAGAAATTTCTATTGATGTATTTCCTTTTTTTGCAATGCGCTTAATAAACAAATCATCATCTCCAGAATTGATATGGTAATGCGATGTAAATCCTTTATTCTTAAAGAAAACTGATTTTTTATAAGAAAGATTTCTTCCAACTCCCATATAAGTTAAATTCATCAAGGCCAATGAAAAGTACTGCATGGCAATTTGAATCGTATCAAATCGAATTAATTTATTGAGCAAACCTTTTTGAGTTTCGTATTGACCGTAACCTAAAACAATTTCTGTTTGTGGGCTATAATTATTCTGAATTTCTTGAATCCACTGATTGCTTTTTGGACGACAATCAGCATCCGTGAGAATTAATAGTTCATTCTTAGCAGATTTAATACCAACGGATAATGGAAATTTCTTTCCAAGAAAAAAATTAATACTTGATGTAATACTAACGTCTTTTAAATTCGGATATTTTTCGGAAAGATCTTTTAAAAGGTAATTGGTATCATCATCTGAGCAATCATTCACAACAATTACTTCAAAATCAGGATAATCTTGTTCTAAAACTAGTGGAAGGTTTCTTTTAAGATTGTAATATTCATTTTTTGCACAAATCACTACCGATACTGGTTGATAGGAATTTTGAACTTGTTTTTTTTTATAGAATGCAAGTTTCGAAAATACGATCCAATAGTAAATAAGCAGGATAAGAGTAAAAAATGCAAAAACAGAAAATATGATATTAAAATACGGATTTGCAAAAAATAAATCAATCAACATCGTTCCATGGTTTGTGTATACAAATTTATCGTTTCTTCAGGATTATAATTTATCTTTGAAAAATATTTGTAAACAATTTATGAAATTTGATATAGTTAATAAAGATAAGGAGTCCAAGGCAAGAGCCGGTAAAATATTAACAGACCATGGCGAAATTGAGACTCCAATATTCATGCCTGTAGGAACTGCTGGAACCGTAAAAGCCGTTCATCAGCGTGAATTGATGAATGATATTCAAGCGCAAATAATTCTTGGAAATACCTACCATTTGTATTTGCGACCAGGTTTAGAAACATTAGAAATGGCTGGCGGAATTCATGGTTTTAATGGTTGGAATAAACCAGTTTTAACTGATAGTGGCGGTTACCAGGTTTATTCGCTTGCAGATAAAAGAAAAATGTCTGTTGACGGCGTTGTATTCCAATCGCATATCGATGGTTCTCGACATAATTTTACACCCGAACGGGTAATGGACATTCAGCGCATTATTGGAGCTGATATTATAATGGCTTTTGATGAATGCACTCCTTTCCCTTGTGAGTATAATTATGCCAGCAAATCTTTAGATATTACGCATCAGTGGTTGCAAAGATGCTGCACTCGATTTGACGAAACTGATCCAAAATACGGTCATTCTCAAACCTTATTTCCAATTGTTCAGGGCAGTGTTTATAAAGATCTTAGAATAAAATCTGCAGAATTCATTGCTTCGATGAATAGAGAAGGAAATGCAATTGGAGGTTTATCTGTAGGCGAGCCAGCAGAGATAATGTATGAAATGACAGAACTCGTTTGCGATATTCTGCCTGCCGATAAACCAAGGTATTTAATGGGCGTGGGAACTCCTGCAAATATTTTAGAAGGAATTGCAGCTGGTGTTGATATGTTCGATTGTGTGATGCCAACCAGAAATGCAAGAAATGGTATGCTTTTTACAAGTGAAGGAATTATTAACATTAAAAATGAAAGGTGGAAAAATGATTTCTCAGCAATTGATCCAGCAAATAACACATTTGTCGACAGCTCTTACACCAAAGCTTATTTAAGACATTTGGTTGTTGCCAATGAAATATTGGGGGCGATGATTGCTTCTGTTCATAATTTAGGTTTTTATTTATGGCTTGTAAAGGAAGCTCGAAAAAGAATTATTGATGGAACTTTTTCTTCTTGGAAAAAGGAAATATTGCCAAAGCTTTCTAATAGATTATAAAAAAAACTGCCTTCAATTGAAAGCAGTTCTTTTAACTAATAACCATGAAAAATTAACACAAAAAAAAGAATAAAAAAGGTAATTACTCCTTTAAGTTTCTCTTTCCGTAAAATTAGGACAAATATTAATAAAGCTAATGTTAACGTTCGTTAACTATTGTTAAAAGATGTTAAGAGTCAGGTGTATATCCCTATTGATTGCGTAAATTTGTATAATTTACTTCTAAATGACAAATAAGAAAACCATTATTATTATTATTGTTCTCATCTCTATGGCTTTGGTTGGCTTGGTTGGGATTCAATTGTCATGGATTGAAAATGCAATTGCAATTCGTGAAGCAAACTTTAATAAAGATGTAAATGAAGCTTTGACAAATGTTGTTGTGAAGCTTGAAAAAATTGAACTTTCCAAAAAATTAAAAAATAACATCAATCAATCATCCAAATCCCTGCCTTTTTTCAGTTTTATAGATTCCCTCAATGGAATGTTTTTTAAAGAAGTTGAAAACATGTCAGAGTCTTTTACAGAGCCTTCTGATAGTGCATTTAAATATTCCTTTAGGAAAATAAAAATAGAATATTCTAAAACTCATTCCCTAGGTACAGATTCTGTAATTGACTCATCAACAGTTTCCTATAATGAAAATGCTCCCATTCAAATTGAAAAGAACTCCAATAAATTAAATCAAATTACAAATCCACAGCCAATTCGGAAACATGATCATATTGATAGTTTAAATAATAAAATTGATGTCTTTTTCAAAAAATCTAGTATCGTAAGTGATTTGTTTGAGGATATGGTGAATTTGGAGCACTATGATCCAACAGAAAAAAGGATAAACCCTCTTTTTATTGATTCATTGATAAATGTTGAAATGAAATATAAAGGAATTAGGACAGATTATGAATTTGGAGTTTATAGTACCATTCAGAATAAATTCATTTTTGAAAAGACCGGAAGGTATACTCACGACCTTCAATACAATGGATTTATGGCGTCTATATTTCCAAACAATTTGTTCATGCCACCACAATTTTTAATGTTATATTTTCCCCAGCAAAAACAGTACATTTTAACACAAATGTGGTCGATGCTTTCTATTTCTGCAATTTTACTTGTGGTTATTGTTTTTTCTTTTTCATACACCATCTTTACTATTTATAAGCAAAAGAAGCTTTCTGAAATGAAAAACGATTTTATTAATAATATGACACATGAATTTAAGACTCCAATTTCAACAATTTCATTGGCTTGTCAGGCTCTAAATGATCCTGATATGGTCAAGTCAGATGCTCTTTATAATAGCTATTTGAATGTAATAAACGAAGAGAATAAACGTTTAGAAACCTTGGCAGAAAAAGTGCTTCAAACGGCTCTTTTAGATCATGGACATTTAAAACTTAGATTGGAAGAGGTAAATTTGCATCAAATAATTGAGGATGTTCTAAAAAGTTTCATCCTTCAATTAGAAAATAATAATGGAGAATTGATACTTCAATTAAATGCAAATAATGATTTTGTTCATGCTGATAAAGTTCATATTTCAAATGTTTTCTATAATTTGCTTGATAATGCAAATAAATACAGTCCTGAAAATCCCAAAATTATTATTGAAACAGAAAATATAAACGGCCATATTGTTGTCAGAATTACCGACAATGGTATTGGTATTAGTAAATTAAATCAAAAAAGAATTTTCGAAAACCTTTATAGGGTTTCAACAGGAAATGTTCACAATGTAAAAGGATTTGGTCTTGGACTCAGTTATGTAAAAGCAATAATTGAAAAACACAAAGGAACCATTCATGTTGAAAGTGAACTAAAAAATGGATCAACGTTTATTATTTCAATTCCTTTAGAAAAAACTAATTTTTAACCCCATGGAAACAAAAAACACAAAAATTCTGCTCGCAGAAGATGATAAAAATTTAGGAACCATATTAAAAGCCTATTTGGAAGCTAAAGGATTTAGCGTAAATTTATGTGTTAATGGTCAGGAGGCACATAATACTTACAAAAAAGAGCATTTCGATTTTTGTATTATTGATGTAATGATGCCAATAAAGGATGGGTTTACTCTTGCAAAAGAAATTCGAAAAACGGATAAAAAAATCCCTTTACTTTTCCTTACAGCAAAGGCAATGCAAGAAGATATTTTGGATGGTTTAAATATTGGCGCTGATGATTATATTACCAAGCCATTTAATATGGAAGAGTTATTGCTGCGTATGAAAGCAATATTAAGGCGTTCTGTTCCTGAGGATGATGAAAACAAAAAATTAAATGTTTTTGTTCTTGGGAAATATACTTTCGATTATCCTCATCAAACTTTGCTTTTTGAAGGAATTGATCAAAAACTTACTTCAAAAGAGGCTGAATTACTAAAACTTTTGTGTGAAAACATGAACGAAGTCCTCGACCGAACAATTGCCTTGAATAGAATTTGGCAGGACGACAGCTATTTTAATGCCCGAAGTATGGATGTTTACATTGTGAAGTTGAGGAAATATTTAAAAAGCGATCCTACAGTAGAGTTATTGAATGTTCATGGAATTGGATTTAAATTAATGACAAAAAGTTAAGAGAAATTTTAATAAAAATTTTATATTTGGGAATTAAACAATAAAACGAAATAACATATGTCACAAAAAGTTATGCAAAATATCGCAGCAGGTGTTGCAAGTGGAAACGATTTACAAGAAATTTTTAGAATAGCAAAACTTAATAAGTTTGCAATCCCCGCAGTTAATGTTGTTGGAACCAATTCAGTTAATGGTGTAATGGCCGCTGCTAGAGAAGTAAATTCTCCAATTATTATTCAGTTTTCTAATGGTGGAGCATTGTTTTATGCTGGAAAAAGTTTGCCAAATGAAAATCAAAAGACTGCAATAAGAGGAGCTATTTCTGGAGCAGAGCATGTTCATAATATTGCTGAATTATATGGTGTTCCAGTTATTTTGCATACTGATCATGCAGCAAAAAAATTGCTTCCATGGATTGATGGCCTTTTAGATGCTGGCGAAAAATATTTCCAAAAAAATGGAAAACCGCTTTATAGTTCACATATGTTAGATCTTTCCGAGGAAACCTTAACAGAAAACATTGAAATCTGCAAAAGATATCTCGAAAGAATGAGCAAAATTGGTATGACTTTAGAAATTGAACTTGGAGTAACTGGTGGAGAAGAAGATGGAGTTGATAATAGCGATATTGACAATTCGAAACTATATACACAACCCGAAGATGTATCTTTTGCTTACGAGCAATTAAGTGCAATCAGCAAAAACTTTACAATTGCAGCATCTTTTGGTAATGTTCATGGTGTATACAAACCTGGAAACGTTAGATTAGAACCTAAAATCCTTCTTAACTCTCAAAAGTTTATTCAAGAAAAATACAATACGATTGAGAATCCAGTAAATTTTGTTTTCCATGGTGGTTCTGGATCAAGCCAGGAAGAAATTAGAGAAGCAATTTCGTATGGAGTTGTAAAAATGAACATCGATACCGATACCCAATGGGCCTACTGGCAAGGTGTAATGAATTTCTATAAGAAAAACGAAGCCTATCTTCAAGGACAAATAGGAAATCCTGATGGCGACGAAAAACCCAATAAAAAATATTACGATCCACGCGCATGGCTTTACGAAGGCGAAAAAACATTGGTAGACCGACTAAAAATTGCCTTCAATGATTTGAATGCGATTGATAGGAATTAACGTTTTATTCAATCACTTTCTCTTTCAAGGATTTAAAACCACTACCAATTACTTCGTTGGCATTGATTACAGTCATAAATGCATTGGGGTCAATCTGGTGAATATAAGATTGTAAAATAGCCAGTTCACGTCTGTTTACGTTGGTGAAAATCACATTTTTGGGATTGCCTTGATACATTCCTTCTGCTTTTATGGTTGTGCCACCTCTATCAAGATCATTAATAATTACATTTCTAATTTCTTCGTATTTATCGGAAACAATAAAAACAGTTTTGTCGTAACTCACTCCTTGCAAAACAACATCAATCACTTTTCCACAAAGGAAAATTACCAGCCAGGAATACAAAGGGATTTTCCAGTCGCCGAAAGCAAATAAACCAATTAAAACAATGCAAGAGTCAACATAAATCATCAATTGGCCAATTGGTAGTTTGGTGTATTTTGCAATTATCATAGCAATTATATCAGAGCCTCCAGAGGTTGCTTTTGCTTTAAAAATCAATCCCAATCCAAAACCTGATAAAACGCCTCCAAAAATTGTAGATAACAAGGCGTCATTTACAACCAAAGGTCTTTCTCCCCAAAAATAGGTGAGCAAATCCATAAAAACAGATGAAAGCACCATGCCGACAACTGTTTTAATCCCAAACCTCGGTCCGAGGATTTTTATCCCAATAATTGTTAATGGAATATTAATGATTAGCGCTGTAATTCCGACAGGAGCTCCGAATAAATAATGAATTACAATTGAAATCCCAAAAACACCGCCAGGTATAATTTTATATGGCGTGATAAAAAAAACGAAAGCCGCCGCAAGAATAAATGACCCAAGAATAATTAAACTGTATGAAATAAACCATTTTTTAGAAAATAGTTTATCATATAAATGGGATTGTAACATATTATTGTAGTTTGTTTACTTGAATAATTCCAAGTAAAATCAATATGTACTTAAGTAAAAATTATTCAGCTAAAATAATGGCTTTGTTATTTTGCATTTCAATTACGCCACCATTAACATCAAAATACTGTTTGGTTTTTTCGGAATCAATGATTTTTATTTTGCCTTTTGCAAGCACACTCACAATTGGAGCGTGATTATTAAGCAACTCAAAAGAACCATCAATTCCAGGTAATTGAATCAAGCTAACTTCGCCAGAGAATAATTTTAAATCAGGAGTTATTATTTCTAAAAACATTTTTGTCTTTGTTTTTGTTGTTATTATTTTGTTTGTTCAAAATGTTTGAATGCAAGGCTTTAGAAGTCTTAAAATCAGAAATTTACTCAGGTAAATGACTGGTTTTTCAGACAAGAGTAACGCAGCAGTCAGACATTATGCACTGACAAAGTTATGCGTTAGCTTCTGCAATCAATTTCTTTCCTTTTTCAATCGCTTCTTCAATTGTTCCAACCATGTGGAAAGAATTTTCTGGATAGTCATCAACTTCACCATTAAGAATCATTTTAAAGCCTTTGATGGTATCTTCAATTGAAACGAATGCGCCAGCTAATCCAGTAAACTGTGTCGCAACGAAAAATGGCTGAGATAAAAATCTTTGAACTTTTCTTGCTCTTTGTACAACTAATTTATCTTCTTCAGATAATTCATCCATACCAAGAATTGCAATAATATCTTGAAGTTCTTTATATCGTTGTAAAATTTCTTTTACATTTTGTGCTGTATCATAATGATCATCACCAACTACTTCACGAGTTAAAATTCTTGAGGTTGAATCCAAAGGATCCACAGCAGGATAAATACCAAGCTCTGAAATTTTTCTACTTAATACTGTTGTAGCATCTAAGTGA
The DNA here is from genome assembly GCA_013377115.1 of Bacteroidota bacterium. Taxonomy (GTDB): domain Bacteria; phylum Bacteroidota; class Bacteroidia; order Bacteroidales; family CG2-30-32-10; genus Cfx2-01. The sequence continues at coordinate 20,817 of JACAAW010000001.1, read as the reverse complement.
GAGAATGTTGTAGCAGGAGCAGGGTCAGTTAAGTCATCCGCAGGAACGTAAACCGCCTGAACTGAAGTAATAGAACCACGTTTTGTTGAGGTAATTCTTTCTTGCATCATACCCATTTCAGTAGCAAGTGTTGGTTGATAACCTACAGCTGATGGCATACGACCTAAAAGTGCCGATACTTCAGAACCTGCTTGTGTGAAACGGAAAATATTGTCAATAAAGAATAAAATATCACGACCACCTGATTTTTCATCACCATCGCGGAAATATTCTGCCATTGTCAAACCAGAAAGAGCAACTCTTGCACGAGCTCCAGGAGGTTCGTTCATCTGACCAAAAACCAAAGTTGCTTGAGATTTTAAAAGTTCGTTTTTATCAACTTTAGAAAGATCCCAATCTCCTTTTTCCATGCTTTCTTTAAATTCATCACCGTATTTAATAACGCCTGATTCAATCATTTCGCGTAATAAATCGTTACCTTCTCTTGTTCTTTCACCAACACCAGCAAAAACCGACATACCTGCATAACCTTTTGCGATATTGTTGATAAGTTCCATGATAACAACGGTTTTACCAACACCAGCACCACCAAACAAACCAATTTTACCACCTTTTGAATATGGTTCAAGTAAATCAATAACTTTAATTCCAGTAAATAGAATTTCTTTAGTTGTAGAAAGATTCTCGTATTTAGGTGGATCTCTATGAATGCTGTAAGAAGTTTTTTTCTCTAATACACCAATACCATCAATTGCTTCTCCAATTACATTCAATAAACGACCTTTAACTTCGTCGCCAGTAGGCATTGTAATTGTTTGTCCCGTTGCAACAACTTCCATTCCACGACGCAAGCCGTCAGTTGAATCCATCGCAATTGCACGAACGGTATCTTCACCAATATGTTGCTGACACTCAATAACGATTTTGTGTCCGTCTTCTTTTGTAATTTCTAAGGCATCAAAAATTCTTGGTAGATTTCCCTCTTGGTCAAATGTAACATCGACAACTGGTCCAATGATTTGAGCAATTTTTCCTTTTGTAGTAGATAGCATGTGTGTTGGTTTATAGTAAGTTATGGTTTATTTCTTATTAACTTTTTCAGAAAACGAAATTATAATTTTTTATGAAATTTACCAAGATTAATTCTACATTATTTTTATAATTTTGAAAAAAAATTCTAAACCGTTATAAATTAATAGAAAGCAAAGCTATAGTGACTATTTTTTACGATAATTCTTTTCAGATAAATGACAAATTTCCCATTGTTACCATGGGTTTTTTTGATGGAATTCATATTGGACATCAGGAAGTAATAAAAAACCTGATTCAAAATGCGAAAGAATGTGGAGGAACTTCTGTATTAATTACTTTTTTCCCTCACCCAAGAATTGTTCTTTTTCCCGAACAATCCGATTTAAAATTAATTTCAACTCAAGAAGAAAAATTTCAAATTCTCGAAATCCTTGGAATTGATTATGTTATTGAAATTCCTTTTACAAAAGAGTTTTCAAAATTGTCGGCTGCCGAATTTGTCAAGCAATATTTAGTTGATAAAATAAAAACTAAAAAATTTATCATTGGTTATGACCATCGATTTGGAAATAATCAGGAAGGAAATTCTCATAATCTTGCGGATTTGGGAAAATTATACAACTTTGAGGTAGAGGAAATTCCCGCAAAAAACATTTCCGAAATTGCTGTGAGCTCAACAAAAGTTAGGAAAGCTCTCGAAATTGGAAATATCAAACTTGCGAATTGTTATTTAGGATACAATTATTCAATTAAAGGAACCGTTATTGAAGGAAATAGACTCGGAAGAACTATTGGATATCCGACCGCAAATTTAAGCATCAACAATAAATATAAATTGATTCCTGGCAATGGAGTTTATGCTGTTTTAGTGGAATGGAATAAGAAAATTTATAAAGGAATGTTAAATATCGGCACCAGACCAACTTTGAATTTAACTGGTATTTCAATCGAAGTGAATATTTTTGATTTCGATGCCGATATTTACAATGAAGTTATTTCAATTTCGTTAATTGATAGGATTAGAGATGAGCAAAAATTCAATGGTTTAGAAGAATTGAAACTTCAATTATCCCAAGATCAAAGAAAAGCGATAGATATTTTATCATAATCTTGTATTGAACTTTAAAAAGATTAAATTTGCTTATCAATTTTGAATAATTAATCTTGCTGAAAATGAAATTTATTCTTTCATTTCTTTTTGTTTTTTGGGGTTTGATTTCTTTTGCTCAAAATAATGAGGATTTGAGGCCTGGAGAATATAATTCCATTGAAGATGCTTTAACAAATCCTGATGGAGTAAAAATTCTAGATTTACATAAAAAAAAGTTGGAAGAGTTTCCGGTGGAAATTTTCAAATTCAAAAACTTAGAAGAATTAAATTTAGCAAAGAATAAAATCAAAATTATTCCTCCTGAAATAAAGTCACTTACCAAGATAAAAATTCTTAATTTAGCGAGAAATAAACTTACAGTTTTCCCTGTTGAACTCTGTGAATTAACCAATTTGGATTCATTAATTATAAATGAAAACGAAATTACAGAGCTCCCAAAAGAAATTAAGAATTTACAAAAGTTAAGCTATTTTGATATGTGGGGAAATTACCTGACTGTTTTTCCAGATGAAATTTCTCAATTAAAAAACACCTTGAAAGTTTTGGATTTGCGTGTAATTGGCATTAACGAAAAGGGACAAGAAGAAATTTCCCAACTTTTGCCTTATACAAAGATTTATTTTTCGACAAGCTGTAATTGCAAATAGAGATTTTATTTAGTCACAAAATTGATATTTCTAATTAACTGGTGATATTTTACTCTATTCATTGCGCTTTCAGCAAAAATCTCTTTAAAAGCAGCTTCGGTTAAATTCTCCCAATCAGATTTGGTGAGTTTTTTTATTTTTGGGTTTAAATGAAAAGCATCTTCTTTGGTGTTTGCAAGTTTTTGGTTCCATGGACAAGCATCCTGGCATATGTCACAACCGTAGATATAATTATTAAAATTCAAATTTTCGGGTAAATCAGATTTGCTTTCTATGGTATGATAAGCAATACATTTTGATGCATTTATTGAGCAATTATCATTAATAGCGTTGGTTGGGCAAGCTTCAATGCATTTATTGCAATTTCCACAAAGCGAGTTTTCGAAAGGTAAATCATATTTTAGTTGAACATCTGTAATTATTTCTCCAATAAAAACATAAGAACCCAATTCTTTATTGATTAGCAAAGAGTTTTTTCCAATCCATCCCAAACCGCTTTTTGCAGCCCAGGGTTTTTCGAAAAATGGAGCAGAATCAACAAAACCACGAATTATTTTTGTTCCGGTTTTTTCTTTGATGAATACCATGAGTTTTTCAAGCTTGGCTTTAATTACTTCATGGTAATCTTTGCCATAAGCATATTTTGCAATTTTATAAAAAGAAGCATCGTCAAGTTTTTCATCAGTTGAATAGCTGATTAATAATGAAATTACCGAAACAGAATTTTCTAATAATAATGCAGGGTTTCTTCGTTTTTCTTTATGGTTTTTTAGATAATTCATTTCGGCGTTAAAGCCTTTATTGATCCAATTCTCTAAAAAATCACTTTCAGAATCCAGATTTTCAATTTTCGAAATACCACATGCAGAAAAGCCAATTTCAAATGCTTTTTGCTTTATTTCTTCTGAAAGTAAGGATTCTGATGAATTCATAAAATGAATTATTCGAACAAGGTATTCTGATTTGCCCTTGGAACTTTACCCAAATGTTTATATGCAAATTCTGTAACTTCTCTTCCTCTGGGTGTTCTGGTTATATAACCTTCTTGAATAAGGAAAGGTTCATAAACTTCCTCAATCGTTCCTGAATCTTCTCCAACGGCTGTAGCAATTGTTGATATTCCTACAGGTCCGCCTTTAAATTTATCAATAATGGTGGATAGAATTCGGATATCCATTTCGTCCAAGCCATTTTTGTCAACATTTAGTGCTGAAAGTCCAAATAGTGTTATTTCCAAATCAATAGTTCCATTGCCTTTTATTTGAGCAAAATCTCGGATTCTCCTTAATAAAGCATTCGCAATACGTGGAGTTCCCCGACTTCGTCTTGCAATTTCCATTGCTGCATTTGGTAAAATTTCAATGTCTAATATAGAAGCAGAACGGGTTACAATTTGTTCTAAAAGTTTGCTATCGTAATATGATAGTCTGGAATTGATTCCAAATCTGGATCTTAAAGGAGCCGTTAATAATCCCGAACGGGTTGTTGCTCCGATTAAAGTAAAGGGATTCAATGAAATTTGAATGCTGCGGGCGTTCGGACCCGTTTCAATCATGATATCTATTTTATAATCTTCCATTGCTGAATAAAGATATTCTTCAACAATTGAACTTAATCTATGAATTTCATCAATAAATAAAACGTCATTTTCTCCTAAATTGGTGAGTAAACCAGCCAAATCACCTGGTTTATCAAGCACTGGTCCAGATGTAATTTTAATGTTTACACCTAATTCGTTGGCAATAATATTTGAAAGGGTTGTTTTTCCAAGGCCAGGAGGTCCATGCAAAAGAATATGGTCAAGGGCTTCTCCTCTTTTTTTGGCAGCTTGTACAAAAATTTTTAAATTTTCAACGATACTTTCTTGCCCAACAAAGCTATTGAAATCCCCTGGACGTAAGGTTTTTTCGTATTCCTTTTCCGCAGGAGAAAGGTTTTTATCATCAGGATTTAAGTTGTCGTTCATTTTCTTTTTTGCACTTTCCGTTGAAAACAAAAGTAATAAAATTCTTTAAATGATTTTCTTTTTCATTTTCCAAAAAAAAGTATTGATTTTGCATTTTTTTTTGTAAATTTATAGATAAAATATTTTACTTTAGTCGTTTGAATTAAACCAACCAAAAACTGATTTTATGAAAGAAATTATTGTAGCAATTGATTTTTCTAAAGGATCTTTTCACGCACTAAAATTTGCAATAACCATTGCTAATACTGTAAATGCTAATATTTTGCTTGTATGGGTAAAAAAACCAAACACAACAGATTCCATTTATAAGCAAATGGATGAAAAACAAGTAAAAAACATAGAAGAGAGATTTAAAGAAATTATTGAAAAACATAAATCTCTATTGAAAAAAGGGAAAATAGATTTCAAAGTTAGAAAAGGAAAAGTTCATACCGAAATAGCAAACCAAGCCAAATACAATGATGCCTATATGATTATTGCTGGAACTCATGGTGTTTCTGGATTTGAAGAGTTTTGGATTGGAAGTAATGCTTATAAAATTGTAACATCATCCCCTTGTCCTGTGATTACAATTAGATATGGATTTTGTACTACAAAAAAGATTTCAAAAATTGTTCTTCCTATCGATGATACTATGGATACTCGTCAAAAAGTACCTTTTGTTGCTGAATTGGCAAAATTAATGAAAGCAGAAGTTCATGTTTTAGCCACTCAAACCTCAAAGGTAAAAGAAGTAAATAAAGTTATTGAAAAATACACTGAGCAAACAACAAAATATTTTGCCGAAAACAAGGTGAACTTCGTTTGTGAAACAAGAAAAGGTTCTAATGAATCTGATATTATTATTGAATATGCTCAAAGCATAAATGCTGAGCTTATTGCTATTATGACAGATCAAGATTCTGGAGCATCAAATATTTGGTTAGGACCTTATGCACAGCAATTGGTAAATCATTCACCTATTCCTGTATTATCAATACATCCAAAACAAATTTACGGATTACAGGCGCAATTATAAAAATATGTTTTTGAGACTTAGGTTTATTTTTTGTTTTTTAGTTTTGTTTGTTTCAACTATCGCTTTTTCTCAAACCAAAAAGCCTGGTAAAGTTGAAATTATTCAGGATTCAAAAGTGAATACCCTTGTTGATAAACATATTGCGTTTAATGAAAACTTGAAAGGAATTCAAGGATATCGAATCCAGATTTATTTTGACTCTGGCAATAATTCGAAAAGCAAAGCACTTTCAATAAAATCTGAATTTTCTTCTAAATATCCTGAAGTTGGCTCTTACGTGATGTTTCAAGAACCAAATTATAAAGTAAGGGTAGGAGATTTTAGAAATAGAATTGATGCTACAAGGTTTTTGAAAAAAATCTACGAACAGTTTCAAAATGCGTTTATCGTAAAAGATGAAATAAATCTTCCGGATATTTATACGGAAACTCCAGAATAAAAAAAAGAGGCAGTAACAACTGCCTCTTTTTTTTATTCAAATCATTTTACTTTAATTGTAGTGAGAATTTAACATTGAATTCTTCCTCATTTGTAACGGCATTTTTTGGAAATTTTATTTTCATTAATTCCTTAACAACATAGGTTTTTAATTCTTCATCCATTCCGTTAGTTGAGTTTATGGTTACATCACCTGAGGAGTTTAAACTAAAACTAACATATACTTCACCTTGAAGCATTGATTCAATTGCCTTTTGCGGATACTTGAATTCTTTATTGATAATCTGTAATACGTTTTTTGAAGTTGGCTCAGCAAATGATTTAAATGAAAATAATATACCAACAATTGCGAATGTTAAAACTAGCTTTTTCATATTTTTGTTTTTAAGTGTTATTAATAATCTCGTTTTTGAATGAGACGCACTTAAAAAAGAAAAAGTTACAAAATAAAAAATAATAAATTTTATTCCTGGGCTCCTTCTAGAACAATAACGATTTCGCCTTTTATTGTTTTGTTTTGGAAATGTAATATTACTTCAGAAATTGTGCCTCTGGCATTTTCTTCATGAATTTTACTTAATTCCCTTGAAACAGATACCCTTCTTTCTGATCCAAAAAATTCAAGAAATTGCTCAAGGGTTTTTAATAAGCGGTGAGGTGATTCGTAAAAAATCATCGTTCTCTTTTCTTCTTTCAGAAAGTTAAGACGGGTTTGTCTGCCTTTTTTTTGTGGTAAAAATCCTTCAAAACAAAATTTTTCGCATGGAAAACCTGAGTTGACAAGTGCAGGAATTAATGCAGTTGGGCCTGGTAAACATTCTATTTCTATGTCATTTTTTATACATTCCCTCACAAGCAAAAATCCGGGATCAGAGATAGCTGGTGTTCCCGCATCTGATACCAATGCAGCGGAGTTTCCTGAAGAAATTTTATCACAAATTTGTGCAACAGTTTTATGCTCGTTATGTAAATGATGGGAAATAATTTGCTTGCTGATATTATAATGTCTCAATAAATTGCCAGTAGTTCTTGTATCTTCAGCTAAAATAAAATCAACTTCGCTTAAAATTCTTAATGCCCGAAGCGTTATGTCTTCAAGGTTTCCGATTGGTGTAGGAATGATATAAAGTTTAGGCATGACAATTGTTTTTATATTAAAAAAGCCATCAAAAGATGGCTTCATTTATTAAGAGTTGTATGCCCATTTAAGATAAATTGCACCCCAGGTAAATCCTGCCCCAAACGCTGCGAGAATAATATTGTCTCCTTTTTTTAATTGAGATTCCCATTCCCATAAACAAAGAGGAAGTGTTGCTGCAGTTGTATTGCCGTATTTTTGAATATTGATCATTACTTTTTCTTTCGATAATCCCATTCTGTTTGCAGTAGCATCAATAATTCTCATATTGGCCTGATGAGGAACCAACCATGCAATATCGTCTGCTGTTAGGTTATGTTTTTTCATCATTTCAACTGAAATATCAGCCATATTGGTAACAGCATATTTAAATACTGGTTGTCCTTCTTGATAAATAAAATGTTCCCTGGCATCAATGGTTTCGTGTGAAGATGGTTTTACTGAACCTCCAGCTTTTTGATGTAGATATTTTCTTCCTGCACCATCAACTTTCATCATGCTATCAACAATTCCTAAATCTTCGGTTGTTGGTTCTAACATTACCGCGGCAGCTCCGTCGCCAAAAATAGGACAAACAGCTCTGTCTGTATAGTCAACAATTGAAGACATTTTTTCAGCTCCAACTACAATCACTTTTTTATATTCGCCAGATTCAACATATTTAGAAGCAGTCGCTAAAGCAAATAAAAATCCAGAACAACCTGCGTTTAAGTCAAAACTAAAAGCATTGGTAATTCCAACTTTATCGCTAATTACATTGGCGGTTGCAGGGAACTGCATGTCAGGAGTAACTGTAGCGCAAATTAAAAAATCAACATCCTCTGGTTTCGTATTGGTTTTTTTCAAAAGACCCAAAACAGCTTCAGCTCCCATATCAGAAGTTCCTAAACCTTCTCCTTTTTGAATTCTTCTTTCTTTAATTCCAATTCTTGTCATGATCCACTCATCAGTGGTATCAATCATTGTTGCTAATTCATTATTTGTAAGAATATATTCAGGAACATACCCATTAACACCGGTAATTGCTGCTCTAATTTTTGTCATGGTAATATTATTAAACTCATTTTGAGGTTTCTGGCTCAATCTGAATAAATTTTTGTAATGCAGTTGTAATTTTCTGTGAAAGTTTTGCTTCGTGAACTTCTTTCGACAAAATAATCATATTTTTTATTGCTTTCGCATTAGAAATGCCGTGGCCAATAAGTACAGTAGAATTAATTCCTAGAATAGGAGTTCCACCATAATTTTCATAATTGAATCTTTCAAAATACTCGTCTGTTAAACCTCTTTTAGCCATCATTCTGTAAACAGCTTCAGTATTTTTGAGAATAATATTTCCAGTAAAACCATCACAAACGTAAACATCTGCTTTTTCTTTAAATAAATCGCGAGCTTCTATGTTTCCAATGAAATTAAAATCTTTCGTATCCTTCATTAGTTTGTAGGTAGACTGGCATAAAATATTTCCTTTTTCTTCTTCTTCGCCAATATTCAATAAACCAACTTTTGGATTGTCAATGTTTAAAACATTTTGAGCATAAATAGAACCCAAAATAGCAAATTGATACATGATATCTGGTTTGCAATCGGGTAATGTTCCAACATCAAGCAAAATACCAACAGAACCATTTTCTTTTGGTAAAATAGTGGTTGTGCAAGGACGTAAAATTCCTGGAACAGCATTGATGGTATAAATTGATCCAACTAACATCGCTCCAGTGTTCCCAGCACTGGAAAAAGCATCAATTTCATTTTTCTTAAGAAGTTTAAATCCAACAGAAATGCTGGAATTTGGTTTCTGTGTGAAAGCTTTTGTTGGATGTTCACCCATTGAAATCACTTCTGGGGCATGAACTATTTCAAAATTATCAGACGAAGCACCGTTTTTAGCCAATTCCGATAAAATGGTTTCTTTGTCGCCAATAAGAACAATAGTCACATTTTGGGGCAACTCACTATAAGCTAAAATTGCACCGGCAATTGTAGCCTGTGGTGCAAAATCGCCACCCATTACGTCGATACCTATTTTTATTTGCAAGGTACTAATTATTGGAAAAAGTGAAAATTAATTAAACTGTAGCAGCTTTTTCAATTGCCAATTTTCCTTTGTAGTAACCGCATTCACCACAAACTCTGTGATAAAGAACAGGTGAACTACAATTTGAACAAATTGCAACTGTAGGAGCAACAGCTTTATAATGTGTTCTTCTTTTGTCTCTTCTCGTTTTCGATATTTTATGTTTAGGATGTGCCATAAAAAAATATTATTTAATTGTTATCTAATTTTAATTTAATTTAATGTTTTTAAGAGCATTCCAGCGTTCGTCAATAGGCTCTTCTGGATTTCTCAAATTTTTATGTTTGTTTAATTTTTCTAAAACATCTGGATTACATTCACTTTCTCCCGCTTCATTTTCTGGATGAATTCTTTGAAGTGGTAAGCAAAGATGAATATATTCATAAATGTATTGTGAAATATTTACTTGATGTTCTTTTTCAGGAATAATTAATATTTCGTCTGTTTCTTCAAATTGGTTATCTCCGAATTTAACAATTAGCTTGTAATTGCCTTGTATTGGGAAATCAAAATTATCCAAACATCTATCACAAACAATATTAACGGTTCCCGATATTTCAAAAAGCAAAATGAACATTGCTGATTGTTTTTGGAACTCAATATTTACTACAATATTAGCTTTTTGAATTTCTGAAAATTCAAAATTTTCAAAGAACGCATCTTCAATTGAAAAATTAAAGTGATGATTTCCAACACTTAATCCTGCAAATGGAATTGAATATTTGCTAAGTTTATCCAACTTTTTTCTTTAATTTAAAGCCTGCAAAGGTAAAACATCTATTTGAATAAAAAAAATCTTACACTTAATATTATTGAAAATTAACAAATCTTTTCAATTCGTTCGCCATAATTATTCAATTTCTTTGCTAATCCACCTTTTGTTTTCGAAAATTTTGGTTTTTCTGATTCCAATTTCCTTCAAAGTCCTATATGTTGCATCAAATTCATTTATTAATTCTTCGGGTTGATGCGCATCTGAGCTTACAATAATAGGGATATCAAGAAAATGAATTTTTTCAATTATCGATAATGATGGAAATAATGAATTGCATTTCTTTCGATAAATTCCCCGAGTATTAATTTCAATGATACATCCGCAATCTTTAATATCTCTAAGTGTTTTATCTATTAATTTTTCATACCATTTTTCTTCTTCAGAAAAAAAACGGCCCTTATTGTTCATTTTTACTTTATCAATATGTCCAATGATATCTGGCTTTTGAATTTTTGCCATTTCTGATATTTGCTGGTAATAGTTTCCAACCGCCAGCTGAATGTCATTATTAAAAATTTCTTCAATGCCTTTAATATAACCTTCAATAGGACCATCAATAAACCAAAGTCCATTATTGACTTTATTTTTTACAAAATGGATTGAACCAATAATATAATCCAAATTGGAATTTTTATAAGAAGAGAATTCAGCTGTAATGCCCGGAATATAATCAATTTCTAAAGCGAGCAAAATAGTTATCTCTTTTATGAATTCTTTTTTTAGTTGTTCAATTTCAAAGAAATACTTTTCTAAATCAGAAGGGGCGATGCTCCATTTATTTTCAAATGGAACTGGTGCATGAGCAGAAAAACCCATTTGTTCCATTTTGTATTCTATAGCTTTTAATACATATTTTCGTGGTTCAGACGAGCCATCGCAAAATTTCGTGTGGGTATGGTAATTATTGTATTTCAATTTATTGAAAATGCTATTAATTCTGATAAAACCTATGGCAAAGGAAAGAAATATTTTTGAAAGAAAAGTGATAATTGATTAATAAACCTGAACAAAATCTCGAAGAATTTTAAAAATATTTTCGAAGGCGTTTAAAGGTAATGCCGATGATTTATCCATCGGATTATGGTATTCGCTATAAGCTCCATTCGAATAAATAAAGAAACATTTTACACCATTTTTATAAAAAAAATAATGATCGCTATTTGCTGCTTCTCCGCGTTTGTTGATTTTCTTTAAATATTTTTTTTCGTCGTTGATAGAATTAAGCAAATTATATTCTTTATCGAAAACAGTTGAATTTACTAAAGTAACACCATCTTCGCCCGAACCAACCATGTCGATATTTATTAGAAATTTTATTTTATTTAAAGGAAATAACGGGTTTTCAGAATAATATTTGGAACCTAATATTCCTACTTCTTCTGATGAAAAAGCCATGAAAGCCATGGAATATTTTGGTTTATTTTCGTCTTTTGAAAAATATTCGGCTAGGTTTAGCATCATTGAAATTCCACTTGCATTATCGTTTGCACCAGGAAAGAAAGTATTTTTGCCCAGCATGCCTAAATGGTCATAATGACCTGAAAAAACAATAAAACTATCGGGTTGCTCTTTGCCCTCAATATAACCAATTACATTTTGAGTGGAATAATTTGGAAAAAATTTATTTTTTAAATCGATCTTTATCTTCTTTGTTTTTTGATTGATAAGACTGTCTTTCAAATCAAAAACAGGGAATTCGGCAAGTTTCTGGCCGCCAGAAACCGATCCCATAATTTTTTTGTTGGTTAAGAAGATAATAGCTCTGGCTTTAAAAATATTAGTGAATCGCAAACCATCAAGTACTTCTAAGATTTTTTTATCTACAATCCCAGATTTGTCCACAACAAGAATTTTGTTTTTTAAGTTTGAATTGGTCAAGTTTTTTATTTGAGTTTCATCTTCCAGAACACTCTTATTTATCCATGCCAATTTAAATGATCCAGAAATGGATGGCGAGGCAGCGAAAACGGAAAAGTCAATTCCTGGGATGAGTTTGGTTTTGCCAATTTGAATTTCAGCTTTTTCAGGAAAAGAATTTATCGAGATATGGAACTTTTGAAAATAGGATTCGCCAAAATGTTTTAAATGATTTTTCTGAAACTCCTTACCGACATAATTTGCAGCAATGCTATCGCCTTTCAACACATAACCTCTTCCGTGCATTTTTTCGGAAGTTAATGAATCAATTACCTCACGAGCATATTGAATGTTCTGGGAAAAACCACCAAAAAAAACAAGACAAAAAAGCGAGAAACTAAGGAATTTCTTAGTCATATTTTTTTTATTGGTATCTTCTGGTGATTAATTCTTTTAGGGTGTTAAATGATTTTAAATCTTCACGAACGCTGTGTTTAAACCCAATTCCATTTAATAAACTTATTGCATCTTCAAGATTATTTTGATTGTTTAAGAGGTTTAATTGTTCAGAATATTCTTGTAAATTTCCTTTAAAAATCTCATTGATAAATAAAAATCTGTCATTCATTCCAATTGCCGCTTTTAAATCGGAGATTTTATTTTGCTGAAAATTATGGGCAACGCTTTTGTCTTCCATGTTTCCAGCAATTTTTTCGTTGAATGATTTTTTCTCAACTTTTATTGTTTCCGTTGTTGTAGTTGAAGATGAAAACAAGTCGATGGATGGATTTGTAGACTCTGTCATCACTTCTTCTTTGGTGATCTCGGTTGTGGTAGTTTCTTGAATTTCGAATAAAGTTTCAGGCTGGGCTTCTATAATCTCTTCTGTTTCATCAACCACTAAGGTTTTTTCTTCTTCAATTTCAATTTTTTCTGGTTCAATAACTGGAATTTCCTCAATAACAGGCTCTGGCTCAGGGATGATTTCAGCTTTGGGTTCTTCAATAATTTTCTCTGGTATTATTTGAGGCTTTTCGTATTCCTTTAGCAAGGTAATAGGCTCTTCATCTATATAAGAATATAACCTGTTATTTAATTTATCAAGTTCGCAATATTTTTCATAAAGATTTCGAGTATTATTTAAAATAATATCGATTTCAATCTGTGGAATTCGATTATTATATTTAGAAATGGCTTCAGATTGCTCCGAAATAGTTTCCAAAAGCAATCTAATTTGTTGGTTTAAGGTGGTTTTGTCCATGGTTGAAAATTTTATTGGCAAAAATAAAATTGTAAGTTGATTTAATTAAATTTGTGTTTGAAAAAAGTGAATAAAGATAGAAAAGATTATAGATAATTTCAATTAAATGTTTTTAGAAAATACAACAAACCCAACAACTGGAAAAGGCTGGATAGAAGTCGTCTGTGGCTCAATGTTTTCTGGAAAAACAGAGGAATTGATACGTCGCTTAAAACGTGCAAAATTTGCAAAGCAAAAAGTTGAGATTTTTAAACCGGAAATTGATATAAGATACGACGAAGAAAAAGTTGTTTCTCATGATTCGAATTCAATTTTATCAACACCTGTTCCAAGTGCTTCGCATATTTTATTGTATGCCAATGATGTTGACGTGGTTGGGATTGATGAAGCCCAATTTTTTGATTCGGAATTGGTTTCAGTTTGCACTCAATTGGCAAACCGAGGAATACGAGTAATTGTTGCTGGTTTGGATATGGATTTTCTAGGAAAACCTTTTGGGCCAATTCCAAGTTTATTGGCCACAGCTGAATATATTACAAAGGTGCACGCAATATGCGTAAACTGTGGAAATTTGGCTCACTATTCTCATAGAACCATTGCAATCGAAAAATTAGTTGTATTGGGTGAAAAAGACAGCTACGAACCGCTTTGCAGAGTTTGTTACGAAAATAAATTGTAAAAAATTTAGTATTAAATGTGACTTACAAAAACGGTTTTGTAAACTGTAGCTCCTGGTTTTAACCTAACAATTCCGTTTCCAAGAATAGTATCACCTCTATTTACATCAATATTTAAAATAGCCTCTAATTTAAATTTACTGGAATAATTACCATTTGCATCAGTAGTTCCAACTTCATTAACATCACCTTTCCATAGTTTAATAGCAGCGCTAGTAACTAATTGATTGGTATCTCCAGCAGTTGGTCCCATTAATTTTACGGTAATAACAACTCCACATTCCTCATCTTTCTTGCATTGTGAAAATAACAATACCACCGAAAACATTATTATAAAAGAGAACAATAATCTATGAGTAAATATGTTTTTCATAATTGATGAATTTTTTATTATTTTTGCTACAAGTTTATTCAATTAGCAAATGTAAATAAAATTTATGGTAATGAAAAAAACATTTTTTTCAATTTTCTTCATTTTTATTATTTCCAGTCTATTTTCCTTCAATAATTTAACTAAAAAATTGAATGAAAAGGAGTATAAAATCCTTATAAATACTAGCTTGGGCGACATAAAATTAATTTTGTATAACGAAACGCCACAACATAGAGATAATTTTGTGAAATTAGTAAATCAAAAGTTTTTTGATGGAATTTTATTTCATAGAGTAATAAAAAATTTTATGATTCAGGGTGGTGATCCTGATTCAAAAGATTGCAAACCCAAAACAAAATTAGGTGATGGTGGTCCAGGTTATAATATTCCTGCTGAATTTGTTTCGAAATATATTCACAAACGCGGAGCTCTTGCCGCTGCTCGTGAAAGTGATGATGTTAATCCAAAAAAAGAATCATCAGGTTCACAGTTTTATATTGTTCAAGGAAAACTTTTTACTGACGAAGAAATTGATGCTGTGACCAAAAGAACTGGTAAAATTTTCTCAAAAGAAGAAAGAGATATTTATAAAACAATTGGTGGAGTTCCTCATTTAGATGCAAATTATACTGTTTTTGGTGAAGTGTATGAAGGAATCGAAGTTGTTGATAAAATTGCCAATGTTAAAACCAGGAAATCTGATGACCGTCCTGAAGAAGATATTAAAATGACCATAAAAGTAATAGAGCAGTAATAAATATAAAAAATGAAGCAAAAGATTGAAAGCCTGATAAGTAATGTTAATTCATTTATTGCTGAAAATGCAGATCATGCGGAGCAGCTAAGATTAAAATACCTTGGTAAAAAAGGAATTTTAAATGATTTATTTGTTGAATTTAAAAATGTACCAGCAGAGCAAAGAAAAGAAGTTGGTTTATTATTGAACGATCTAAAAAATAATGTTCAAGACAAAGTAAACACTTTAAAAGAGAAATTTGAACAAGGTAAATCTGAAAATAAAAAAGAGTCGATTGATTTAAGTTTGCCTGTTGATTATAAAGTCTTGGGAACTCGTCATCCTATTTCAATTGTAAGGAACGAAATTGTAAGTATTTTCTCGAAAATTGGTTTTGTTGTTTCCGAAGGACCAGAAATTGAAAATGACTGGCATAATTTCTCTGCATTAAATTTCCCTCCTGAACACCCTGCAAGAGACATGCAGGATACTTTTTTTATTGAGAAAAATCCCGATATAGCATTGCGTACGCATACTTCCTCAGTTCAAGTTCGTGTTATGGAAGGTTCAAAGCCGCCAATTAGAACAATTTCACCAGGAAGGGTATTTAGAAATGAAGCAATTTCAGCCAGAGCGCATTGTATTTTTCATCAAGTTGAGGGATTGTATATTGACAAGGATGTTTCTTTTGCCGATTTAAAACAAACACTTCTTTATTTTGCAAAAGAAATGTTTGGTGAGAAAACTCAGATTCGTTTGCGTCCTTCTTATTTTCCTTTCACTGAACCATCAGCAGAAATGGATGTTTCTTGCAATATTTGTGGAGGAAAAGGATGTAATGTTTGTAAATACACTGGTTGGCTCGAAATTTTGGGCTGCGGAATGGTCGATCCAAACGTATTAGAAAATTGCGGAATCGATAGTAAAGAATATACAGGATTTGCCTTTGGAATGGGTGTTGAACGAATTACAATGCTCAAATATTCGGTGAAAGATCTTCGATTATATTTCGAAAATGATTTGAGGTTTTTAAACCAATTTGAATCAGCTTATTGATTTATTAGCTTTTGGCTGATAACCCTGCTTTTCTTTTCTGAAAATATTTGAAAGGTGAATTTCTATATCAGAAATGATGATTTCTAAACTTTTTGTTTTATTGATTCCGATATTGAAAACAGTTAGGACATTTGCAATTTTCTTTATTTCAGAAATAAATATTTTTTCGTTTAATTTTCCAGTTTGTCCATTGATTAAAAGCAAAAAGTCAGCTTGATGAAACTCAGGAACCAAAACATTTCCGATTGTTTTGTTTGAAATAAAGGAATAAGTTGAAAAACTTTCTTCGTCTACATAATGATAAATTGAAAATGTTGAAATCTCAGTGTTTTTTGGAAGTGTAATTGAAAAATCTTCAATTTTTGTGAGCGTCAAATTTAAACTTTGGTTTAGAAACCAGGAAAGACGATAATCTTTTAAAGGAGTACAAATTCCCAAAAGAGTGTATTCTGATTCAAAATCGAAATTGAGCTGCAATTTTTTCATGAGGGAAATAAAACGCTAATATACTAATCTATTTTGAAAAAATTACGATTTTGAAAATAGCTTGTTTATAGCATCTTCCGAAGCGTTTTGTTCTGCTTTCTTAATTCCGCTATCTTTTCCTTGTCCAACAACTTCATTATCCAATAGAGCGTTTACCACATAATACTTTTGATAACCGAATCCAACTTCTTCGACAACAACAAATTCAATAGTTTTCTTTTCCCTTTGAGCAATTTCGATTAATCGGCTTTTAAAGTTTACTTCAGTTGCTTCAATTTCGTCAATGTTTAAATGATATTTGATGATTCTATCAAGTATAATTTTTGATGTAAACCGATAACCTTTGTCAATATATAATGCGCCAATAAAAGCTTCAAAGGCATCGCCATAAATAGATCTATTAAAAGTAATAGAATCTGTAGATTGGATTAGTTTTTGCAATCCTAATTTCTCTGAAAGTTTGTTTAATTGGGCTCTGCTCACTATTTTTGAGCGCAATTCGGTTAAAAAACCTTCATCTTTAAAAGGAAATTTCTTAAAGAGGAAATCTGCAACCACAGCACTAAGAACTGCATCGCCTAAAAATTCGAGGCGCTCATTATTAATCTTGAAACCGTTTTTTAATTCGCTTGAAGCAGATTTGTGTCGAAAGGCTAACTTATAAATAGAAATATTTCCGGGGTAAAACCCGAAAATATTCTTTATGACATAACTTAAATGCTTGTCTTTTGAAAAAACTACTTTAATAAGCCGAAGTGAATTCAGAATCAATTGTTAGCCAATAAATTTCTTGAAAATGATAGAAGCATTGTGTCCACCAAAACCAAAAGTATTACTTAATGCATTTGTAACAACTCTTTTCTGAGCTTTATTAAATGTAAAGTTTAATCTTTGATCGATTTCGGGATCATTTGTAAAATGGTTGATGGTTGGAGGAATGATATCGTTTTGAACTGCTAAAATTGCTGCAATTCCTTCTATCGCTCCTGCTGCACCAAGCAAGTGACCTGTCATGGATTTTGTTGAACTTATATTTAATTTATACGCATGTTCACCAAATACTCGAACAATTGCCATTGGCTCGCTAATATCGCCCAAAGGTGTTGATGTTCCGTGAACATTAATATAATCAATATCTTCAATTTTCATTCCTGCATCTTCAAGTGCATTTTGCATTACCAATGAAGCGCCCATACCTTCTGGATGAGGAGCTGTCATGTGATATGCATCTGCTGAAAGACCACCACCAGCAACTTCGCAATAAATTTTTGCGCCTCTGGCGATAGCATGTTCGTATTCTTCAAGAATTACACAACCACCGCCTTCACCTAAAACAAAACCATCACGATCAAGATCAAAAGGTCTTGAAGCTGTTTTTGGATCATCATTTCTTTGTGATAAGGCTTGCATTGCATTAAACCCACCCAATCCAGCTTGGTTAACTGCTGCTTCAGAACCTCCTGAAACTATCATATCAACTTTACCTAATCGAATATACATTAATGCATCAATGATTGCATTTGCCGAAGAAGCACATGCAGATGTTGTTGTGAAATTAGGTCCTCGGAAACCATATTTTATTGAAATATGACCAGCAGCAATATCTGCTATCATTTTCGGAATAAAAAATGGATTGAACCTGGGAAGTCCGTTGCCTTTAGCAAAGTCACTAACTTCATTATAGAAAGTGTTTAAACCTCCAATTCCTGATCCCCAAATAACACCAATTCTATTTAAATTCTCTTTTTCTATATCAATTTTCGAATCTTTAACAGCTTCTTCTGCAGCAACTAGTGCGTATTGAGCATAAAGATCGTATTTACGAGCCTCTTTGCGATCGAAGAAATTGTTAGAATCATAATTCTTTACTTCACAAGCAAAATGAGTTTTAAAGAGGGAGGCATCAAAATGAGTTATTACATCAGCGCCACTTACTCCATTAATCAACCCGTTCCAGTATTCTGAAACGGAATTGCCTAATGGAGTAATTGCACCTAAGCCGGTTACTACTACTCTTTTTAACTGCATCTAAATAATTTTAAATTATTTTTGATTGTTTTCAATGTAAGAAACAGCATCCCCTACAGTACTAATTTTTTCTGCTTGATCATCTGGAATCGCTAAGTTAAATTCTTTTTCGAATTCCATGATTAATTCTACGGTGTCAAGTGAATCGGCACCTAAATCATTTGTGAAACTTGCTTCAGTGGTAACTTCTTTTTCGTCAACACCTAGCTTATCAATTATGATAGCTTTTACTCTTGTTGCAATATCTGACATGTTTTTACTATTTTTGGTTAAACGGGTGCAAAGAAATAAATTTAAACTGTCATTACCAACTAAATTTATGCATATTTTTGTAGTGCATATGATAAAATATTGAAAAACAGTCAATTAAAATATTAACAATTCTTTTATTTATTCGTTTTATAAATTACTTTTGTCCTTAATTACTGGTAATATTTTATTTATATGACAAATATAGCAATTTTTGCTTCAGGAAGTGGAACAAATGCACAACGTATTATCGAATATTTTGCAAATAACTCAAAAATTCAGATTTCTTTGGTGCTTTCTAATAAATCAGACGCTTTTGTGCTGGAAAGAGCAAAAAAATTAAATAAACCTAGTTTCGTTTTTACTGCCGATCAATTTAAAAATACGGATATTGTTATCGAAAAACTTAAGGAATACAATATTGATTTTATTGTTTTGGCTGGTTTCTTATTAAAAGTTCCCGAAAATATTATTAAAGCTTTTCCAAATTCAATCATCAATATTCATCCTGCCTTGCTTCCAAAATATGGTGGCAAAGGAATGTATGGTGCCAATGTTCACAAAGCTGTTATTGAAGCGAAAGAACCGAAATCAGGAATTACCATTCATTATGTAAACGAGCATTACGACGAAGGACAAATAGTTTTTCAGGCCACATGCGAAATTTCCGAAAATGACACAGCTGAAACGCTTGCAGAAAAAATTCACCTTTTAGAATTTGAACATTTTCCAAGAATTATTGAAGAGGTGGTAAGAAAATAATAAAAACGCTCTTATTTTATCACCTTCAAGGCCTCATCTGTGGCATCCAGCATGGGTTGGTTCGAAATTTCTAAACCAACTGCATTCTTCATCCACAATTGTGGAATGATGCTTCCGTTCAATAAAATCTTTTCAATTTCATTGGCGAATGGCTTGCCTTCGATGTCTTTTTCAATTTGGAAATCAATTAAATGTCCGATTGGATAGGCTGATAAATAAAGCGGTACGTCAATCATGTGAGAATAAATTGCTAGAATGGTTTGGTCTTTCACACCAAAAACAGGAGCATAATATTTATTCCAGACATCTTTTGAAATAGCAATTACCGCTTGTTTTAATTGCTCAGCATTGGCATCTGGATGGGCGTAGAGCCATTTCCAAACTTCAATATCAACCAAAGAAACGCCCATAATTTCGTAAGCCGACCAAAAATTATCCAAAGCAAATAAGTGTTTTTTGTTTACATCGTCATTTTTAATTCCAAGTAGTTCCAAATCTTTTTGCTGGAAGAGAAATGCAATTGCTTCGGTAAATGAAGTATTGGGAACGCCATTCAATAAATAATAATCAATTTTATTCAGTGTAATGGTTTGTTCCACATTATGTCCGAATTCGTGAACAGCGATGTTGTAACCTTTATAATCCATTCCGTCTTTCCCAACTCTGGTTCTTAAATGCGCTTTGTCTTCTTTCATTTGCGCACCCCAGGCATGACCTGCGCCACGTGAAGCATCAACAGAAATTTTTGATGTGATAAAATCTGCATTTTCTTTGGTGAAGCCTAATTTCACTAAAATATTTGGTAAATCTTTCGCGAAGGCATCTTTGTTAGGATAAAGTGCGCGTGTTTTTTTATTTAAATCTTCTTCAGAAATGGTGCTTCTCGATTTAAATCCGTCGTACCAAATATCAAAAGGTTCGAGTTTTCTTTTCAACCTTTTACTGATTAAGTCTGCTACTTTTTTCACCTGAGGTGAAGACACAAAACTGGTAAATAATTTTTCAACTTCTTCTTGTGATAATTGCATTTCCTGATCGAATTTTCGTTTCGAATAGGTTGGAAACAAAGGACAATATTTGTCAATTTCTTGCTGTGCTTTGAAGTTGTTCAATAAATGCTGGTATCTGGT